>NZ_JADPKL010000078.1:0-145525 GCF_023073935.1 Bradyrhizobium sp. 147 | reverse complement strand
GATAGGATGATCGAGCAACATCGTCGTCTCCAGGTTGAATGGATGCAACCTCAGTCTGGCCTCAGACTTGGTCGCTATCCACCCCCATGGAATCTTCGCTGCGCTCGCAATGACGAGGAGATAGCGGTGGTCATCTCCTCCACCGTTCTTCTGCCGAAGGCAAGGGCTACGAAGACGGCGCCACCACCACGCCCTCATTGGCACGCAGATTCAGCACGCCTTCGATTTGCTCGCCCTCGCGATCGAGAAACGTCGACAGCAGGATCTCGCTGCCGAAGCGGATGGCGCTGGTGGTGACAGCGATCGGATCGGCGCCGAGATTGAGCGCCACGATCACCGCCTTGCCGCCGGCCTCGCGGCAATAGATCAGGAGATCGCCTTGCGCCGAGATCGGGTGATAATCACCCGCGACCAGCGGCGGGGAGGCTTTCCGCAACGCGATCAGGCGCTTGTACAGCGTGAGGATCGAGCGTGGATCGGCTTCGAGACTGACGACGTTTTCGCGGATGTGATCTTCCGGCAGCGGCAGCCACGGCCGGACCTCCGAGAAGCCGGCGAAATTGGAGGAATCCCATTGCATCGGGGTGCGGCAGCCGTCGCGGCCGACACCGAGGCCGGGCACGTTCTTCTCGAAGGGGTCGCGCACGTCCTCGGGCGCGATCGCGAGCTGATGCATGCCGATCTCGTCGCCGTAATAGAGCGTCGGCGTGCCGCGCAACGTCAGCAGCAGCATGGCGGCGACACGCGCCTGCTCGGGACCGACGCGGCTGGCAACGCGCGGACGGTCATGATTGCCGAGCACCCAGTTCGGCCAGGCGCCGCGCGGCAGCGCCTTCTCGTAATCCTCGATGATCTTCTCGATCGAGCGCGCGCTCCAGAAGGTCGAGAGCAGCGCGAAGTTGAACGGCATCTGCGCGCCGGTCAGATCGTTGCCGTAATAGGCCATCAGGCGATGCAGCGGCAGATAGATCTCGCCGATCAAGACGCGCGCGCCAAAGGCATCGGTGACACGCCGCATCTGCGCGATTACGTCATGCACCTCCGGCTGATCGGTCGAGTATTGCGTCAGTATCTTCTCGTTCGGCGGCCGGCCCTCGACGTAGTGCGGGTTCGGTGGATTGTCGCGGAATTCGGCGTCCTTGATCAGGTGCCAAATCACGTCGACGCGAAAGCCGTCGACGCCCTTCTCCAGCCAGAACCGCATCACGTCGTAGATCGCCGTGCGAACCTTCGGATTGCGCCAGTTGAGATCCGGCTGCTGGGCCAGGAAAGCATGGTAGTAATATTGGCCCGTAGTCTCGTCGAATTGCCACGCGCTGCCGCCGAACTCGGACAGCCAGTTGTTCGGCACGCCGCCATCCGGCGCCGGATCTCGCCAGATGTACCAGTCGCGCTTGCGATTGTCGCGTGAGGACCGGCTCTCGATGAACCAGGGATGCTGGTCCGAGGTGTGGTTGGGAACGAGATCGAGGATCAGCTTCAGGCCGTTGTCATGGGCGGCCGCGAGCAGCGCATCGAAATCGTCCATCGTGCCGAACAGCGGCTCGATGCCGGTATAGTCGGAAATGTCGTAGCCGAAATCCGCCATCGGCGAGGGAAAGATCGGCGACAGCCAGATCGCGTCGACGCCGAGCGATTTGACGTAAGGCAGCCGCCTGAGGATGCCGGCGAGATCGCCGACGCCGTCGCCATTCGAATCCTGAAACGAGCGCGGGTAGATCTGATAGAAGATGCCGTCGCGCCACCAATTCGCATTGCCTTGAGCCATGCCGAAAGACCACCCAAATCTGCGCCCTCGCGCGGGAGAACGCGACAGCGACGCCCCGGTTCAAATTGGCAGATCAATTGGGACCGCCGTGTGACGATTGTTCCCGGACTCGTTCCGGCTGTTTGGCCCGAATCTTTTGCTTGGCGGCCTGGCAAAAATCGGCATTGTGAGGCCATGACCGAGCAAAATGACACCAAAGCCAAAGCCGGGGCGATCATCGTTCCCGTGACGCTGTTCGAGCAGAACTGCACCATCATCTGGGACGAGCCCTCCAAAAAGGCCGTGGTGATCGATCCCGGCGGCGACGTGCCGAAGATTCTGGATGCGATCAAGCAGACCGGGGTCACCGTGGAGAAGATCTGGCTGACCCACGGCCATATCGACCATGTCGGCGGCGCGGCCGATCTGCGCGCGGCGCTGAAGGTGCCGATCGAGGGCCCGCATGAAGCGGACAAGTTCCTGCTCGACAATGTGGTCGAGAGCGGCGCGCGCTTCGGCATGACGGGGGTGCGCAACTTTGCGCCGGACCGCTGGCTCGACGAAGGCGACAGCGTCTCGATCGGCGGCTTGCAGTTCGACATCCTGCACTGCCCCGGCCACTCGCCCGGCAGTGTGGTGTTCTTCAACAAGGACTTGCGTTTTGCGCATGTCGGCGACGTCCTGTTCGCCGGCTCGGTCGGACGCACCGACCTGCCTGGCGGCAGTCACGCCACGCTGATCAACTCGATAAAGACCAAGCTCTTGCCGCTCGGCGATGACGTCGGCTTCATCTGCGGACACGGCGCCGGCTCGAGCATCGGCCAGGAGCGGATGACCAATCCGTTCATCACCGGCGAGATGTAAGGTTCTACTCGGCGGCGTCCGCCAGCGCCGCGGGTTCGCTCAGGTTACGGTCGCCCCATTCCCGGATCGCGGCGACGACCGGCACAAAACTCCTGCCCTTGCTGGTCAGGCGATACTCGACCTTCGGCGGCACCTCGCCAAAATCCTTGCGGTCGATCAGGCCGCTCGCCGTCAGCGCCTTCAATTCGCGGCTGAGCACGCGCGGGGTGATCTCCGCGCTGCCTTCCGTACCGCGGAGCAGACCGCTCCTGATCTCGCCGTAGCGGCGCGGACCATCCTTCAAATCCCAGACGATGCGCAGCTTGTACTTGCCGCTGATCATCTTCTGAAACGCCGCGACCGGACAGGTGCGCGCCGGGTTCGCTGTTGCCTTCACCATTGCCGTGGCCATGTCGTCTCCTCCATGCGCATCCAGCTTGACGAGAATAGGGGCGGCGCCGAAAAAATCCATACTATCAATTTTGTCCATACTTGCAGGATCGCTTGCAAGGCGCAGATGATGACGCACATGACGAACAGGGAGCGTCACATGAAGCACTTCATGATCAAGTATGAATTCAGGAGCGGCACGACGGAGGCCTGGCACCAGGAGGTCGGCCGTTTCATCAAGGCGATCGACGGCGATCCGGAGCTGAAAGGGCGGATCGGCTATCGTGTCCTGAAGCACCGCGACGACGGCAGCTATATCCACCTCGCCAGCGTCATGGACGATACCGCGCAAAAAACCCTGCAATCGCGCGACTTCTTTCGAGCCTATCAGGAGATGACGCGCAAGGTGGCCGGCGGCGAGGTCACGGTGACGCCGATCGAGATGATTGGCGCAACGGCGTAGTGAGTATCACCTGCCTGCGCGACAAACTACTTCATCAACCCCGCCGCCGTCAGCGCGCGCGTGATGATCTGGCCGAGATCGAAGCTGCGTGTTCTCTCGCGCTTCGGCTCGGCCGGCTTTTCGGCGACAGCGGTCAGGATCGAGCGGGCGAGATGCGGCGCGGGCGTCAGCGCCGGCTTCGATGACTTGGCTTGCGCCTTCTTCGCCTCCGGAATCCAGCCGGTGAGACCGAAGAACTTTGCGATGTGATAGGACGAGGAGATGCCGGCCTCGATCAGGAATGCGCCTTCCATGCCGTAGCGCTGATCGTTGTCGGCAAGACCAAGCGGCGTGCCGTGCGCCATGTCGGTGATGGCGTAGGACTCGACCAGCGTCTCGCCGTCCTCGTTCCACCAGGCCTGACGCGGATAGCCGTCCACAATGGTCTCCGCCATCGGCACCTCGGGCAGATCGTGTAAATCGAGCCATTGCTTGACGATCTCGTTGGCATTGCCGGGGTTGACGGTGCGGTCGGCGCTGCCGTGCCACACCGACACCTTCGGCCAGGGACCACGATAATCAGAGGCGCGGCGCACGAGATCGCCGAGCTCGCGCGCCGGACGCGCCGGGGAATGGAACATGCCGTCCAGCGCCTCGCGCAGGTTCGAGGCAATGCCATAGGGCAAGCCGGCGATCATCGCGCCGGCCGCGAAGACTTCCGGATAGGTCGCGAGCATCACCGAGGTCATGCCGCCGCCGGCGGACAGGCCGGTGATGAAGATGCGCCTGGGGTCGATGCGATGCGCTTCCACCATGTGCGCGATCATCTCGCGAATCGAACACGCCTCGCCGCTGTCCCGTGCGGTGTCTTCCGGATTGAACCAGTTGAAGCAGGTGTTGCCGTTGTTGATGCGCTGCTGCTCGGGCATCAGCAGCGCGAAGCCGTAATGCTTCGCCAGCGTCGACCAGCCGGCGCCGAGATCGTAGCCGCAAGCGGTCTGGCCGCAGCCGTGCAGCACGACGACGAGCGCGCGCGGCTGCTGAAGCTGCGCCGGCACGAACGCGAACATGCGCAAGGCCCCGGGATTGACACCGAAGCCCGTGACCTCTTGCAGTGGGCTGGATGAATCTGCGCTGCGGCCGAGTTCGGCAAAGCGCAGACCATCCAGCTTTGGCAGACGTCTCAAGAGATCGACATTTCTGGCTAACGACACTGCAACTTCCTGATGAGCGAGGTTCAACTCCAGCCAAACCAGATAGTTGCTGCGTTGCGAAATAAAAAGGCCGTGTGCTGTCAATCCTGCAGAATCGACAGGATTTCCCGTGGAATCTGCGCTCATTAACCGCAATGCCCTGAGTTCGTGCCGATGCGGGGCGCATTCACGCCAGAAATGCGGCGCAGATCATGTGAATGTGACAGACAGCCCAAGCGAGACGAGAAATCCTGCGCGCTGAAGGCCCGGCAGCCCCATTAGGGTGACCAACAGATGCAACATCGCCGGCACCTGCTCGCACCATCAAGGCGGCGGTCGCGCCCTGCGCCAGCCACCGTCGGAGAATGACGATCTCCTGTGAATGATCAAACGCGATCGCCTTCCGGCGCAGAGCACGGCATCTACGTTCTTCGTTCCCTGACAAAGGTCGCGGGTGTGGCCGGGACAAGCCCGGCCGTAAGCGCCTGCACGCAAGAATGGGAGAGGAAAAAGACAGACGCATGCGTGCATTCCGCCATGCGGGACATCGTGCGATTGCGTTCGCTTCCGCGAGCACGTAGCCTCGCCGCTTCAACAAACAGAAAATCAAAGCCGGAGAGAACGCCATGGCACGCCTGAAGTTTGGAGCCTTTCTTGCCCCGCATCATCCGATCGGGGAGCATCCGATGCTCCAGTTCCGGCGCGACCTCGACCTGGTCGAGCAGCTGGATAGCCTCGGCTATGACGAGTTCTGGTGCGGCGAGCATCACTCCTCCGGCTGGGAGATGATCGCATCGCCCGAGATGTTCCTGGCCGCGGCCGGCGAGCGCACCAAGCGGATCAAGCTCGGCACCGGCGTGGTGTCGCTGCCCTATCACCATCCCTTCAACGTCGCCCAGCGCATGGTGCAGCTCGACCATATGACCGGCGGCCGCGCCATCTTCGGCTCCGGCCCGGGCGCGCTGGCGTCCGACGCGCACACGCTGGGCATCGACCCGATGACGCAGCGCGACCGCCAGGACGAGGCGATCGGCGTGATCCGCCGCCTCTTCAACGGCGAGCGCGTCACCGCGAAGAGCGACTGGTTCACCATGAACGACGCCGCGCTCCAGATCCTGCCCTTGCAGGAGGAGATGCCGTTCGTAGTGGCCTCGCAGATCTCTCCCTCCGGCATGACGCTCGCCGGAAAATACGGCATCGGCATCATCTCGCTGGGCTCGATGACGACGCAGGGACTGATGTCGCTGCAGCAGCAATGGCAGTTCGCCGAGGACGCGGCGAAAAAACACGGCACCAATGTGAGCCGCGCCGACTGGCGCGTGCTCCTGACCTGGCATATCGCCGAGACACGCGAGCAGGCGCGCCGCGAGGCCGGTGCAGGGCTGATGCGCTGGCACAACGAATATAATGTCGGCACGTTGCAACGTCCGGGCCTCACGGCTTTTTCCTCACCTGATGAGGCCGTGGACAAGACCGCCTTCGTCGAAGGCGCGGCATCCACCATCGGCACGCCCGACGATCTCGTCAAAACCATCAAGAATGTGATGCAAGTGTCCGGCGGCGTCGGCGCCATCATCGGCTTCGTGCATGACTGGGCCAATCCGGAGAATACGCGCCGCAGCTGGGACATGGTCGCGCGCTACGTCGTGCCGGAGATCAACGGCTATATCGACGGTCTTCGCAGGTCGCAAAAATTCGTGATCGAGAATCGCGCGATCTTCGAGCGCGCGGGCCAGGCCGTGATGGCCAAGATCATGGAGAACGAGAAGGCCGCCGAGGCGCTGAAGGTGACCGGCCCCGGCCGCGTCGCGATTCCCGCCGTCAACGCACCGGATTTGCAGAAGGAAGCGGCGAAGCGGTAGGCGCACTCCCGCAGAGCGCTATCTCATATACTTGGCGGCGCCTGAGCGAGCGCCTCGTCCTTAACGACCGTTGCGCGGTCTCCTCGGGATCAGGCTAAGCGGCATCGGCCTCCGCCGAATCTGCTGCCGCGAGCTCAGTCCTTATCCTGAGGGCCCGCCAAAGGCGGGTGTCTCGAAGGATCGGTCGCAAGGACCGCTCTCAAATGCGATTGTCCCGGCTTCGCCGGGACGACAACGACGTGCGTGTGACGATTTTGTGCGCAAACGACCGCCGCGTCACCGCAATCGGCTGTGCTATGCTGACCGTGTCCGCCAACCGGAGCGATCGTCATGTCGATGCAGAATGTGGCCGCCCCTCCGCTTGCCGTCAGCCCACCGAGGCGCAATGAGCTGACGCACATCCCCGGCGACGAGGGCTGGCCGATTATCGGCAAGACCTTTCAGGTGCTCGCCGACCCCAAGGGCCACGTCGAGGCGAACGGCGCCAAATACGGCCCGGTCTACCGCACGCACATTTTCGGCGAGACCAATGTCGTGCTGCTCGGTCCGGAAGCGAACGAGCTCGTGCTGTTCGACCAGCAGAAGCTGTTCTCGTCGACACACGGCTGGAACAGGGTGCTCGGTCTGTTATTTCCGCGCGGGCTGATGCTGCTCGATTTCGATGAGCACCGCCTGCATCGCAAGGCGCTATCGGTCGCGTTCAAGTCCGGTCCGATGAAGTCGTATCTGCGCGATCTCGATCGCGGCATTTCCGCGCGCGTCGCGCAGTGGAAGGCCAAGCCCGGCGAGATGCAGCTCTATCCGGCGATGAAGCAGCTCACGCTTGATCTCGCTGCGGCCTCGTTCCTCGGTGCCGACATCGGACCGGAAGTCGACGAGATCAACCGTGCCTTCGTCGACATGGTCGCGGCCGCCGTCGCCCCGATCCGCCGCCCCCTGCCGGGCACCCAGATGGCGCGAGGCGTGAAGGGACGCAAACGCATCGTCGCCTATTTCCGCGAGCAGATTCCGCTGCGACGCGGCAATCACGGCGGCGACGACCTGTTCTCGCAGCTTTGCCGCGCCACCCATGAAGACGGCGCGCTGCTGTCGGAGCAGGATATCGTCGACCATATGAGCTTCCTGATGATGGCGGCGCACGACACGCTGACCTCGTCGCTGACCTCCTTCATCGGCGAGCTCGCGGCAAATCCGGGCTGGCAGAACAGGCTGCGGGAGGAGATCCTCGCGCTGGGGCTCGCTCCGAATGCGCCGAGCAGCTTCGACGATCTCGAAAAGATGTCGCTGTCGGAGATGGCGTTTAAGGAGGCGCTACGGATCAAGCCGCCGGTACCATCGATGCCGCGCCGCGCGATGCGCGATTTCACTTTCAAGGGCTTTACGATCCCGGCCGGCACCGCTGTCGGCGTCAATCCGCTCTACACACATCACATGAAGGACATCTGGCCGGAGCCGGACCGTTTCGATCCTCTGCGCTTCACCGAGGAAGCCCAGCGCAATCGCCACCGCTTCGCCTTTGTGCCGTTCGGCGGCGGCGCGCATATGTGCCTCGGCCTGCACTTCGCCTATATGCAGGCGAAATGCTTCGCGCGGCATTTTTTGCAGAACATCGAGGTGTCGCTGGAGCCGGGCTACAAACCGGACTGGCAGATGTGGCCGATCCCGAAGCCGCGGGACGGCTTGCAGGTGCGGGTGAAGGCGATTTAGCGCCACACCGTCATTGAGCGAAGCGAAGCAATCCAGACTATCTCCGCGGAAACAGGCTGGATGCTTCGCCGCCCGCTCGCCGCTACGCCCCCTGATCGAACGCCTTGCGCAAGGCCACGTAACCCTGTTGCTGCTGGCTCCAGTTGCGGCCGCCGGTCATTGCACCGTCAACGACGAGGTCATGGCCGTTGATGAAGCTGGACTCGTCGCTCGCCAGGAACACCGCGGCCTGAGCGATGTCATCAGGGAGACCGGCGCGCGGGATCGGCTGCGCGGTCTTGTAGACCTCGCGCATCACCGCCGGCGTCTTCTCGGCGGCGTCGGTCGACAGCCCCAGTGCCTTGCCGAAGATGCCGGTTGCGATCGCGCCGGGCGAGATCGAGTTGACGCGCACGTTTGACTCGCCGAGCTCCATCGCCACGCATTTGGTGAGATGGATCACCGCCGCCTTGGCCGCGCTATAGACCATCGAGGACGAGAACCCGGCGAGACGGCCGGCGATGCTGCCATTGTTGATGATGCTGCCAAAACCCTGCTTCTTCATGTGGGGCGCCGCGTGCTTCATGCCGAGCATGACGCTGCGCACCAGCGTCGCCATCGCCGCGTCGAACCGCTCGACCTCGAGGCCTTCGATGCCGCCGGTCTGCGCCGGACCGCCGGCATTGTTGAAGAGGCAATCGATGTTGCCGAATGTGTCCACCGCGAGCGCGATCAGCGCCTGCATCTGCGCTTCGACCGTCACGTCCGTCTGGCGGAAGACGCACGTCGGCCCGAGCTGCTTCGCCAGCGCCTCGCCTTCGGCGACGCGCCGGCCGGCGATCACAATTTTGGCACCTTCGGCAACGAAGACTTCCGCGGTACGCAATCCGATCCCGCTCGTCGCGCCGGTGATGATCGCAACCTTGCCGTCCAACCTGCCCATGGAATGTTCCCGTTTTCGAATGATTTGATTTTCAGATGGCGGACACTGACAGATGACGGCGCCGCGACGGTCACTATTCCCGCCGGCCCGCGGCAAGGCAAGCTTTGCTTGCGTGTCCGACATGCGTAACATTCGCACCCATGGCTCGACTTTCGGACGGGCATCGCGACCGGGCTGGGCATGGGGAAGCTGATCGACGAGTTCCGCAAGGGTTGGCAGGGCGTGGCACCGCCATCGCTCGGTCTGAGCATCGCCTTCGCGGTCGCCTGCCTGCTGCTCGCGACGCTGTCGCGCTGGGCTCTCGCCCATATCCGGCCAGACGTCTACTTCACCCCGTATTTCCCAGCCGTGTTCTTCGCCGCCGCGTTCGGCGGCTTCCGGATCGGCATCGTGACGGCACTTTTCGGCGGCGTGCTCGGCGTGATCGTCAATTTCGGCGATGCCTCTGCCGACCGCGCCCGGTTTGCGCTGCTGACGCTCTATTGGGTGGTCTGTGCGCTCACCATCTGGGGTGTCGAGCACTATCGCACCCTGCTGATCGAGCAGCGCCGGATTTCCAAACGCCTGATCGAGGAAGAAGACTATCGCAAGCTGCTGGTCGATGAGCTCCAGCACCGACTCAAGAACAAGCTGTCGACGGTGCACGCCGTGCTGCATCAGGTGCTGCACGACCAGCCGCAGGTCTGGGCCCGGATCGATCCGAGGCTGCGGTCGCTGGCCAGCACCGACGATTTGATCTCACGGATCGACAAGGCGGGCTGCGATATCCGCGACCTCCTGATCGCGGAGCTCGGGCCTTACGGCCATGTGCGCTTCACCCTCAACGGCGACCGGCTGTTCCTGCCGCCGAAGCTCGCGGTCACGCTGTCACTGATGTTTCACGAGCTCGCCACCAATGCAGGCAAATATGGCGCGTTCTCTGCGCCGCGCGGATTGTTGCAGGTGTCCTGGACGGTCACCGGCGATCGCCTGACCATCACCTGGGATGAGACCGAGGGGCCGAGCATCGGCGAGGTGTCGGCACCGGGCTTCGGCACCAAATTGCTGAAGTCGGCGCTTACCGCCTTCGACGGCAAGACCGAGCTCTCATTCTTGAAGACCGGCCTTCATTGCATCATGCAATGCCGTATCCCCAAGAGCGGCTGACAGACAACAAAGCTCGGTCGATCGGGCCACCTCTCCCCGGCGGGGACACGTCGGATTGCGCAGCAATCCCGATGAGGGGCCGCAGCGTTCAGTGAGAGCTTAACCCCTCACCCGGATCGCATCTTGCGATGCGATCCGACCTCTCCCTACGGGAGAGGTGATCGAGCCCGAGGCTCGCATCGGTTCAGCCAAAGCTCATCGCGATCCGGTTCGATACAAGCGAAAGTGGATCGCGCACTCTGCTTGCAGTTTCCCTGGGCGCATTGACGCTCTGTTAATGACGATCGACATCGCGCGTCGCATCGTCGCAAGTTTCGGCCAAAACACCCCCGTATTTCTTCTGACCCCTTAACCAAACCTAAGAGGGAACCGCGCAAGATCGCGCCCATTGCAAAAGCGCGCTGAAACAACAAGATTCATGACTTCTATGAACGACAATAGATATTCTGGCGCGAGCGAAGCCGAGCTCGGATTTCTCAAGGAAATCGTTAGAATGCTGCCGGCCGGCCTGACCGTGCAGGACGCGCACGGCGAGCTGCTGCTGGTTAACGACGCCGCGGCTGCCCAGCTCGGCATGGACGGCAGCCGTCCCTCGCCCGATCTGTCGCCGCGCCGCGAAGCCTGTCGGCAGGCGCTGAGCGCCGGCCAGGCAGTCGTCATCGAAGAAGCCATTCACAACGGCGCCGCGCGCCAGGTGCTGCTCACGACCCATCGTCCCGTCCGCCTCGCCGGACGCGAGCTCCTGATCTCGGCCTCCTCCGACATCACCGAGCAGAAGAACTTCGAGGACCAACTGTTCCGCTCGGCCTATTTCGACGAGCTGACCGGGCTGCCCTCGCGGCGCGTGATCGAGCATCACGCCAACGGCCTGCTCGCGCGCGATGGCGGCGAGCGGTTTGCGCTGGCCTTTCTCGACGTCGACAATTTCAAGCACATCAACGACTATTACGGCCACGCCGTCGGCGATGCGCTGCTGGTCGAGCTGTCGAAGCGGCTCGGACGCGACTTGCGCGATTCCGACATGCTCTCGCGCATCTCTGGCGACGAATTCCTCCTGCTGCTGTCGCCGATCCAGAGCCAGGAGGAAGTCGCCGAATTCATGCAATCGACCCTGGAGCGGCTCACCGCGCCGTTCTTCATCGACACTTCGGAAGTCTTCGCCTCCACCTCGGTCGGCATCAGCCTCTACCCCGATCACGGACGCAGCTTCGAAACCCTGCGCCAGAACGCCGACATCGCGATGTACCGCGTCAAGAACGAAGGCAAGGGGTCGGCGGCTTTCTTCGATTCCAGCATGGAGCGAGAGGCGCTGGCGCGGATGAAGGTCGAGCAGTCGCTGCGACTTGCCATCCTGGAGAAGCGCTTCTGCTGCGCATTCCAATCCAAGGTCGACATCAGGACGCAGGCCGTGACGGGCATCGAGGCCCTGGTGCGCCTGCGTG
Organism: Bradyrhizobium sp. 147; assembly: GCF_023073935.1. Taxonomy (NCBI): domain Bacteria; kingdom Pseudomonadati; phylum Pseudomonadota; class Alphaproteobacteria; order Hyphomicrobiales; family Nitrobacteraceae; genus Bradyrhizobium; species Bradyrhizobium sp. 147. The sequence continues at coordinate 133,831 of NZ_JADPKL010000078.1, read as the reverse complement.
ACGACGAAGGCGTGATCCAGGCGCCCGGCTCGTTCATCAATCTCGCCAGCGAGCTCGGACTGATCGACGAGCTGACCCATCTCGTGCTGGCCGAGATCGTCAAGTCGATCGACCTGATCAACGAGACCTTCGGCGCAGAAGCAACCATCAGCATCAACGTCGCCGCCAAGCAGGCCGGCAACCCCGAGTTCATGCGCAGCTTCGCGCAAGCGCTGGACGACACCGGCTTTCCCAGCCGCTTCATGATCGAAGTAACGGAAGACGCCTTTGTCGCCAAGAATCATTTCCAGGCCGAAATCCTGCCGATGTTTCGCAAGCTCGGCGTCGGCATCTCGATCGACGATTTCGGCATCGGCTATTCCTCCCTCTCGGCGCTCGCCGACATCACCGCCGACGAGATCAAGATCGATCGCTCCTTCATCACTGACATCCATAAGCGTCCGCGCAGCCAGGGCATTTTGCGCGCGATCGAATCCTTGAGCGAAGCGCTCGGCATGACCGTGATTGCCGAAGGCCTCGAATCCTACGAGGAGCTGGCCTATCTCCAGGCCGCGACCAAGATCCGCTACGCGCAGGGCTATTACTTCTCCCGGCCGATCTTCCTGGAGGAGCTGAAGCTCGTAACGCCAATCTCCAGCGAAGCGCGGGTCAACATGGTGAGCCGCCCGACGCAGCAGAACCGCCAAGGCTATTCGCGGGCGAGCGGGTACCGGCGATAAGGACTGCTTTCAGGCGGTAGATTCAAAACCCGGTAACCCGATCCCGAGATGATCGCGGCGCACTTGTAAGATCTGCTCTGCCGATTTCCTGGGCAGGCCGCAACCGGCGATCAAGTCGCTCTCACACATGGTCTCACGCGCCAGACCACCGTAAGGTGGAATTGCAAAGTTTCTCGGCGTGTGCAAATCGCTGTTGCCAGAAGCTTTAAATCAGGAGGGAATATCGTGCGTCGATCATTTATCATAGCAACAGCCGTCCTCGCGCTCGCCGCGGGCGCGTCCGCACGGGCCGACGATCTCAAGATCGCGCTGATCTACGGCAAGACCGGTCCGCTCGAGGCCTATGCCAAGCAGACCGAGACCGGTCTGCAAATGGGCTTTGAATACGCCACCAAGGGCACCATGACGCTCGACGGCCGCAAGATCGTCGTCATCACCAAGGATGACCAGGGCAAGCCCGATCTCGCCAAGGCCGCGCTCGCGGAAGCCTATCAGGACGACAAGGCCGACATCGCGATCGGCACGACCTCATCGGCCGCGGCGCTCGCCATCCTTCCCGTGGCCGAGGAGAACAAGAAGATCCTGATCGTCGAGCCCGCGGTCGCGGATCAGATTACCGGCGAGAAGTGGAATCGCTACATCTTCCGCACCGCGCGCAACTCCTCGCAGGACGCGATCTCCAACGCCGTCGCCATCGGCAAGCAGGGCGTCACAGTCGCGACGTTGGCGCAGGACTACGCCTTCGGCCGTGACGGCGTCGCCGCCTTCAAGGAGGCGCTCGCCAAGACCGGCGCGACGCTCGCCGCCGAGGAATACGCGCCCACCTCGACCACCGACTTCACCGCCGTCGGCCAGCGCCTGTTCGACGCGCTGAAGGACAAGCCGGGCCGCAAGGTGATCTGGGTGATCTGGGCCGGCGCGGGCAATCCGCTGGCCAAGCTCCAGGACATGGATCCCAAGCGCTACGGCATCGAGCTGTCGACCGGCGGCAACATCCTGCCGGCGCTCGCGGCCTATAAGGGCCTGCCCGGCATGGAAGGCGCGACCTACTATTTCTACGAGATCCCGAAGAACCCGGTGAACGACTGGCTGCTCGCCGAGCACCAGAAGCGCTTCAAAGCGCCGCCGGACTTCTTCACCGCTGGCGGCTTTGCCGCCGCGATGTCCGTCGTCGCCGCCGTCACCAAGGCGAAGTCGACCGACACCGAGAAGCTGATCACGGCAATGGAAGGCCTGGAGTTCGACACGCCGAAGGGCAAGATGGTGTTCCGCAAAGAGGACCATCAAGCGCTCCAGAGCATGTATCACTTCAAGGTCAAGGTCGATCCGAACGTCGCCTGGGCCGTGCTCGAGCCGGTGCGCGAGCTGAAGATCGATGACATGGACGTGCCGGTCCGCAACAAGCGGTAGGGCGGTGGTGCTTCACCTCTCCCGCTTGCCGGAGAGGCCGGGAGAGGGTTTTTCCTGTTAGGGATTCTCGATTGTCGAAACAGCCCTCTCCCCAGTCCTCCCCCGCAAGCGGGGGAGGGAGCGCAGCGTGATCGCGGATATATCTCCGTTCCCATCATTCGCCGGACTCCAATGCCGCTGACCCTCGAAACTCGCGACCTCACCATCCGCTTCGGCGGCCATGTCGCGGTCAACAACGTCACCTGCACGTTCCGCCCGGGCGAGCTCACCGCGATCGTCGGGCCGAACGGCGCCGGCAAGACCACCTATTTCAATTTGATCTCGGGTCAGCTGCGCGCATCCAGCGGCAGCATCCTGTTCGACGGCATCGATATCACGGGGCAGTCCGCCCCGATGCGGACGCGCGCAGGCCTTGGGCGTGCCTTCCAGCTCACGAATCTCTTCCCGAACCTCACGGTGGAGGAGAACGTCCGCCTCGCGGTGCAGGCTTCGAACGGCACCCATTACGACATGCTGCGGCCCTGGATGGTCCGCCGCGACCTGATCACCCGCGCAGACAGCATCCTCGACCAGGTCGCGCTCGGCAGCCGGCGCGGGGTCGCCGCGACCGCCCTGTCGCATGGCGACCAGCGCAAACTCGAGGTGGCGCTGATGATGGCGCTGGAGCCTGAGGTCTTCATGTTCGACGAGCCGACCGCCGGCATGAGCATCGACGAGGTGCCCGTCGTCCTGAACCTGATCGCGCAGCTCAAACAGGACCGAAACAAGATCATCCTGCTCGTCGAGCACAAGATGGACGTGGTGCGCTCGCTCGCCGACCGCATCATCGTGCTGCATAACGGCCAGCTCGTCGCCGACGGCAGGCCTGCCGAAGTGATCGCCTCGCCGATCGTGCAGGAGGCCTATCTCGGCGTGGCGCCCAAGACGGCTGCAGGGAGTGCAGCATGACCGACCTTTTAAGACTCTCCGGCGTGCACACCCATATCGGCCGCTATCACATTCTCCAGGGCATCGATCTCGCGGTTCCGCAGGGGCAGACCACGATGCTGCTCGGCCGCAATGGCGCCGGCAAGACCACGACGCTGCGCACCATCATGGGGCTCTGGCGGGCCTCGCACGGCGAGATCAGCTTCGCCGGGGAGCGGATCGAGAGCCGCGCCACGCCCGACATCGCGCGGCTCGGCGTCGGCTACGTGCCTGAGAGCATGGCCGTGTTTTCCGACCTCACGGTGAAAGAGAACTTGGTTCTGGCGGCGCGCGATGGTCCGTTGGACGATGCCCAACTCGACTGGATCTTTGGTTTCTTCCCGGCGCTGCGCCGGTTCTGGCTGTCGCGTGCGGGAAGCCTCTCGGGCGGGCAGAAGCAGATGTTGTCGATCGCAAGGGCCATCGTCGAGCCGCGCAAGCTACTCTTGATTGACGAGCCGACCAAGGGCCTCGCGCCTGCCATCGTCATGGCGCTGATCGAGTGCCTCAAGGAGATCAAGCGCAGGGGCGCGACGATCCTGCTGGTCGAACAGAATTTCTTTGCCGCCCGCGAGCTCGGCGACAACGTGCTGGTGATGGACAACGGTACCATCGTCCATCGCGGCGAGATGGCGGCGCTGGCCGCCGACATGCCGCTGCAAGAGCGACTGCTCGGCCTGAGCCTGGAGGCGCATCAGTGACTGACCTCGCCGCAAATGATCCGCTGCCGAAGCCGAAGCGCGACATCGCACCGATCCTGCTGCCGGTCGCGCTCGCGCTTGTCATGATCCCGCTGATCGGCTCGCCCAGCACCTGGCTGACCTTGACCGCCGCCAGCCTCGCCATGGGCATGATGATCTTCATCATGGCTTCCGGTCTGACCCTGGTGTTCGGCCTGATGGACGTGCTCAATTTCGGCCACGGCGCCTTCATCGCGGTCGGCGCCTACGTCGCGACCCTGGTGCTGGCGCCGTTTGCAGCCTCGATCCAGGCCGATTCGCTGTGGGTGAACCTCGCGGTGCTGGCGCCGGCAGCGCTGCTGTCGATGGCGGTGTCCGGCGCGCTCGGCCTGGTCGTCGAGCGCGTGCTGATCCTTCCTGTTTATGGCCAGCATCTGAAGCAGATCCTGATGACGACCGGCGGCCTGATCGTCGCCGAGCAGACGCTGTATGCGCTGTGGGGACCGCAGATCATCCCGATGCCGCTGCCCACCTCGCTGCGCGGCTCCTTCATTCTCGGCGAAGTCGCGATCGCCAAATACCGCGTGCTGGCGATGCTGATCGGCCTCGCCGTCTTCATCGCGATCCAGCTCGTGCTCAACCGCACCAAGCTTGGCCTCCTGATCCGCGCCGGCGTCGAGAACCGCGAGATGGTCGAGGCGCTCGGCTATCGTATCCGCCGCCTGTTCCTGGGCGTGTTCATGACGGGATCGGCGCTCGCGGGCCTCGGCGGCGTGATGTGGGCGCTCTATCGCGAGCAGGTCCATGCCTCCATGAGCGACGAGCTCACCGTGCTGATCTTCATCGTCGTCATCATCGGCGGGCTCGGGTCGATCGGCGGCTGCTTCATCGGCGCCATCCTCGTGGCCATGGTTGCCAATTACGGCGGCTTCCTGGTGCCGAAGCTCGCCCTCGTCTCCAACATCCTGCTGATGGTCGCCATTCTGATGTGGCGGCCGCGCGGCCTCTATGCGGTGACCAGCCGATGATGATTCTCTCAGGCGACCCGCCGCGCAGCCGTGTTCTCACGCTTGTTCTCGTCCTCATCATCCTGGCGCTGGCGGCGACGCCATTCCTGTTCCCAGGCGCCAAGGCGCTCAACGTCGCAGCCAAGATCTGCGTCTTCGCCGCCCTTGTCGCATCCTACGATCTGTTGCTCGGCTATACCGGCTCGGTGTCGTTCGCCCACACCATGTTCTACGGCATCGGCAGCTACGCGATCGCGATCGCGCTGTACGGGATGGGCCCGAACTGGGCCGCGGTCGCAACCGGCATCGTCATCGGCCTGCCGCTCGCGGCCCTGCTGGCGCTCGCGATCGGGCTGTTCTCGCTGCGGGTGGCCGCGATCTTCTTTGCCATGATCACGCTCGCGGTCGCCTCCGCCTTCCAGGTGCTGGCCTCGCAGCTGTCCTGGCTGACCGGCGGCGAGGATGGGCGCAGTTTTCAGCTGCCCGAGCTGCTGCGACCCGGCACGGTGCTGGTCTCCAAGAACCTGTTCGGCTTCGAGATCAACGGCCGCATCCTCACCTACTACCTGGTATTCGCCATCTCCGCCCTGATGATCCTCGCTTTGCTGCGGGTGGTGAACTCACCGTTCGGACGCGTGCTCCAGGCCATCCGCGAGAACCGTTTTCGCGCCGAGGCGCTGGGCTTCCGCACCGTCTTCCACCTGACCTACGCCAACTGCATCGCCGCATCGGTCGCCGCGAGCGCCGGCATCTTGAATGCGCTGTGGCTGCGCTATGCCGGGCCCGACACCTCCCTCAGCTTCTCCATCATGCTGGACATCCTGCTGATGGTCGTGATCGGCGGCATGGGCACGATCTACGGCGCGATCATCGGGGCTGCCATCTTCATCCTCGCGCAGAACTATTTGCAGTCGCTGATGGGCCTCGCGTCCAAGGCGGCGTCGGAAGCCGGGCTGCCGCTGCTGCCGGGGCTGTTGCATCCCGACCGCTGGCTGCTGTGGCTCGGGCTGCTGTTCATCGCCAGCGTGTACTTCTTCCCGACCGGCGTGGTCGGACGGCTGCGCAACGCCGGCAGCGCCAAGAGCGGCAGCGCCTCGCATTAAGCCGCTGTTAGTGATGCAGCGCAGCGGTTCGCTGCGCACAGCCGTGATCGCGCGACGGCATTAATGCTCAGGTAACTGGCTTTCCTAAGCTTTAGGCCATTTGTGTCGTGTATCCCTGCTCTTGCGGGAGGGGGAATGCGCCAGGTATTTGCAACGATCGTTGCCCGAATGTCGCAGGCCGTGAGCAACGGCTGGAGGGCGGCCATTCGGCGCGGGCCAGTGCTGTGGCTGACCCTGTGCGGCGTGCTGCTGGTCGCGGGCATCTTCACCGTGACCGCCATGGCCGTCGGCGAGTTTCGCGAGCGAACCCTGGCCAACCGCGAACGCGAGCTGGAAAACACGGTGCAGCTGATCGCTCGGCACTTCGATCAGCAATTCGAGGATTCCGACGTCGTCGCCACCGATGTGATCGCGCAGATGAACCTGCCGGAGATCAGCTCGCCCGCGATGTTCCGCGAGCACATGTCCGGGCTCGCGACCAACCAGATGCTACGCAGCAAGATCAGTTCGGTGTCCTATCTTGGCGACATCGCGATCTACGACGCCGACGGCGAGCTGATCAACTGGTCGCGGGCCCAGCCGCTGCCGAAGATCAACATCTCTTCTCGCGCTTACTTCCAGTCGTTCAAATCCGATCCCAAGGCCGAGCCGGTCATCCTGGAATCCGTCCGCAGCTACATCATCGGCAAATGGACCACGGTCGTCGCGCGGCGGCTGAACGGCGCCGACGGTGCCTTCCTCGGCGCGATGGTCCGGCGAATTGATCCCGACAGCTACCGGCAATATTTTGCATCTGTCGCGCTTGCCGAGGGCACGGCGATCTCGCTGTTCGATCGCGAAGGCAAGATGCTGGCGCGCTATCCGCACGTCGAAGAATTGATCGGACGGAGCTTCAAGGATGCCCCGCTGATGCGGAAGGCGCTGACCAACGGCGGTCAGCACACGCTTCGCGTCAGGAGTCCGATCGACGGCGAGGAGCGGCTGGGCTCGGCCGCGTCCCTCAACCATTTTCCCCTGGTCATCGTCGCCACCAATACGATGTCGGCTGCGCTTGCCGACTGGCGGCAGCAGACCGGTTTCATGGTTACGACGGCGATGCTTTCGGCCGTTATGATCGCGCTGATCCTGTATCTGATCATCCGGCAGATCAACCGGCAGAACCGCGAGGCCCAGGAGCGAATCGAATTGGAGCGGCAGCGGCTTGACACCGCCCTCAACAACATGTCGCAGGGGTTGATCCTGTACGATGCCGCCGGATATGTCGTCATTTGCAACCGCCGCTACGCGGACATGTTCGGTCTCTCGCACGACGTCATCAAACCCGGCTGCCACATCCGCGAGGCGATGTATCACCGCAAGGAGCGCGGCGCGTTCGATGGCAATGTCGAGGAATTTTGCGCCGAGGTCATGCGGATCGCGGCGGAAGGCACGGTCTCCACGCGAACTCATCAGCTAGCCAACGGCCGCGCATTCCAGGTCATCAACACGCCACTGGCGCAAGGCGGATGGGTTGCCACGATCGAAGACATTACCGAGCGTCGCAACCTGGAGCAGGAGCGCGACCGCAACCACACCTTCCTGCGCGAGATCATCGACCACATTCCCTCGCAGATCACGGTGAAGGATGCGCGCACGCGGCAATATCTGCTGCTCAATGGCGTCGCCGAACAATTGTTCGGCCAGTCTCGCCAGGATGTCGTCGGCAAGACCGCTTTCGACATCTTCCCTGAGGCGCCGGCCGCCCGTATCACCGAAGACGACAGCAGCGCGCTGAAATCGGCCAAGGGATTGTTCAAGGACGAACATCCCTGGCAGATGCCAGGCATGGGGCTTCGCTACATCACTTCGACCCGGATCGGCATCCATGACGAAGCCGGCGAGCCGCGCTATCTCATTCATGTCATCGATGATGTCACCGAGCGGCGTCGCGCCGACGAGAAGATCGCGCACATGGCGCATTACGATGCGCTGACTGATCTACCGAACCGCACGCTGTTTCGCGAGCAGATCGAACGCGAGCTGGCGGAGGTCGCCGGCGGCGGGCAGTTCGCGCTGCTCTACATCGACGTCGACGAGTTCAAAGGCATCAACGATTCGCTCGGCCACCATGTCGGCGACGAGCTGTTGAAGGCAATCGCGGGCCGTCTACGCGGCTGCCTGAAGCAGGGCGACCTGATCGCGCGGCTCGGCGGCGACGAATTCGCGGTCATCCAGACCGGGATCCAGTCCTCCGCCGACGTGGTGTCGTTCGTGACGCGGATCTACGAAGCGATCCGGCAGCCCTATCACTGTCTCGGCCATCAGCTCTCCACCGACGCGAGCATCGGGATCGCGCTGGCACCGCAGGACGGCTCCGATCTCGATCAGCTCATCAAGAATGCCGACCTCGCGATGTACGGCGCCAAGGCCGAAGGACGTCGCACCCACCGCTTCTTCGAGCCGGAGATGGACGCCAGCGCCAAGGCGCGTCTGACCATGGAGCAGGATCTGCGCCAGGCCCTGGTGAACGGCGGCTTCGAGATTCACTACCAGCCGCTGGTCGATCTACGCTCGGGCGAAGTCTCCGGCTGCGAAGCGTTGCTGCGCTGGCGCCATCCCGAGCGCGGCATGGTGTCGCCTGCCGAGTTCATTCCAATCGCCGAGGACACCGGCCTGATCAACGAGCTCGGCGACTGGGTGCTGCGCATGGCCTGCAACGAGGCCGCGACCTGGCCGGCGCATGTGCGGGTTGCGGTCAACGTCTCGCCGGTGCAGCTCAAATGCGACACGCTGGCGTTGCGGATCGCCGGCGCGCTCGCCGCCTCCGGGCTCGACCCGCGCCGGCTCGAGCTCGAGATCACCGAGGCCGTGCTGATCCGCGACGACGAGGCGGCGCTCTCGATCCTGCACCAGCTCCGCGCCATCGGCGTGCGCATCGCGCTCGACGATTTCGGCACCGGCTATTCCTCGCTGAGCTATCTGAAGCGCTTCCCGTTCGACAAGATCAAGATCGATCGCTGCTTCGTCGCCGACATTGCCGAGACGAACGGCGCGCCGGTGATCGTGCAGGCCGTGGTGAACATCGCCGCCGCCAGCAGCATGACCACGGTCGCCGAAGGCGTGGAGACCGAGGCCCAGCGCGAGATGCTGCGCAAGCTCGGCTGCACGGAGATGCAGGGCTATCTTTTCAGCGCGCCGAAGCCGGCCAGCGAGGTGCGAAAGCTGTTTCGCACGGGCGATGCCGCGCCGGTGGCGGCGGTGGCGTGATGACCAAGTCAAAGAGTCCTTCCAAGATCGTCGACGTCGCGGACTCCTACGCAGTGCGGCTGATGCAGCATCTGGTGGTGCCGACTTTCGTGATCGATCCGAAGCGCCGCGTCGTGATCTGGAATCGTGCATGCGAGCGGCTGACCGGCGTCGCCGCCTCGGAGGTGATCGGCACCAATAAGCACTGGCAGGCCTCCTACGAGACCAAGCGCCCCTGTCTCGCCGACCTGGTCGCGCTCGACCGGCCGGAGCAGCTGCCCGAGTTCTATTCGGAATATGCGGCGCGCGGTCATAACGGCCTCGGCTTTTCCGCGGAGAACTGGTGCGTGATGCCGAAGCTAGGCAGCCAGCTCTATCTCGCCATCGACGCCGGCCCGATCCACGACGAGGCCGGCCAACTGATCGCGGTGGTGGAAACGCTGCGCGACCTCACCGACCAGAAGCGCGCCGAGATGGCGCTGAAGGAGCTCGCCACCAAGGATGGGCTGACCGGCCTGTCGAACCGCCGCTCCTTCGACCAGATGCTGATGAGCGAATGGGCCCGCGCCCAGCGCACGCAGAAGCCGCTGGCAGTGCTGTTCGTCGACGTCGACCATTTCAAGCTGTTCAACGACCGCCACGGCCACCAGGCCGGCGATGAATGCCTGCGCGCGGTCGCCGCTTCCGTCAGCCGGCACGCCGTGCGGCCGCTCGATCTCGCCAGCCGCTATGGCGGCGAGGAGTTCGCGCTGATCCTGCCGGACACGACTTGCGACGCCGCCTGCGCCGTCGCCGACGAGATCCGCTGCGCTGTCACGGGCTTGCGGATCGCCCATGGCGCCACTGGCGCCAGCGACCACGTCACCCTCAGCGTCGGCGTCGCCAGCCACATTCCCGGCGAAGCCGATGGCGGGCCGGACCGGCTGCTCGGCGCCGCCGATCAGGCGCTCTATGCGGCCAAGCGGCTCGGCCGCAACCGCGTCATCTGCGCGGAACGGCTGCTCGCCGAATTCGCCGACCTTGGCCGGGAGGACGAGCCGGTTCCGGCGCCGGTCCGGCGCAAATCGGCTTAATCGCGAGCCGGTGAGAAGCGGTTGCCCGCCCCTCCCCAATCGGCTACATGAAGCTCACTGCACCCGTAGCTCAGCTGGATAGAGCGTTGCCCTCCGAAGGCAAAGGTCACACGTTCGAATCGTGTCGGGTGCGCCAGCCTTGTCGCCGTTTTCATGCCGGCGCTTAGGTCAGCATCGAGACGATCGTCTGGATCTGGTCGGAGGCGGACGAGACCAGCCCGTCATATGACGTCTGACCGTGTGCCGCAGCCTTCAAGACGTATTCCGCTACGGCCGCTTTGAGGCCGAACACCGACTGATCGGCCGGTACGCTCGCCATCACGGCCTCCAGCGCCTGCCGCATCGTCTGAATGAGCTCGGAGCTGTATTGCATTGGCTGTCCTCCGCCGGCTTATATTAGATTGCAGGCCCGCGCTCGCCACTCACAAGCCTGAGATTGCCCGTTGATGATCCGATACATTCCAGAGCGTCGCGCAGCGTCGGGCCATACGGCTGAGTTCAGCCAGACGATGCCGAACACGGTGGTGACGAAGAGCGACAACTGAAACGTCCCTCACCTCGCGCTTCGCTTCTCTCAATTGTATTATCCTTCCATGACCGGATCCGACACGATGACCGGCGAAGCCTCGCCCGTCCGCAAGATCATCCATATCGACATGGATGCTTTCTATGCGTCCGTGGAGCAGCGCGATAGTCCGGACCTGCGCGGAAAGCCGGTCGCAGTCGGAGGCTCTGCGGAACGCGGCGTCGTCGCGGCCGCCAGCTATGAAGCCCGCAAGTTCGGTGTTCGCTCTGCCATGCCATCCGTGACTGCGAAGCGGCAGTGCCCCGATCTGATCTTTGTCAAGCCGCGCTTCGAGGTCTACAAGGCAATCAGCAGGCAAATCCGCGACATCTTTGCCTAACACACGCCCATCATCGAGCCGTTGTCGCTCGACGAGGCGTCGGGCCACTATTGTCGCACCACGCCCTGACGGTCGACGTGCAATGCCAGGCCGGAATCACGCTCAACAGCTATCCCGGAGCGCTCGCTCAGGTGATCAGCAATCTCGCTCTCAACAATGCCTCGAACGCGTACCCTGACAAGAGAGGCGGCAGGTTTGTCATTACGGTTAGCCAACCGGACCCGACGTCAGTTCGCCTGGTCTGCGCCGATGAAGGCGTCGGAATCCTCGAGCCATTGCAGGCTCACATCTTCGATCCGTTCGTTACGTCAGCCGGCAGCGTGGCAGCGCCGGCCTGGGGCTCCACATCGCGTTCAATCTGGTTGTCTCATCGCTCAACGGGCGCTTGCGCCTCGAGAGCAAGGCGGGTCCGGGACTGATGGTGACGGAATTTTTTCAAATCCCGCCACCCGTGAAAGTCGATCCGCTCGGGCCGATCAATGCCTCACGTGCTCGAACACCACGATCACGCCGGTCGGCTCGGGCTCGTGCGCCATGAGGCGGGTCAGGTCGGAATCGCCCCAATCGGCGAGGCTGACGACCTCGCCACTCTGGCGGTCGGCGCCGAGCGACGGTGTGGGCTCGAGGACCTTGAGGCCCATCTCGTCGACGAAGAAGGTGTGCTCGCCGAACATGCTGTTGAGCTGCGGCATGGCCGGATGCTCGTCGGGCAGCACCTGAGCGCCGAGTTGGTTGACGGTCTGCTTCACCTGTTCGGATGTGAGCTTCATGAGCTGCTCCGTTCTGTCACGTCGGGTTTCGTTGAGCTGAGCCAGAGCGGTCGTTCCCTGCCTCGATGCGCCTGGCTCAAACGTCCGAACAAGTGCTGCGCACAAATGTTCCTGAGAAATGTATTTCGTGATCGCGCGCCGCGTCTGCCGCGCTCGCGGCACGAGATCGCCACAGGAAGCACACGATCCAGCGACCCGACGACCTTCTACTAACCCGCTACTCGCTCCGGTCCCCGCCGGCCGACAGCGCGCAGATGCGTGATAGATAGGTGTAGGGCAGGCCGGTCTCCTCGGCCCAGGCGTTGAATTGCGCCTGCACCTTGGCGAGATCACCCTTCGATCTGACCTCTTCGGCAATGTCGAGACCTGCATCGCGCAGGCAGGCGACAACGTCCTTGGAAGTCACAAAACCGTCCCAGCCAACAAAGCGCAGCAGCATCTGGCCGGTATTGCCTCCTAACCGGCTGCCGCGCTTGGTGAGGAGATCGAGCAGGCCGATCTCGTCGGACGATGGCCATTTCGCCAGAAACTTGCCGAAGCTGCCGTGCTCCTTCGCGATCTCCTGCACGAAAGCGGCATTGTCGCGCACCGACATGATCTTGGCGCCACTGCGTACGATGCGTGCATCGCGCAGCAGGCCTTCCCAATAATCCTCGGGCTGGAAGCTGAGCTTGGCCGGCTGGAAATGCAGGAAGGCGGCTTCGAAACCGGCCCATTTCGAGTCGATCACGCTCCATGCAAAGCCGGCGCAGAACACCCGCCTGGTCATCTCGGCGAGGATGCGGTCGTCGCCAAGCTTCGCCAGGCGCTTGAGGTCTGGCCTTGCCGGCATCAACTTCTCCAGCGCCTTGGGCCCGCCCTTGCGTTTCTCGGCGCGGGCACGAATGGTCTTGAAGGAGGTCATGCGGACAAGAGCGGTTGAGGGTGCGTCACGAGATCAGAATTCGATGATCCGGTCCAGTCCTGCGCGACCCGATCGCCATGCGTGCCGCAGCGTGCTCTCGCAGCGATGATCATGGCACCGCCGGCGATCGTCTCAGGCCAAGATCGATCGCGCGCGCGTTTCCATCACGCTCGCGAGAGCGCGGGCACCTCCTCGGGCATGATCGCTTGGAGGCCGCCGAAGCGGCGTTCGCGGCCGTGGAAAGCAGCGAGCGCTTCGGCGAGATCGCCCGCGTCGAATTCGGGCCACATCCGCTCCGTGAAGTGCAGCTCGGCATAGGCGCCCTCCCAGAGCAGGAAATCCGACAGCCGCTTCTCGCCCGAGGTGCGGATGATGAGATCGACGTTGCGCAGGCTGGCCTCGCCGGTGACCAGTTGCGAGAACGCTTCGCGGGTGAGGCTGGTCAGCGCTGCTGCTTTCGCCGCGGCATTGAGGATGGCATCGCGCGCGGAATAGTCGACGGCGATGCGCAAATGCAGCGTGCTGCCATGGGCGATCGCCTCTTCGGCACGCGCGATCGCGCTGGCGATGCCGTCGGGCAGACGGTCGCGGCGGCCGATCACGGTGAGGCGCACGCCGTTCTTGATCAGGCTCTGCACTTCATTGGAAAGGTAGAAGCGCAGTAACGTCATCAGCGCGGCGACCTCGGCCCTCGGCCTGCGCCAATTGTCGGTGGAAAAGGCGTAGAGCGTCAACGTGCCGATGCCCTGCTTGGGCGCGGCCTCGACGATACGGCGGATGGTCTCGACGCCGGCCTCGTGGCCGCGCACGCGCGACAGGCCTCGCCGCGTCGCCCATCTGCCATTTCCGTCCATGATGATACCGACGTGAAGCTTGTCGTCGCAGGACACAGGCTTACTTTGCATTACAAAGTCTCCGGTCAAAAAAAGAGGATCAAGTCGAAGCGAAACCGAGACGGCCGAGCGGCGGCGCCTCGCGGCCGGCGGCCTTGGCGGCGTCGCGCACGAGGCGTTCGAGCACGGCGAGATAATCGAGGAAGCGGCGGCGGCCGGACTTGGTGAGACGACAAGTCGTGTGCGGGCGATTGCCTTCATAACCCTTGGTCACCTCGACGAGGCCGGCCTCCTGGAGCACGGCGATGTGCCGGCTGAGATTGCCGTCGGTGAGGCCGCAGAGCTGCTTGAGGTCGGCGAATGCCAGCCCCTTGGGGTGCGCCATCAACGAGGTCAGCAGGCCGAGCCTCGCCTTCTCGTGGATGACGCGATCAAGCCCCTCATAGGAGAAGGGCGCGCTGTCAGGCTTCGACATCATGGTCTCCGGATGCGAAATACAGAATGGCGGCCATCACCGACTGCCCGATCACGAAGGGCAGACCCATGGTCCATGGCGACAGCATCTTGGTCTGGCTCGCCAGCGCCACCACCGCAAAGCCGGACACGAAATACCAGGCGCCAACGAGCGCGACGGTGCGCGGCAGCGAGCGGACGGAGGCGAAGATGCCGAGCGATACCAGGATCTGCCACAAGCCGGGCAACAGCCACAGCGTTTCGGCCGCGAACTTCCACATCACCACCGCAAGCAGCACGCCCGCAGCGCCTGCAGGCAGGAACTGCTCGACCGCCTGGTGGATCATGGCATCGGCAAGACCGGAATGATGGCGGCGCGAGCGCGCGCGCATCTCGATCCCGATCAGGAGGCCGGAGAGCGCGGCGGCAATGAACCAGCCGATGAAGAAGGCGAGCGGCTGGCTGGTGGGATCGCCAAGCAGCCAGAATTGCAGAATCGCGGTGATGAGCGCGACGGCACCTGTCGCCGCCATAGTCGCCGGGCCGTAGCCGCGGAACGCGGTGCCCGCCGCGATCTGGCTGCGGATCGCCACGATATCGGCCAGTGCCTTGTCGAGATCGCGCATTGGCAATGCCAAAATCTCGTTCCGCTCATGCTTCCCGGGATTATTCCCGCCACTTTGTATTACAAAGTATATGGCACTGCAAAGTAAAGGCAAGCCCGAATGTCGCGGCAAGGAGATGTTGTCCGCGCGAGCAACTGCCGGTTGCGTTGCTGATCCCGCCACGGCTAAGATGCAGCCAAAGCATTCCCGGGGGCTGGTATGTGGCTTAAATCGTTTGTCGTTGCGTCTTTGTTGCAAGTGGGTGTCATCAGCGCCGCGCATGCGGCGGGACCGTTCGGCTCCGTCAACGTCGGCAACTGGATCGGCGGCGCCTTCAGCAATGACCAAACGGGCGGCTTCTCCCATTGCGCTGCAACGACGCCCTATGCGAACGGCGTGATCCTCGTCGTGAGCCAAAACGCCGCCGGCACCTGGTCGCTCGCCTTTGCGAGTCCCGGTTACCGCTTCAACAAGGGCGAGAACGCCGCGATCGACGTGACCTTTGACGGGCAGGAGCAAGCTAGGCTGTACGCTACGGCGTATCAGTCCAACATGCTCACGGCCATCATGCCGCTCAATGTCGTGCGTACGTTTCAAAAGGCGAGCCTTATGGTGGCAACAGCCGGCCGCGCCGTACTGAATTTCGATTTGACATCGACCGGGCCGGTCATCGCGGCATTGGCCAATTGCGTGAGCAAGGTGAAGGCCGACGGGCTCGACAAGGCCGGCGACTTCACCAAGGGTGCGGCCAAGCCGGCGGCCACGGCGGAGAAGCAGGCGTCTCCGCCGGCTGGAAGCAAAGTTGCCAGGGCAAGGAGCGGCACCGGCTTTGTGGTCAGCGCCGGCGGCCATGTTGTCACCAACAATCACGTGATCAATGGCTGCGTCGGCGACATCAGGGGCAACCTCACCGGCGAGGCCGCAATGGTGCTGCGCGTCGTTTCGACCGACGCCAACAATGATCTTGCTCTCCTTCAGGCGCCGTCGACGACGGCATTCAAGGACTTTGCCCGGATCCGCGACCGCTCGTTTCACTCCGGCGATTCCGTCGTCGCGATCGGCTTTCCCTACCACGGATTGCTCAGCTCGGACTTCACCGTGACGACCGGTATCGTGAGCTCGCTCAGCGGCATGCGCAATGACACGCGCTTTCTGCAAATCAGTGCACCCGTGCAACCCGGCAATAGTGGCGGCCCGTTGTTCGACACCACCGGCCAGATCGTGGGCGTGGTCACCGGCAAGATCCCCGGATTGCGCATCGCCGCTGCGACCGGCGATATTCCCGAGAACATCAACTTCGCCATCAAGACCGGCGCGCTACGCGATTTCCTCGACAATTCCGTGGTGCCGTACCAGACCGCCGAGCCGAAGGGCGAGCTCAAGACTACCGACATCGCCGGCAATGCCCGCGCCTACACGATGCTGATCTCGTGCAATGCGACCGAGCAGGCCGACGCGAAGCGGTAGAACGGCGGCTGGCGGCGTCCCACACGCCGGCATCGTCCCGACGAAGGCCAGGACGACATTACTGAACGAGGCGGCCTCTCAGCCGTGACAGCACGCCTCCTTCGCCGCCTGCGGTTCGTACTCGTCGCGCAGGCGAACCCAGTCCATCGGATAGGGCAAACCGTCCTCGTGACGGCCGAGCGGCGTAAGGTCGAGGCACTGATAGGCGGCATTCATCATATCGAGCCCGCGGGCGAAGCATGAGTAAGTGTGGAAGATCTCGCCCGCCTCGTTGCGAAAGAACACGCTGAGGCCGGGCAGCTCGGGCCCATAGAACGGCGTGGTGCCGAAATTGTACTTCGGCACGCCCTTGTCGATCTGTTCGCGCGTGAACGAGACTTCATAATCGTAGTTGAAGTCGTTGCTTCCCGAGGAGACCCAGTCGAAGGTCCAGCCCATACGCTTTTTGAACGCGTCGAGCTTGGCAACAGGCGCGAGCGAGATCGCAACCATGCTGGTGTCGCGCGCCGCCAGATGCGGCACCATGCGCTCGAAACCGTCGGCCCAGAACGAGCAACTCTTGCAGGCGGCGTCCCAATCGGGTGCGAACATCACGTGCTGCACCACGAGCTGCGGCCGGCCCTTGAACAGATCGCCGAGCGTCAGCTTGCCGTTCGGTCCGTCGAACACGTAGTTCTTGTCGACCTTGACCCAGGGCAATGCACGGCGCTCCTCGGCCAGACGCTCGCGGGCGGCAGTGAGCTCCTTTTCATGGGCCAGATGAACCTTGCGGGCGGCGATCCATTGCTCGCGCGAGACGATCTGATGTTGCTGCATGGTATCCTCCTCTGATCGGGGTCAGCCGACGAAGGCGTCGAGCTTGTCGAAGAACGAGCTCCAGCCGCGCAAATGATTGTTGCGGGCGGTTTCGTCGAAGAACTGGGCGTGATGGAAGACCATCAAGGTGCCGGCGCTGTCCGGCTTCAGCGTGATCGTCACCAGCGATTCGCGTTCCGGCGTCGAATGCCAGGCCCAGGTGAAGACCAGCCGCTCGTTCGGCACGACGTCGCGATAGGTACCGCCGGCCTCGAAATATTCGCCGTCGTCACGGGTGAAGCCGATGCGAAAGCTGCCGCCGGTGCGGACGTCGAGCTCGGCCCGAAGGGTCGCCGGCTTCATGTTCGGCGGCCCGAACCATTGCGCTAGCTGCTCGGCTTGCGTCCAGGCGGCGTAGACCTTTTCCGGCCGCGCGCGGAGCCGGCGCGTGAGCGTGAGGCTTGGACTTTCCTTTGGGCGTTCCGTTGAGCGTTCGGCGGCGGCTGCGTTGGCCATGTCTCTTCCTCCACAAAGGCGGCGAGGCGATCGAGATTGTCGGACCAGAATTGGGCGTAGCGATTGAGCCAGTTCATCGCCTGCTCCATCGGCTGCGCGGTGAGCCGGCAGGCGACCGTTCGCCCGGTCTTCTCCCGGACGATCAGACCCGCATCCGTGAGCACGTCGAGATGCTTCATGATCCCCGGCAGTGAGATCGGGAACGGTGCGGCCAGCTCGCTCACCGACAGGCCGTCCTGCTCGCCGAGCCGTGCCAGCAGGGCACGCCGCGTCGGGTCGGATAGCGCCGCAAAGGTCCGGTCCAGCGTCTCGTCCTGATACTTAACCATGAGGTTTAGTATAGGCGCGCGCGGTGACGCATCAAGCGAGAAACCCCGCACGCGGTTCTGCACGAGCGCGTGATCAGGCAGCGGTCAGTGAGACGTGGGGCGCGGCTAATACGGCGCGACGGCCCGCCTGCGGTGCATCCGCGGCTGAGGTTGCAGCGGCTGCAGCTGGCCGTAGCCGAAACGGGGATTGCGATCGCAGTACAGCAGCCGGCCGGAGACGCTGGCCTGACATTGTTCATAGGTGCTGTAGGCGCATTCACCGGGATAGTCGTACTCGCCGCCTTGGGCACACCAGGGATAGTCGCGCGCGGCGGCTGGGGGAATGGCGGCGAAACCGGCAAGGACCGTCATGCCGAGCGTCAGCAGCGCCAATCGAATATTGCGCATGATCCAACTCCTCTCCTGCTGGCGTGAGATACGCCACCATCCTCATCAGGTTTGGTCGCGCCAATTTATTCCAGATCGAGTGTAGCGCGCGGCAAGAAAAAAGCCCTGCCGGACGGCAGGGCTCCAATCGCGTTGATCACAAGATCTCTACTCGACCTTCAGGCCGGCGAACTCGACGACCTTCTTCCATTTCTCGGTTTCGGCCTTGATCTCCTCACCGAACGCCTCGGGCGTCTGCACCCGCGGCTCGCCGCCGAGCTCGACCAGACGCTTGGTCATGTCGGGCTCCTTCATCAGCGCGTTGACCTCATTGTTGAGCTTGGCGATGATCTCCTTGGGCGTGTTCTTGGGTGCGCCCATGCCGAACAGCGCGCTGGCCTCATAGCCCTTGACGGTCTCGGCGATCGCGGGCACGTCGGGCAATTGCGCCGAGCGTTCCGTGGTGGTGACGCCGATTGCACGCAAGCTGCCGGAACGGATGTGCTGGATGATCGAGGGCATGTTGTCGAAGATCACCTGCACCTGGCCGCCGAGCATGTCGGTGATCGCGGGCGCCGCGCCGCGATAGGGCACGTGCTGCATCTTGCAGCCGGTCATGGCCATGAACATCTCGCCGGACAGATGCACCGAGGTGCCGTTGCCGGACGAGGCCATGTTCACCTTGCCCGGATTTGCCTTCACATATTCAATGAACTCGGCGACGGTCTTGGCCGGCACGTCCTTGTTGACCGTCATCACGTTCGGCACACGCTGGAACGAGGCGACCGGGGCGATGTCGCGCACGAAGTTGAACTTCAGGTTGGTGTACAGCGAGGCGTTGATGTAGTTGGCCGGATTGACCAGCTGCAGCGTGTAGCCGTCGGGCTCGGCGTTGACGACCGATTCGGTGGCGATATTGTTGCCGGCGCCAGGCTTGTTCTCGATCACGAATTGCTGGCCTAGCCTTTCCGACAGCCGCTGGCCGATCAGCCGCGCCAGGATGTCGGTGGCCCCGCCCGGTGGATAGCCGACCACCCATTTCACCGGACGGGCCGGATAATCGGCGGCAAGGGCCTTGGACAGCGGGGCGGCTGCAAGCGGACTGGCGGCGAGCAGGCCCAGCGCGGTACGGCGAGTGATCATCTCAAGGGTTCTCCCAGTGTTGTTCTTGAAAGCCGGATATCTTGAAAGCGTCGTCGGCGCGGTTGTAACAAAGCTTGCCGCAGGCGGAAAGTGCACGGGGCGCATCACGACGAAAGGATAAGACATGCCGGTCAAGGTTCATGCCCTGGATCATCTCGTGATCAATGTCGCCGATGTCGCAGCGACCGCGGAGTGGTACCGCAGGATTCTCGGCATGGAAGTCAAGGTGTTCGACCCCGGCGGCGGCAAAGCGCCGCGGACTTCGCTCGTATTTGGTGACCAGAAGATCAACGTGCGGCCGCGCGATGGCGATAAGGTGGAGTGGTTCACCGCGGACAACCCGACCGCCGGCAGCGAGGATCTGTGCTTCCTCACCTCCGCCGCGCCCGAAGAGGTGATGGCGCATTTGCAGGCGCACGGCGTCACGATCGAGGAAGGGCCGGGCCCGAGGCAAGGCGCCCGCGGCACGCTGCGCTCGGTCTATTGCCGAGATCCCGACGGCAGCTTGATCGAGATCTCGTCTTACGCCGATTAGGGCGCGCTCGCGCTTGTCCTACGTCATCAGGTCCGGGCTTGTCCCAGGCATCCACGTTCTTTGTGCGGCAAGACGTGGATGGCCGGGTCAAGCCCGGCCATGACGGTGAGAGAGCGAGCGCTGGTTAATCCATGCCGCCCCGCCGAGTTGCTCCCCGCGCGATCCAATGGCAGGAAGACGCAATCATCCAAAGACAGCCGCCATCAAGATGCAGGCTGCACGGGAGGACACATGACCAATCCACAGACCGCCGGGATCATAGGCCCTTTCGACGGGCTCGACGTGTCCTGGCTGCTGAAGCTGCGCGCCGAGGTGCGCAACTCACATCCGTTCCTGATCTGGGCGCCGTTCGATGCGCCGGCGCGGCGCTGGAGCTATGGCGAGTTTCACGAGCGGGTCGGCGCGCTCGCGGCGGGCCTCGCCAAGCGCGGCGTCAAGCCCGGCGAATATGTGCTCATCCATCTCGACAATTGCATCGAGGCGATGCTGGCCTGGTTCGCCTGCGTCGAATTGGGCGCAATCGCGGTGACCACCAACACCCGCTCGGCGCCAGCCGAGATCGCGTACTTCGCCGATCATTGCGGCGCGGTCGCCGCGATCACGCAGCCGTCCTAT
Source organism: Bradyrhizobium sp. 147 (assembly GCF_023073935.1). NCBI lineage: Bacteria > Pseudomonadati > Pseudomonadota > Alphaproteobacteria > Hyphomicrobiales > Nitrobacteraceae > Bradyrhizobium > Bradyrhizobium sp. 147. The sequence goes on along the minus strand of NZ_JADPKL010000078.1, from coordinate 113,412 downwards.
GCGGAAGTCGTCGCGCAGAACTGCCGCAACATCCGCTGGATGGCGGTGACCTCGCACGATGCGGGCACAGCGCCCGCGCAAGCGGTCGCACGCGGCGACAGTTTTGAATCCCTGTTCGCCGACAGTGCCGACCGTCCCAGGCGCGCCACCGATCCGCTCGCGCCGTGCAGCGTGCAGTACACATCGGGCACGACGTCGCGCCCCAAGGCGGTGCTGTGGACCCACGCCAACGCGCTGTGGGGCGCCAAGATCAACGCCGCGCATGAAGACCTTCATGCCGGCGACGTGCACCAGACCTACCTGCCGCTGTTCCACACCAATGCGCTGGCCTATTCCATGCTGGCGACGCTGTGGGTCGGCGCCACCTGCGTGATCCAGCCGCGCTTCTCCGCCAGCCGGTTCTGGCGCGTCGCGCGCGAGCACGGCGCGACCTGGACCTCGACGATTCCGTTCTGCATGAAAGCGCTGCTCGAGCAGGAGATCCCCCATGATCACAAATTCCGCCTGTGGGGTAGCGCGATCAACGAGCCGCCGGCGTTCGCCGCGTTCGGCGTCAAGATCATCGGCTGGTGGGGCATGACCGAGACGATCACCCACGGCATCGTCGGCGAGGTCGACCAGCCCAACATACCCATGTCGATCGGCCGCGCCGCGCCGGAGTACCAGATCCGCATCACCGATGACGACGGCCGGCCGACGGAAGTCGGCGGCACCGGCAATCTCTCGATCAAGGGCATCCCCGGCCTATCGCTGTTCGCCGAATATCTGCACAACGAGAAGGCGACGCGCGAGAGTTTTGATGAGCACGGCTTCTTCCTCACCGGCGACCGTGTCGAACGGCTGGCGAACGGCTACATCAAGTTCGGCGACCGCGCCAAGGACATGCTGAAGGTCGGCGGCGAGAACGTCGCGGCCTCCGAGATCGAGCAGGTGATCGCGCTCGTTCCCGGCGTGCGCGAGGCCGCGGTGGTGGCGAAGACGCATCCGATGCTGGACGAGGTGCCGGTCGTCTTCATCATTCCGCAGGGCGGCGTCGCCGATGCGGCGCCCGACCTGCATGATCGCGTGATGGCAGCCTGCCGCGCCGGCCTCGCCGACTTCAAGGTGCCACGCGAGATCAGGCTCGTCGACGACATGCCGCGCTCGACGCTGGAGAAGGTGGCGAAGGCGGAGCTGCGCAAGATGGTGGGGTGACTTCACCCTCCCCTGAGGGGGCCTTGAGGGGGAGGGTAAGCAGGCCGCGCGCCTCTGCAATTGCAACGTCTCGCTCAGAACGATCCCAGCGCCACCGGGCGGAACGCCTGCAACAGCTGCTGGTCGAGCTTGCCGCCCATGCCTTCCATCATCGTGAACGCACGCGAGTGGGTGAAGGGCATGCGGTAGGCGCGCTTCTCCACGAGAGCGGCGTAGATGTCGACGATCGTCGTCAGCCGCACGATGTCGCTGATCTGGTTCGACGACAGCCCATTCGGATAGCCGGAGCCATCGAGGAACTCGTGGTGATGCAGCACCACGTCGAGCATCTCCGGCGGGAAGCCGCCTTGCGCGGCGAGCGCGTCATAGCCACGGCGGGGATGCTGGCGCACCTCGGCCATCTCCTCGTCGGTGAGCTTGCCGGGTTTGTCGAGCAGTGCGGAGGGAACGAAGGCCTTGCCAACGTCGTGCAGCAGCGCGGCGCGAGTCAGGCGGCGCTGGTCGTCCTCGCGCATGCCGAGATGCTGCGAGAAAGCGACGGCAAAGCCGGTGACGAACAGGCAGTGCCGATAGCTGCCGACATGGTGGCAGCCGACCGTGGTGAGCCATTCGCGCAGTGAGGAGTGCTTGATCGCTTTCAGAATCTTGCTCTCGGCGGCAATGACGTCGTCGAAGGTCAGGGGCACGCCGAGCGGAAGCTTCTCGAACATCTTTGCCAAAACGGCATGCGCCGCCTCGACGCCGCGGTTGAGCGTCTTGCCGCGGTCGGTCGCGTCATAGAGGGCGGTGTCCGGAAAGGCGGAGTGGATGCGCTGAAGGATGGCGTCCGCCTGCAGCGGGCGCGAGATGGTGTCGGTGGCGCCTAGCGCCCAGGCCTGCATGGTGCCGTGGTGGAGGGCATCGGCGAGTACGAACAGGCGCGGCATCGACCGATAAGCATCGCCGCGCAGCTTGTTGCGCACCCGCTGCACGCTCTCGGGCGAGCGCAGATTGATATCGACGACGAGGCCGGAGAGCTCCCGCGACGGCTTGTCGGGGATGTCCTGGGTCGTCACCGTCGAGACCTCGCCGACCGCTTTCAGGATGCTGACGAGCTCGCTGCTCTCGTCGCTCCGGTCGGAAGCGAGCAGAAGCCGGCGTTTGGCGGCGGGTTTGGCTGAGGCGTTCATGACTTCCCCAAAAGGGCACCGAGAGCACGGGCGTATTGGCCTTAAGCCTAAGCCGGATCAGGTTCTCTGGCCCTTAAGAGGCGTGCTCAATGGAACCCTGCGCAATTGGAGGCAATTTGAGGAATTTCCGCTGTGGGGCGGCGCCAAACAAAAAAGTCGAAAAACAACCCCATGCACAGTAGCCATGTCATTGAGGCGTAAGGAGTATTTTGGGCGCCATCGCCACACCCTCCGCTGTCATCGCCCGCCTTGACCGGGCATGACAGTGAGCGTGTGGAGGCGGCGCCAAAACAAATCCGCCGGAGGTTGCCCTCCGGCGGATCGTCTCAAGCAGCCTTGGCCAGCCTTACGCCTTCATGCTCGCCTTCACGGCTTCGGCCGTGATCGGCAGCGCCCGGACGCGGGCGCCGGAGGCGTTGAAGATGGCGTTGCCGATGGCGGGAGCCACCACCGTCACCGCGGGCTCGCCGACGCCGGTTGCCTTCTCGCCATTGGCGATCACGGCGACGGCGACTTCGGGCGTCTGGCTCATGCGCAAGGGCGTATAGCTGTCGAAATTGGTCTGCTCGATGCCACCGTCCTTGAGTGTCGCCTTCTCGTACATCGCCAGCGACAGGCCCCACAGCGCCGCACCCTCGACCTGGGCGCGGATGTTGTCGGGATGCACCTGGGTGCCGACGTCGGTTGCGACCGTGAGCTTCTTCACCGTCACCTCACCCGATGGCGCCACCGCGACATGGGCGACGCAAGCCGTCCAGCTCGCAGTCGCACGCTCCTGCGACGACACACAGGCCACACCCATGCCCTCGCCTTTCGGCAGCTGCTTGGTACCATAGCCGGACAATCCCATCGCGGCGAGCAGCGTGTTGCGCAGCCGCTGCCCGCCGCCGTCGTTCTTGCCGGCACCATCGAGCAGCGAGATGCGGAACTGCGCGGGGTCTTTGCCCGTCGCCGCCGCGATCTCGTCGATCATGCTTTCGACCGCCCAGAAGGTCCAGCCCGGCGCTACCGAACGGAGCTGGCCGGACGGCGTGGCGTTGTGCGCGAGCTCGTTCTTGATCGCGCGCACATAATGGTTGGGCACGGTGTAGAAGAAGTCGGCCCCGTTCACCGTGAAGGAATCGAGCGGGCCTTTCTTATCGACCGACGGCGTCAGGAAGTCCGGGATTCCCCAGCGCGCGGTCGGCCAGGCCGAGACCACGTCGTGGCTGATCGCAATGAGCTTGCCATCGCCGTCCACGCCGGCCTTGACCTTTTGATAGGTAAGCGGGCGCGAGAAATCCATCGTCATGTCGTTCTCGCGCGAATAGATCACCTTCACCGGCTTGCCGACCGCCTTTGCCGCCTGCACCGCCGGAATCATCATGTCGGCATCGAGACGCCGGCCGAATCCGCCGCCCAGCCACATCTGGTGCATGACCACGAATTTCGGATCGATCCCGGCTGCACCTGCGGCGATCGCGCCGGAGCGTGTCGCGAACTGGTTGCCGGAATAGATGTGCAGGATGTCGCCCTTGAACTCCGCTGTGGCGTTCATCGGCTCCAGCGGCGCGTGGATGTTGATGCTGGTGGTGTACTCGGCCTCCAACACCTTGGCGGCCGAACCGAGGGCTGCATTGGGATCGCCGTCCTTGACGAAGAACTGGCCGGAATCCTCTAACATCTGAAGCCGCTTGGCTTCATCGAGCAGCGACTGGCTCGACAGCTTGGCGTTCGGGCCATTGTCATAGGCGATCTTCAGCGCTTGCGCCGCCTTCTTGGCGTTGGCGTAGGTGCTGGCCACCGCGACGACCCAGCCCGATGTCGTTCCGGTCTTGTCGTCGAGCGTGACGGCCTTGATGAAGCCCGGCACCTTCTTGGCGCCGCTGTCGTCGACCGATTTCACCGTGGCGCCGAAGCGCACCGGCGGCGTGACCACCGCGCCATAGACCATGCCCGGCAACATCACGTCGATGCCGTACTTTGCCGTGCCATTGGTCTTCGAGGGGATGTCGAGCTGCGGCACCGACACGCCGATCATGGTGTATTGATCCGGCGTCTTCAGCTTGATCGCCTTCAGCTCATCCGGCGTGAAGGTTTTGGTCGCCTTGCCGCTCTTCACCACATCGGCGAACGACATCTGCTTCTTCGACTTCGGATGCACGATCATGGAATCGCGCACCACGAGCTCCGAGGCCGGCACACCCATGGCGGCGGCCGCGGCTTCCGTTAGTGCCATGCGGCCCGCAGCGCCCGCGCGGCTCATGGCGTCGAAGTTCATCATGGTCGACCAGCTGCCGCCGGTGATCTGCGCGCCCAGCACGGGATCGTTGAACTTCGGGTCGTTGGAGGCAAGCGACACGCGCATGTCGCTCCATTTCGCGCCCAGCTCCTCGCAGACGATCTGCGCCATGGTGGAGGCGATGTGCTGGCCCATATCGGCCTTGCCGCAGGTCACGGTGACGAGACCGTCCGGCGAGATCGCATACCAGACGCTCGGCTCGAAGTTCGAAGGCGCCGCAAGCGCGTCGCTGATGCCGGGCACGCCGGCGTAGCCGAGCACGAGACCCGTCGCGGCGGTGCCGACGAGGAAGGAGCGGCGGCTGAGATCGGTCGCCTCTGGGGCGACGTTGTTCACGTGCTTATTCATGTGGGCCTCCGTTCGGTGGCCGTGGATGCGGTGCGCATCTCGGACGCGGCCCGCATAATCGCCTTCTGGATCCTCGAATAGGTCATGCAGCGGCAGAGATTGCCATCCATGTGAGCGACGACCTCTTCCTTGGTCGGATTGGGATTTTTCGACAGCAGCGAGGCTGCCTGCATGATCTGCCCGGACTGGCAATAGCCGCATTGCGGCACCTGCTCGGCGATCCAGGCCTTCTGCAAGGGATGATCGCCCTTGGCGGAGAGGCCTTCGATGGTGGTGATCTTCTTGCCAGCGACGTCTCCGACCATGGTCTGGCACGAACGCACGGCTTCGCCGTTGACGTGCACGGTGCAGGCACCGCACAGCCCGGCGCCGCAGCCGAACTTGGTGCCGGTCATCTGCAATTGCTCGCGGATCGCCCAGAGGAGCGGCGTGTCGTTCGCCGCATCCACGGACAGACTCCGCCCGTTGATGGTGAGTGTTGGCATAGGCGTCTTCCCCTGCCGGTGCATGAAGCCGCTTACGGCGGCAACTTGTGCGGCGGACGCCCACCGGGCTGGCGTCGGCCTAGACGGCGAGCATGATCGCGTTCACGCGCGGAGGCAAATGCAATTTGGAATGGGTCGAAAAAACCAGCTCTGCACTTGCTCGTTGTGCGCCGCGCCAAGAACGCGGTGTAGCCACTGGACACAACAGCAAGCGCATCCGACATGCGTGCCATCGCATTCAGGCAGTTTCTTCCAGGTAACTTGGCGCGCTAGAGTGATGAAACGAAATGGCGGCGCAGTGTCCCTTCTCCCCTTGTGGGAGAAGGTGGCGCGAAGCGTCGGATGAGGGGTATCTCTCGGCTCGCGAGACCGTTTGTGAGGAGAGAACCCCTCACCCGGCTTCGCTCCGCGAAGCCACCCTCTCCCACAAGGGGCCCCACAAGGGGAGAGGGTGCACCGTTATCGCGGCGACGAGACCAGAAACAACAGGGCGGGAAGCAATGCCAAGGATCGATCGAGACGGCGTCGGGATCTACTATGAGGTTCACGGCAACGGGCCGCCGTTGCTGCTCACTCACGGCTATTCATCGACATCGGCGATGTGGCATGGGCAAATCGATGCGCTCGCGAAGAACCACAAGCTCGTGCTGTGGGACATGCGCGGCCACGGCCAGTCCGATTACCCCGATGATCCCGATGCCTACAGTGAAGCACTCACGGTCGGCGACATGGCGGCGATCCTCGACGATATCGGCACTGAGCGCGCCATCATCGGGGGTCTCTCGCTCGGCGGCTACATGTCGCTCGCGTTCTATCGCGCCTACCCACAACGCGCCCGCGCGCTGCTGATCATCGACACTGGCCCGGGCTTCAAGAAGGACGATGCGCGCGAGGCCTGGAACGCGCGCGCGCTTGCCACCGCCGACAGGCTCGACCGCGAAGGCCTCGACGTCCTCCAATCGGCGACGCGCGAGCGCGCCACCGCCAGCCATCGCAACGCCGACGGGCTAGCGCTCGCCGCACGCGGCATGCTGACCCAGCGCGACGCGCGCGTGATCGAGCTATTGCCCGACATCACGGTGCCGTCGCTGATCGTGGTCGGCGCCGACGACACGCCGTTCCTGGCGGCGTCCGACTATATGGCGGCAAAGATCCCCGGCGCACAAAAGGTCGTGATCCCCGCCGCCGGACACGCCGTCAACATCGATCAGCCCGAGGCTTTTGTTGACGCGATCGCGCCTTTCCTGAAGAACTTGCCGGGATAGACCGATCAAGCAAGGACGTAGGCAATGAAGCGGGCGATGCTGGCTGCTGGAACGATGTTGCTATCGATATCTGCGCAGGCCGAGCCGTTCGGCGCGGTGCCGCCGCGCCAGCCCTTCGTCGCAACCTTGTCGAACAACACGCCGCTCGCGTTCGGCATGGATGCCGAACAGACCGCCCGTGCCCTCGGCCAACCGCTGCAATATGTGCGCGGGCGTCCCGGCGACGAAATCTATCTTGCTTTGCGCAACATCGGCGGCAGCCGCTTGATCCCCAACCGCCACCGCCTGTTCCTGCAATTCCGTCACGGCCGGCTGGCAGGATGGAAGGAGGATTACGGCGAGAACTGGATGTGGGAGTGAGGTGGACCTCCTCATGGTGAGGAGCGGCGAAGCCGCGTCTCGAACCATGAAAGGCCCCGCGGCTACATCTCGGCCTGGCATCCTTCGAGACGCGCTGACGCGCTCCTCAGTATGAGGGGAGACAACTTTCGAATCGAAGACCAACCAAGAAGGACAACCCGCGTGGGACAAGACATCAAGCTGACGGCTTCGGACAATTTCCAGCTGGGCGCCTATCGCGCCGATCCCGCAGGCACGCCGAAAGGCGCGGTGGTGGTGATCCAGGAGATCTTTGGGGTCAATCACCACATCCGCTCGGTCTGCGACCGTCTTGCAGGAGAAGGCTATGTCGCGATCGCGCCGTCGATCTTCGATCGGACCGCGCCGAATTTCCAATCGGGCTATTCGCCCGACGAGATCGCGGAGGCGCGCAAATTCGTCGCCAATCCGGACTGGGCCGCGATGCTGCGCGACACCCAGGCGGCGATCGATGCAGCCAGAAGCGTAGGCCCGGTCGGCATCATCGGCTTTTGTCTTGGCGGCAGCATCGCCTTCCTCGCGGCGACGCGGCTGTCGGGTCTCAAGGCCGCGATCGGCTATTACGGCGGCGCAGTGGTGCGCTTCGCGGACGAGACGCCGAAGGTGCCGACGCAGCTGCATTTCGGCGAGAAGGATGCCGGCATTCCCCTGACCGACGTCGACGCCATCAAGGCGAAGCGGCCCGATATCGAAGTCTTCGTCTATCCGGGCGCGCAGCATGGCTTCCATTGCGACGAGCGGGCAAGCTACGACAAGGCCAGCGCCGACATCGCCTGGCCGCGCAGCATGGAGTTTTTCGCGAAGCATTTGAAGTAGAGCGCAGCATCCGTCATTCCGGGGCGCGCGGAGCGCGAGCCCGGAATCCGTTGTGCGTCAGAGTTCGTGGAAGATATGGATTCCGCGCTCGCGACGTTGTCGCGCCCCGGACATGACGGAGAGAGCGGAAATCGGGTGGCTGCATCAGGCCGCGCGGCGATAGAGCTGGCCGATCAAGCCAACTCGCTCCGGAGCTTCGCCATGCAGCAACCCATCACGCACCTCGTCCGCCGCAATCCGTTCGGAACCATGGACGTGCCAGAACCCGATGATTCCGAAGTGAGGAACTATGCTGCGACGGCCACGCTGTCCGGCGATGCCGCGGACGTCAACGCGGCGGCGTGGGCAATAGCCGCTTCGCCTTCTGATCCGCTCGAGGGCTGCTGGCAGAGCCGCTGGAATGGCGGCGCCGATCCGACCATTGCCGGCGATACATCGGACAGATGGAAAGAAGGGCACGCGGAAATCCGCATCACGGGAGGCCGCATCTACCTGCGCTTCGACTGGGACAACGGCCGCCGGCACGGGCTGATCGATGCGGCGCGGGAGGGCGCGGATCGCCTGGTTGGCAAGTACATCAACCTGACCACGCCCGCGATCACACGGCCATGGGTCGGGCGCGTGATCGACGATACGCGGATCGACGGGTGTTTTCCGAACGGGCGGCTGGATTTTCGAAGGTGAAATGCGGACGTAGCGCCCCCACTCTCACCATCGTCAATTCTGGGATGCGCCGACAGGCGCAGACCCGAAAAATCCATCGTGCCACGGAGTTGGTGGAGGAATGGATCCCGGACTCGCGCTCACGCGCGCCCCCGGAATGATGACAGAGATGGTTCGGCTGAAACCTAAAACCAGCGCTCGCCGACGAACACGGTGTCACCCGGCGCCAAGGGCGTGCCGAGCGGGACGATGGCGCGCAGAGCGCCGCCAGCTTCGGTGTGCGTGACCGTGACCACATCGCGCTTGGCGCGGGGCGAGAAGCCGCCGGCGATGGCGACCGCGCTTTCGACCGTCATGTTCGGCACGTAAGGATATTGGCCGGGCGCGAGGACCTCGCCGAGAATGAAGAACGGGCGATAGGCCTCGATCTCCACGGCGACCGAGGGCTCGCGGATATAGCCGTTGCGCAGGCGTGCGGCGATTTCGCCGGCAAGGCCCGCCGTGGTGCGTCCGCGCGCCGGCACCGCGCCGATCAGCGGCATAGTGATGGAGCCGCCGGCATCGATCGCATAGCTGTTGGTGAGACCTTCCTGGCCGTAGACCACGACGCGCAGCTTGTCGCCAGCATCGAGATGGTAGGAAGAGTCATAGCGCACCGGCGCCGCCCTGGGCGCGGCGTAGCCGACCGGCATGGGGGCGGGCGACGAGGCGAAGGAATTGCGCAGCGCGCCGATGGCGCCGCCACCGTCGGCGACGACAACGGGCTGCGGCGCGCTATAGGGCTGGCCATAGGCCATGGAGTCGAGGTCGGGGCGCGGCTGCATCACCGCGACAGGGCCGGCGGCCTGCATGCAGCCGCCAAGGGCAAGCGCGGCGGACGCTGCCAGGGACGCTGCCAAACTCGACCATCGAAACGCGCGTGCAACCGGCACCGGACCCATCCCTCGAAACGAGACAGCTCCCGTCTTGCACTGATTATGGTTAATAAAGCGTTTCGTACCCTCGCCTGGAGGTTGAGAGCGGGTTCCTGTGACCGTCCTTCAAGACGCCCGCTTTAGGCGGGCGTCTCAGGATAAGGGACGGAATGCGTGGCAGTAGCGTCAACCAGCACGGTGCTGCTTAGCCTCATCCAGAGGAGACCGCGAAGCGGTCGTCTCGAAGGACGAGGCGTGCGCTCCGGCATTGCCGGAAGTATACGCGATTGCTCTACCCTCCAAGGGAGGATAAGCGCAGCACGGTTCGACCACTTACAATTACGCGCCCACACCGACTCCAATCGGGCAGGACACGCCGGTGCCCCCTAAGCCGCAATAGCCGGCGGGGTTCTTCGCCAGATATTGCTGATGGTAGTCCTCGGCGAAATAGAATGCGCCGGCGGGCGCGATCTCGGTGGTGATGTCGCCGAGACCCTTTGCGGTAAGCGCCTTCTGATAGAGCGCTCTCGATTCATCGGCGGCCTTCTTCTGCGCGTCACTGAAGGTGTAGATCGCGCTGCGGTACTGCGTGCCGACATCGTTGCCTTGGCGCATGCCCTGCGTGGGATTGTGGCTCTCCCAGAACGTCTTCAAGAGCCTGTCGTAGGAGATCTTGTTGGGATCGAACACGACCAGCACCACTTCAGTGTGGGCGGTGCGGCCCGAACAGACCTCTTCATAAGTCGGGTTCGGCGTGTGACCGCCGGCATAGCCGACGGCAGTCACATGGACGCCATCGCCGAGCTCCCAGAACTTGCGCTCGGCGCCCCAGAAGCAGCCGAGGCCGAATACCGCCTGCTCGAGACCGGCGGGATAAGGCGGCTGCAGCTTCGCACCGTTGACGAAATGGGTGGTCGCAGTCGGGATGGCTTGCGCACGGCCCGGCAGCGCCTCAGTTGCGCTCGGCAATGCGGTGGTCTTGCGCATGAACAGCATGGTTGGGTCTCCGCAACGAGCCGACCGGTCCATGAGACAGGCGCTCAGGCGGCGAGCTCGCGATCAGTGGGGAATATAAGCATCTACGCAGCGAGAGGTAGCTCTGTTACGCCCCCCGCGCGCGCTCAATCCCGGGAATAGCCGATCAGCGGTTTCCGGGGGCGGAACAGGATCATCAGCAGGATGCCGAGAACGCCGAGGACGGCGAACACCGGCTGATCCAGCACCAGGCGGATCACCGAGGTCCAGAGCCAGGGCGCCTTGGCCTCGACCCAGGTCCGGAACGCGGTCTGGCTGGCCTGATTGATGTCGTTCCAGAACTGCCCGAACCGGGTGAACTTGAGGGTCTGGTCGGCCACCCAGCGGGCGCCGTCATAGACCATGAAAATGAACCCGCCGGCGAGCAGCAACAGCCCAATAAGTCGAAAAAAGCCGCGGATCATGCCTCACCTACGATGCTCGTCCGAGCGGACGGCGTTGCAGAACGTCGCCAGCCAATAGCCGGGCGACGGCAGAAATTCAACCTGTTCAGGGCCTTACGGCCGGCCTCCAGCCCGTTCGCGGCCGCTTTTCCAACTCCGAAAGCGTTGACGGTGCCGAAGACCCTCTCTATAAGGGCGCTAACTGGCGGTGGGCGCAATCCTGCCGCCGCTGTTCTTTGAGCAGTTGCAGGCACCTTGAGCTTAAGACTCTTTGGAGCCTCAGAGACGGCCGCAAGGCCGTCGCTCATGTTCCGGGAACGGCCCAGCAACCGAACACCCTAAATCCGAGCGTCGATTAAGCGGTCAAGCAGCCGGCGCTACCCGACCAAGACGCGACCGGTACCGCAAAGGACATTGAGACCATGGCCAATACCACTTCCGCCAAGAAAGCGACGCGCAAGATCGCCCGCCGCACCGCCGTCAACAAGTCGCGCCGCACTCAGATGCGCGGCGCCGTGCGCACCGTTGAGGAAGCCATCAACACCGGCGATCGCGCCGCTGCCGTGAAGGCGCTGGCGAATGCCGAGCCGGCCTTGATGCGTGCCGCCCAGCGCAACATCATTCACAAGAACAACGCCAGCCGCAAAGTCTCGCGCCTCACCGCGCAGATCGCCAAGCTCGCCAAGTAATCGCGCGGCGTAATCTGATCGGCCGACCCGATCAGCACGTCAAACAAAGCCCGGCCTCGCGCCGGGCTTTTTCGTTGGCTTCATATTCACGCAAGCAGTGACGCCATTGCTCGATCTTCGCATTGGAAGATCTGGATCGTCTGCGCTATTCTTCGTCCCGTAATTCTACCTGCAGATGTTCTGCAACAGCGGAAACTTTCACCGCGTTGCAAAAACCCCTGCGCTGCCGGCCCGAATTGAATCCGCGAGCGACGAAAGTTCTACACACCGTAGATTCACAGGAACGCACGTCGGCGTGGAGTTACCCTGCAAAACGAGACTCAAAAAACGATGTCTCGCTAATCACTTATCGACATAGTGATCGCAAGCGTTTGGAAAAATCGCCGGCACGTCAGGGGCGTGACGAATTTGTTAAAAAAAATTGGCAGTGGCGGAGAATTTGTCACATGAGGCGCGGCGTTCTCGATTCTGTGCACGAATCCAAAAACTTGCTTCGGAGCCTGTGAACAACTCGGGCGCGCCATTAACGCAGATCAAGTTTTTTGATGCCTCAAGTGTGAATCAATTCGATTGCGAGTCTTTCCGCTTAGTGTATTCCTTAAGTCGTCAGCGGCGCCCACGATCTTGAGACCAGCGCGGTTTAGGAAACGGGGCGAGCGTGCAAATCGGCGGCGATGGGCACGTAGGCGACGCTTCAACAAGCGATGTCGGTGCAAAACCCATAGCAATATGGGAATGGTAGTTTTTTGTCTGAATGTCTCCAAGCGGGATCTTCCCGCCTCGCGCCAAGCGCTCACGAGAGACATCGCAAGGCTACCCCGGCTCGCAAGGCGGCGACGTCGAGCGGACGACGAGTATAGACGGGCAGGGCATCCGCGACTGGGGCTTTCAGGTGCGGCTGTCTTTCACACGCAGGACCTTGTCGTGAGCAATCACGGCGGGACGGGGAGGTATCATGTCCTACGGATTCAACGCGGTATTGACACAGTGTCCATCTTGCGGCGATGCCGTCTCCGATCCGTCATACGGCCAGCCTCCCACGTGTGAGAGCGCGCAGAGTACGCGCTGACCTCGCGACCCCCTTCATCTCTGACATCGCTGATCGGACGCGGCGTTCTCGCCGGACGGTCGAGCCATGCCTGACGATGGACTCGCTTGAGGTCGTGCCATTCCAGGGATTCCGGCAGGAACCCTGCATGGCGCTCACAACGCAACCTTATCTCTCAAGAGAAGTTTTTCAGACGATGACAATGGAACAGGATCGCTGGTCACGCGTGAAGGGTCGGCTGCGCTCGAGCGTTGGCGAAGACGTTTACACGAGCTGGTTTGCACGCATGGATCTGGAAGGCGTGCAGGACGAGAGCGTGCGGCTCTCGGTCCCGACTCGCTTCCTGAAGAGCTGGATTCAGGCCCATTACGCCGAGCGCGTGCTGTCGTGCTGGCAGGCCGAGATGCCGGAAGTGCATCGCATCGATCTCACGGTCCGCTCGGCGGTGCGCCCGCTGGCGCAGCCGAAGGAGGCGCCCGCCCCGGTCGAGGCGCGCCGCACGCCGGCGCCGGAGCTGCGCTCGACCGCGACCGCGCCGGTCTCGGCCAATCATGACGCGCTCGGCGGCTCGCCGCTCGATCCGCGCCTGACCTTCGCGAGCTTCGTCGTCGGCCGCTCCAACACGCTGGCGCATGCAGCCGCTCGCCAGGTCGCCGAAGGACGCCGCGGCGACCCCGTTATGTTCAACCCACTCTACATCCATGCCGGCGTCGGCCTCGGCAAGACGCATCTCCTGCAGGCGGTGACCTGGGCCGGCAATTCCGGCAACGAGCGTAAGGTGCTGTATCTCACTGCGGAGAAATTCATGTACGGCTTCGTCGCCGCGCTGAAGACGCAGACGGCGCTGGCCTTCAAGGAAGCGCTGCGCGGCATCGACGTGCTCGTCATCGACGATCTCCAGTTCCTGCAAGGCAAGTCGACCCAGGCCGAGTTCTGCCACACGCTGAACGCGCTGATCGACGCCGGCCGCCAAGTCGTGATCGCGGCCGACCGTCCGCCGTCCGACCTCGAGAGCCTGGACGATCGCGTCCGCTCGCGGCTCGCCGGCGGCCTCGTGGTCGAGATGGGCTCGCTCGGCGAGGAGCTGCGGCACGGCATTCTCAAGTCGCGTGTCGCGGCGGCCCGCGCCCACCATGCAACTTTCGAGGTGCCCGAGGAGGTGCTGCACTATCTGGCGCGCACCATCACACACAACGGCCGCGACCTCGAAGGCGCGATCAACCGTCTGCTGGCGCATTCGAAACTCAACAACCGGCCGGTGACGTTGGAAATGGCCGAGCACGAGGTGCGCGACCTGGTCCGGCCGCAGGAGCCCAAGCGCATCAAGATCGAGGACATCCAGCGCGTGGTGGCGCGGCAGTATAACGTGAGCCGCTCCGATCTCTTGTCCTCGCGTCGCACCGCCAACGTGGTCCGCCCGCGCCAGGTGGCGATGTATCTCGCCAAGACGCTCACCCTGCGCTCGCTGCCCGAGATCGGCCGCCGCTTCGGCGGACGCGATCACACCACGGTGCTGCATGCGGTGCGCAAGATCGAGGCGCTGGTTTCCAAGGACACCGCGCTGTCCGAGGAAGTGGAATCGCTGAAGCGCCAGCTTCAGGAATAAACGCCTAGAGCTCCCGCCATGCTCCCGCCGCCCCGGCCAGGCCTGGGCGGCGGCCTTCGTTCTGGGCGGTAAATCGTGGGGGAACTGCCTCCGATCCCTTGAATCCGGAGGCCATCCGCGCCACCTTGCGCGACCCTGACAGCTTTGGTCATATCGGCAGGATGATCCGGCTTTTTGGGGTCTTCGGTGCCGTGGCGCGCGTCCCGCCGCCCGGCCTTCTCATCTTGGGGATCGGGCGAGTAGTGCAATGAAGGTTACGGTTGAACGCGCGCAACTCCTGAAGTCGCTGGGCCATGTCCATCGCGTGGTCGAGCGCCGCAACACGATCCCGATCCTCGGCAACGTGCTGGTTCGCGCCGAGAGCGCGAAATTGTCGCTGAAGGCGACCGACCTCGACCTCGAGGTGACCGAGACGCTGCCGGCGGAGACCGCAACCGCGGGCTCCACCACCGTGCCGGCGCACATGTTCTACGACATCGTGCGCAAGCTGCCGGACGGCTCGCAGATCGTGCTGGAGGCCGACGGCGACCGTGCGGTGCTGGCGATCCGCGCCGGCCGCTCGCGCTTCACGCTGCAGACCCTGCCGGAGAACGACTTTCCGGATCTCGCCGCCGGCGACATGTCGCACTCGTTCTCGCTCGCCGCCAAGGACGTCAAGCGGCTGATCGACCGCACCCAGTTCGCGATCTCGACGGAAGAGACGCGCTACTATCTCAACGGCATCTATCTGCATGCGGCCGGCACGCCTAAGGCCGCGACCCTGCGCGGCGTCGCCACCGACGGCCATCGCCTCGCCCAGCTCGACCTGGTTCAGCCCAAGGGTGCCGAGGGCATGCCCGGCGTGATCGTGCCGCGCAAGACCGTCGGCGAGGTGCAGCGCCTGATCGAGGACACCGAGGCGGAGATGACGATCGAGCTGTCACAGGCCAAGATCCGCTTCACCATCGGCAACGTGGTGCTGACCTCGAAGCTGATCGACGGCACCTTCCCCGACTACGGCCGCGTCATCCCGCAAGGCAACGACAAGGAGCTCGTCGTCGACAAGAAGGATTTTGAGAACGCGGTCGACCGTGTCTCGACGATTTCGAGCGAGCGCGGGCGAGCGGTAAAACTTTCGCTGTCGGCGGGCAAGCTGGTGCTGTCGGTGACCAATCCGGATTCCGGCAGCGCGACCGAGGAGCTGGAGGTCGAATACGCCTCCGATGCCCTCGATATCGGCTTCAACTCCCGCTACCTGCTCGATATCGCCGCCCAGATCGAAGGCGACGTCGCAACGCTCCGGCTCGCCGACCCCGGCTCGCCCACCCTGGTGCAAGACCGCGACGACAAGAGCGCGCTGTACGTGCTGATGCCGATGCGGGTGTGAGGGAGGTGGCTCTCGGCCCCGAAATCCTTCGTGAGCCAGGCGCGACGCGCATTATTGCGCCCTCTCCCCTTGTGGGAGAGGGCAGCTCCGCTGGCAGATATACATTCGGTCGGGTGAGGGGTTAGTGCCGCAAGAGCCGTCCCATCGGCCGGTCCCCAAACATCTCCGCGCGTTTGCGAAGAATATGCGGCGCGAGCCGACCGATGCGGAAGGCGCGATGTGGCGGCTGCTCAGGGAGCGACGCCTGTCGGACTTCAAGTTTCGCCGGCAAGTCCCGTTCAAGAATTACATTCTCGACTTCGTCTGCTTCGAGAAGCGTCTTGTGATCGAGATCGACGGAAGCCAGCACGTTGAATCGCAACGCGATGCAGCTCGTGAAGCCGCGCTCTCCGCGGAAGGTTTCTCTATAGCGCGCTATTGGAATAATGACGTGCTACAGCAGCCCGCCTCTGTATTGGAGGACATCCTTGCAAAGCTTGCCGGGCGGTAACATACCCCTCACCCGTCGCCTCACTACGTGAGGCGCCACCCTCTCCCACAAGGGGAGAGGGGAAGAATCCCGTTCACGACGAAGAACTGATGACCCCCTCCCGCATTCATCGCCTGACGCTGACGCATTTTCGCAATTACCGGGCGGCGGGGCTCGAGACGGCGGCTGACATGGTGGCGCTGGTCGGGCCGAACGGGGCGGGCAAGACCAATTGCATCGAGGCGATCTCGTTCCTGTCGCCGGGGCGCGGCCTGCGCCGGGCGAGGCTGGAAGATGTCGCCGACAACCAGGGCGACGGCTCCTGGGCGGTGTCGGCGCAGGTCGAGGGCGCGCTCGGGCTCGCCACGCTCGGCACCGGCATCGATGCGCCGCGGCCCGACAGCTCCGTGAGCCGGCGCTGCCGTATCGACCGCGAGCCGGTCAATTCCGCCGCTTCGTTCGGCGACCACATCCGCATGGTGTGGCTGACGCCGGCGATGGACAGCCTGTTCATGGGCGCGGCCTCCGAGCGACGGCGCTTCTTCGACCGCCTGGTGCTCGCCATCGACCGCGACCATTCCAGCCGTATCGCGGCGCTGGAGCGTTCCTTGCGTTCGCGCAACCGCCTGCTCGAGACGCGCAATTACGACGACCATTGGTGTGACGCGATCGAGCGCGAGACCGCCGAGCTTGCGGTCGCGGTCGCCGCAATGCGCGGACAGACCGCGGCACGGCTGACCGGCATGCTCAATGCGCGCGCGCAGGCCTCCGCCTTCCCGTCGGCGCACATCGCGCTCGACGGCTGGATGGAGAACGCGCTGCTTAGCGAGACCGCGACGTCGGTCGAGGACCGCTACCGCCAGATCCTGCGCGATAACCGTCCGCGCGATGCCATCGCCGGCCGCACCACCGACGGCCCGCATCTCACCGACCTCCAGGTGGTCTATGCGCCCAAGAGCATGCCGGCGCGCGACGCCTCGACCGGCGAGCAGAAAGCACTGCTGATCGGTCTCGTGCTGGCGCATGCGAGTCTGGTTGCCGAGATGACTGGCATCGCGCCGCTGCTGCTGCTCGACGAAGTCGTCGCGCATCTCGATCCGAACCGGCGCGCGGCGCTGTTCGAGGAGCTGAAAAAGCTCGGCGCGCAGGTCTGGCTGACCGGCGCGGACCCCGCTGCCTTCGCCGAGATCGGCGCCAGCGGCGAAGTCTTTGACGTCGAAAACGGACGAGTCTCTGCCCGAAGCCAAAAGCGGCATTGAACGCCCTTCCGGGCCCGTAAACGCCTCCCCGAATCGCGCTTTTTTTGAGGCTTGGAATCGGCTCTCACGAGCCTTGAAAATCGGTCGAAAAACCCTATCTGCTCAAAGGGTTGCGACAGCATACTTTGCGCTAGGCGCAAACCCTCTTTCATGGCACAAATAGCCCGCAAATCAGCGCCTTTTGCGCCGCTGATTCGGGCGACATCTCGAAGGCCTCTCATGACAGAACCTGCTCGGCAGTCCGCTGCCGAAAACGAGCTCTCCAACGCGAGCGATTACGGCGCGGAATCGATCCGCGTGCTCAAGGGTCTCGACGCCGTCCGCAAGCGCCCGGGCATGTATATCGGCGACACCGACGACGGCTCGGGCCTGCACCACATGGTCTACGAGGTCGTCGACAACGCGATCGACGAGGCACTCGCGGGCCACGCGACGCGCGTCGACGTCATCCTCAATGCCGATAATTCCGTCACGGTGCGCGACGACGGCCGCGGCATTCCGGTTGACATCCACAAGGGCGAAGGCATCTCGGCGGCCGAGGTCATCATGACCCAGCTCCATGCCGGCGGAAAGTTCGACCAGAATTCCTACAAGGTCTCCGGCGGCCTGCACGGCGTCGGCGTCTCCGTCGTCAACGCGCTGTCCAGCAAGCTGGGCTTGCGGATCTGGCGCGACAACAAGGAGCACTACATCGAGTTCGCCCATGGCGATGCCGTCGCACCGCTCAAGGTCGTCGGCGATGCCCCAGGCAAGCGCGGCACCGAGGTGACGTTCCTCGCCTCGACCGAGACGTTCAAGAACATCGAATATGATTTCGCCACGCTCGAGCACCGGCTGCGCGAGCTCGCCTTCCTCAATTCCGGCGTCAACATCGCCCTCTCCGACATGCGCCACGCGGTCGAGAAGCGCGAGGAGATGCACTATTCCGGCGGCGTCGAGGAGTTCGTCAAATATCTCGACCGCAACAAGAAGGCGATCGTGCCGGCGCCGATCATGGTGCGCGCGGAAGCCAACGGCATCGGCGTCGAGGCCGCGCTGTGGTGGAACGACAGCTACCACGAGAATGTGCTGTGCTTCACCAACAACATCCCGCAGCGTGACGGCGGCACCCATCTGGCCGGTTTCCGCGGCGCGCTGACGCGCCAGGTCAACGGCTATGCCGAGGCCAACGCCAAGAAGGAAAAGATCGCGCTGACCGGGGACGATTGCCGCGAAGGCCTCACCGCCGTGCTATCGGTGAAGGTGCCCGACCCGAAATTCTCGTCGCAGACCAAGGACAAGCTGGTGTCCTCGGAGGTGCGTCCCGTGGTCGAGAACATCCTCAACGAGGCGCTCCAGGCCTGGTTCGAGGAGCACCCGAGCGAAGCCAAGGTGATCGTCGGCAAGGTGATCCAGGCGGCCGCGGCCCGCGAGGCTGCGCGAAAGGCGCGCGAGCTGACCCGCAAGAGCCCGCTGTCGGTCTCCTCGCTGCCCGGCAAGCTCGCCGACTGCCAGGAAAAGGACCCGGCCAAATCCGAACTCTTCATCGTCGAGGGTGACTCGGCAGGCGGCAGCGCCAAGCAGGGCCGCAACCGCGAATTCCAGGCGGTGCTGCCGCTGCGCGGCAAGATCCTCAACGTCGAGCGCGTCCGTCCCGATAAGATGCTGTCGTCGGAGCAGATCGGCACGCTGATCACCGCGCTGGGCACCGGCGTCAGCGACGAGTTCTCGATCGAGAAGCTGCGCTATCACAAGATCATCGTGATGACGGACGCCGACGTCGACGGCGCCCACATCCGCACGCTGCTGCTCACCTTTTTCTATCGCCAGATGCGCGACATCATTGACGGCGGCTATCTCTACATCGCCCAGCCGCCGCTCTATAAGGTCTCCAGAGGCAAGTCCGAGCAATATCTGAAGGACGAACGCGCGCTGGAGGATTATCTGATCGACACCGGCCTCGATGATTGCGTCTTCGTTCCCGGAACCGGCGGCGACCGTACGGGCCGCGACCTGCGCTCGCTGGTCGACGACGCCCGCGTGGTCCGCAGCATTTTGCGCAACCTGCACAGCCGCTACAACCGCAAGGTCATCGAGCAGGCCGCCATTACCGGCGTGCTGAACAAGGCGATCTACGGCGATCCCGAGAAGGCCGCGGCTGCGGCGCAATACATTGCGGGCCGGCTGGACAACCAGGCCGAGGAGGTCGAGCGCGGCTGGGTCGGGCAATATGTCGAGGGCCAGGGCTTTCAGTTCGAGCGCACGGTGCGCGGCGTCAAGGAAGCCGCTGTGATCGACGACGCCTTCCTGGGGTCCGCCGAGGCCCGCAAGCTCGACGAGTACACGGTAAAGCTTCAAGATGTTTATGCCCGCCCAGGCAAGCTGCGGCGCAGAGATGTCGAGCACATGGTCTACGGTCCGGTCGATCTGTTCGAGGCCGTCACCGACGCCGGCCGCAAGGGCATCACGCTCCAGCGCTACAAAGGCCTCGGCGAGATGAACCCGGAACAGCTCTGGGAAACGACGCTGAACACCGACGGGCGCTCGCTGCTCCAGGTGAAGGTCAAGGAGGTCGACGAGGCCGACGACATCTTCACCAAGCTGATGGGCGACGTGGTCGAGCCGCGCCGCGACTTTATCCAGGAACATTCGCTCAGCGCGACGATCGATATCTGAGGCGTGCTGCGCTTTGGCGCTCGGTGCGGGCACACCTCTCCTTGGCGCTCGGTGCGGGCACACCTCTCCCCGGCGGAAAGGTGAACCTGCCCACCTGCCATCGCGACGAAGTGGCATGAACCGTTGGCCGGTGCGGCCATTCTCGGCACCGGCGCCATTGCGATCGAGATCTCCTTCGTCATGATCGGTGCGCTGATCCTGATCGCAATTCTCTATCTGGTCGGCAATATCATCGGCCTGCTTTGAGCCTTTCGGGGGCTGACGGACGGACGTCAGCGGCAGCAAGCGCAATTGCTCCCGCACTCAATTCGCTGTAGTTTCCGGCTCGAAAACCGCCCCCCACCAACAAGACAGCGAGACCCCATTTGGCGCCCATCCAATACATCGTCGAGGGCGGTCACCGGCTCTCGGGCTCGATCGAGCCGTCCGGGAACAAGAACTCGGCGCTGCCGATCATCGCGGCCGCGCTGCTCACCGAGCAACCGGTGACGCTTCAGAACGTGCCGCGGATCCGCGACACCGAGACACTGGTCGAGCTGGTCCGCTCGGTCGGTGCCGCGGCGGAGTGGACCGAGCGGAATACGCTGCACATCCACGCCAAGAGCATCCGTGCCGCCGATCTCGACCCGGAGCTGTGCGTGCGCATCCGCGCCTCGATCCTGCTCGCAGGTCCTCTGCTCGCCCGCTGCGGCGAAGTGATGCTGCCGCCGCCCGGCGGCGACGTCATCGGCCGGCGCCGGCTCGACACCCATGTGCTGGCGCTGCAACAGCTCGGTGCCAAGGTGACCGCAACCGACCGGCTCGAATTCCGCGCGCCAAAGCTCGCCGGTGCGGACGTATTTTTGGATGAGCCGAGCGTCACCGCGACCGAGAACGCGCTGGTCGCGGCGGTCTCCGCCGACGGCGTCACCTATTTGCGTAATGCCGCGTCCGAGCCGCATGTGCAGGACCTCGCCAACTTCCTGGTCGCGCTCGGCGCGAAGATCGAGGGCATTGGCACCAATACCATGATCGTGCACGGTCAGGCCACGCTGGGCGGTGCGACCTACAGGATCCAGCCCGACCATATCGAGGTCGGCTCGCTCATCGGGCTTGCGGCGGTGACGCGTTCATCCTTACGCATCACCCGTGCCGGCGTCGAGCATCTGCGCTCGATCCGCATGGGGTTTGAGCGGCTCGGCATCCTCTGCCGCGTCGAGGGCGACGACCTCATCGTGCCCTCGAACCAGACGCTGAAGATCCAGGACGATTTCGGCGGCCACGTGCCCAAGCTGGAGGACCAGCCCTGGCCGGCCTTCCCGGCCGATCTAATGTCGATCGCGATCGTCACCGCCACGCAATGCGAGGGCGTGATCCTGATGTTCGAGAAGATGTTCGAATCGCGGATGTTCTTCGTCGACAAGCTGATCGCGATGGGCGCGCGCATCGTTCTGTGCGATCCGCACCGCGCCATCATCGCCGGTCCTAGCCGTCTGCGCGGCGCATCGATGATCTCGCCCGACATCCGCGCCGGCATGGCCATGCTGCTCGCGGCCGTCTGCGCAGAGGGCACCTCCACCATCAACAACGCCGACCAGATCGAGCGCGGCTACGAGCGCATCGAGGAACGCCTGAACGCGCTCGGCGCCAAGATCAAGCGCGTGCCGGAGAGGAAGGGGTGATTTTTTCTTCCCTTCTCCCCTTGTCGGAGAAGGTGGCGCGAAGCGCCGGATGAGGGGTTCTATCGGTGAACTAAACTCTGATTTGAATTCGCGGAGAGAGACCCCTCACCCGTCTCGCCGCTATCGCGGCGAGCCACCCTCTCCCACAAGTGGAGAGGGGAAAAACGCAGGCCATGTTTTCGACGTGTGGCTGTGCTAAGGACGGCCATGCTCGACACCGTCCATCATTCGCAGCCGCAAGCCGGCGTGCCGTCAAATCATCTCGCCGTGGAATTCGCCGAGACGTTGCGGTTGGCTGTTCCGCTGATGCTGACCCAGCTCGGGCAGATCGCGATGATCACGACCGATCTGGCGATGATCGGCCGGCTCGGCGAGGACGCGGTGGCCGCGGCGGCGCTGGCGCATACGGTCTATTTCGTCAGCTTCACCTTCGGGCTCGGATTGATGTCGGCGGTGTCGCCGCTCGCCGCGCAGGCGTTTGGCGCCGGCGACGTCAGGCTGATACGCCGCTCCTTGCGCGTTGGGCTGTGGGTCGCGCTGCTGATCTCGCTGCCGATGATGGCCTCGCCGCTTTATGGCGAGCACATCCTGCTCGCGCTCGGGCAAGCGCCGGATTCGGCCGCGCTGGCGCAGCGCTACCTCAACGGATTGGCCTGGGGCATTGCGCCGGCGCTCGGCTTCATCGCGCTGCGCAGCATGATGAGCGCGGTGAACCGGCCGCAGGCGCCGCTGTGGATCACGCTCGCCGCGATTCCCGCCAATGCCGCGCTGGTCTACGTCCTGATCCACGGTCTGTTCGGCCTGCCAAAGCTCGGGCTGTTCGGCGCGGGGCTTGCGACCACGCTGGTCAATCTCGGCACCTTCCTCGCCGCGCTCGCCATTGCCGCATGGCGAAAACCGTTCGCAGACTATCACCCGCTCGCCCGACTGTGGCGGATCGACTGGCCCTTGATGCGCCAGCTCATCGCGATCGGCGCGCCGATCTCGTTCGCGCTGCTGATGGAATACGGCCTGTTCTCCTCGGCGGCGCTGCTGATGGGACTGATCTCGACCACCGCGCTCGCCGCGCATCAGATCGCGCTCCAGGTCACCGCCGTGCTGTTCATGGTGCCGCTCGGCATCGGCATGGCCGCCACCGTGCGGGTCGGCCACGCCTTCGGTCGCCACGACCCGCTCGCGGTGAACCGCGCAGGGCTGGTCGCGGCCGTGCTCGGAATCGTCCTGATCTCCGCGCTGACGGTCGCCATCATCCTCGGCCGCTACCAGCTCGGACGGCTGTTCTTCGGCAGCAGCGAGACAAGCGCGGCAACCGTCGAGCTGACGGCGACACTGCTGGTGGTCGGCGCGACCTTCTTCATCGCCGACGGCCTCCAGACCATCATGGGCGGCGCGCTGCGCGGCATCAACGACACCCGGATGACGCTGCTGTTCGCGGTGATCGGCTATTGGTGCGTCGCCTTCCCGATCGCCTGGCTGCTGGCTTTCAACGCCGCCCTTGGCGCAGTCGGCGTCTGGATCGGGTTCTCGGTCGGGACCTTCGTCTATGCCGGTCTCCTGATCTTGCGCTTCCGCACGCTGACGCGCAGATTGGCGGGATGATCGGGACAGTCCGCGAAGTCACCCCCAATGTCGATGCCGGCACGCTGCTGTCAGGCGCGCAGTTCGTCGACGCGTTTCGCGTCGAGATCGGCGCTGCGACCGTGAATGCCCGTGAGGCCTGCATCCGGATGGTGCTGCACGGGCCGCGCTGGATCGGTGTGCTGATTCGCCTGCGCAACATCCTGGTGACGCCGTTCGTGCTGAAAACATCGGGCGAAGGCGCTCCGGCGCCGGGCGGGATGATCGGCCTGTTTCCAGTGCGGAGCGAAACACCGGAGCGGCTGATCGCGGGCTTTGACGATTCTCACTTGAACTTCCGCATCGTCGTCGACGTCAGCGGCGATGCCGCAAGCCGGCACGTAACATTGACCACACTGGTGCAGACGCACAATCGATTCGGCCGGACCTATCTCACCCTCATCAAGCCATTCCACAAGCTCGTGGCGCGCAGCATGATGGGATGCATCGTGGAGCCGGCTCGATGAGGGGATAAGGGTTTACCCTCGCGAAAGCACGATATCGAACCTGAACACGCGATGACGACTTTGATCCTGCGAAGAAACGGACGCGATCAGCAGATCAGGACGGAGTGCGGCATTGAGCAGCCGGTCACTCGCGTTCAAGAGCTCGTCGGGGAAATACATTTGAGTGATGAGCCGTTCAAATTGCCCGTGAACTTCAAAATGAATGTGCGGCGGACGCTTCCAGTCCGGACCTGCGGGATAGGCACCCGGTTTCACTGTCTTGATGCGATAGCTTCCATCCGCGCCCGACCGAACGTCGGCATTGCCGACGAAATTCGGATCCAGCGGGGCTGGGTTGGTGTCGTCAGGATGGGTATAGCGGCCAAAGGTGTTGGCTTGCCAGATCGTCACGCTCGCGCCGGAGACAGGCTCACCCTCGCGATTGAGGATGCGGCCGGCCACTTCGATGATTTCCCCTTGCGCGATCCCGTTCGCTCCTTCGATTGCGGTCAGGTCGCAGCGTTCGACATGACGGCGTCCAAGCGGGAAGTATGGACCTAATATCTGGTCCGGCGTTCGGTGCCTCGCGATGCGATTGGCGGGCAAGTCCGGCGGCGTGGTCATGAGCTTCAATCCTCCGGTGAAAACCCGGAAGTCTGGACAATGGGTCCCCAGCGCTCGAAATCCAACCTGATCAGCTGCGCAAAATCCTCCGGCGTGAGGGCCATCGCATCGACGGCGAGTTTAGCCAGGCCCGTCCGAAACGCCTCAGTATTGACTGCCATGCGGATAGCGCCGTTGAGGCGGCTCACGGTCTCGGGCGGAGTGCTCGCCGGGACAAATACGCCGAACCATTCGGTCGCTTCCAGACCAGGATATCCGGCTTCCCGAACCGTCGGCAGATCGGGAAGCAGGGGTGATCGCTGAAGCCCCGTTGTGGCTAGCGCCCGAATAGCGCCGGATTGCACGTGCGGCAACGCCGTACCGATAGGATAGATCGTCGCGGCAATGCGGCCTCCTATGAGGTCCTGAATACCGGCTGGTCCGGCATAAGGCAGATGCACAAATTGAAAATCGCCTGCCTTGGCCAGGCTCACGCCGGTAAAATGCAGCATCGAACCCGCTGCAGCCGTGCCATAAGTCGCCAAATTCGGATTGGTCCTGCACCACCGGACGAAATCCGCAAGCGACCTCACGTCGGAGGGCACCAATGGTCCTGCGGTGATCAAGAAGGGAAATGAGCAAACCGTACTGACCGGAGCGAAGTCCTTGAAGGCGTCGTAGGAGAGCTTCTTGTAGACATGGGGAAATACTGTGATGGCGGACGCCGGTGTCAGGATCATCGACGTGCCGTCGGCCGGACCGGTCTTGAGAGCGCCAAGCGCGACACGACCGCCCGCGCCGTTGCGATTGTCGACGATGAATGAAGCTGGATAATCCTTCATTCCGCCGGCAAGCATACGCGCGATCACGTCGATGGCGCCGCCCGCGCCAAATCCGACCAGCAAACGTGCCACATTGTGGCTGGTTTGCGCCCGCGCTGAAAACGGTAAGCCCGCAAACACCGAAGCAAGAGCACTACCGCAGGCCAGCGATATGGCCGTCCGTCGCGTCGTCATCGGGACCTCCGTCGACCTCGTGTCGTGTACCCGCCCACTCTGGTCGATGAGCCCCTTATCTGGTAGGCTAAATCTCACGACATCCCTGTAACCTCTCGGTTAAGGCCTTGCCTCGCATGCACCACCGGCCCGACCGCGTCGCCAGCCTGATCAAATTGCGTGACCTCCGCATCTTGATGGCGATCGCCGACAGCGGCAGCATGGCAAAAGCAGCGGCCAAACTCGGGATCTCGCACCCGGCGATCTCAAAGACGGTATCGGATCTCGAAGGTACCCTCGGCGTCCGATTGCTGGACCGCGGATCGCAAGGGACCGAGCTGACACCGCATGGCGAAGTTCTGCTTCGATGCGGCATCAATATATTCGATGAGATGCAGCAGGGTCTCCGTTCCCTGGAATATCTATCCGATCCGACTATCGGCCAGGTCAGATTGGGGTGCACCGACATCATCCTGAACAGCCTGGTGCCGCCGATCGTCCGGAGATTTTCGAAGCAATATCCCGGCGTGCAATTGGAGGTGAACCTCGCAAATCCCGGAGAGCATCAGATCCAACAGTTGCGCGAGCGTAGGATAGATCTGCTGATTACGAGGGCGACAGGAGTGCGGGAAGGCTTCCATTCCGAGGCTCTTTTCGAAGAGCCTTTTGTCTTTGTCGTGGGCGCAAACAGCGGATTCGCGCAAAACCGGCGGACGACCCTCAAGGACATCATGACATCGAATTGGGTTCTGCCCTCCTATGACAGCGCGCCGGGCGCGCTCGTCGCAGCGGTCTTTCAGGCGAATGGGCTTGCACCGCCGAAGCCGCTGGTGATGACGATAGCCATTCAGCTGACGGTGTCGCTAATCGCCAGCGGTGACTTTGTTGGAATTCTTCCGAAATCCGTCGCGGCACTAAGTGCACATCGAGCTGCCCTGAGAATTTTGCCGATGAAAGACACGGGGCCGCGAATTTCGGCGGAAATCGTGGTCTTGAAAGGCCGGACGCTCAGCCCGGCCGTCAGCGCATTTGTACGCTGCGCACGAGATGTCACGACGTCGCTTGTTGGAAAGACTTGAGCGCGTCGTTATGCGATGCAATCGTCCGTCGAGTTCACGTCGGCTGACCGATACCCAGGAGGTTACCTTCGCTGTCGCGAAACCACGCACCCCGCTCTCCTATTCCTTTGCTGGGATAATTCCCGGCAATCTCCGCGATCCCATCAACCGTCTTCAGGCCGGGCAGATCGTACTCCTCGAATTCGACCCCGCGCGTGCGAAGCTCGCGTACCGTTGCCTCGATGTTCTCGACTTCCCAGCCCATCTGTGTGTGTGTGCCGGATTGCATTCCGGCTGAGATGAATATCGCAAACTCGCCTCCCGCGCAGACATAGCGCAGCCCGCCCACACGCTCTTCAACCGGCTCGAGCCCGAGTTTCTCGGAGTAGAACGCCCGCGCGCGGTTTAGGTCTTTGGCCGGAAGCCGGGTTGCTACCTTTGCGTTCCCTAACATGCTCTCTCCTTCCTTTTTCTTCCTGTCCTGCAAGCATGGTTCGTAGCTGAACGTATTCGCTTTTGCTGCCGGAGGCCCACGCTACGAGGACATACCCTAACTCATTCCGCCAACCGCGCCGGCTTGTCGGCCGCAGCCTCCGACCATTCGCCGACAACGCGGTCGAGATCGCAAAGGTTCTGGTGCATCTGCTCCAGCGAGAACCCGAGCGCGAAGAAGCGCTCGGCGGTATCGCTGGGCTGGCCGCGGATCAGGCCGTCGTGGCGAACGGCGGCGACGGCCTCCGCGTAGTGCTGGAGCGCGACGTGGACGGGATGGATCGGCGGCGCACCGGCGCCCTCGCGCAAGGCGGCGGCGGCCGAGCGCAGGAAACGCGCGATCACCGTCGAGACCTCCATCAGCGGGGCGGCGAGCCGCATCTGCACTTCGGCCGGCAGCGGCACCACGGTGGCGCGGCCGATCATCACGACGTCATGCCGTAACCGCAGGATGGTTCGCAGCAAGGGACCGGTGTCCGGCCCGCTCGACAGACGCGCGGCGCGCTCGCGCTCGGCTTCGGCGCCAATGGCGTTGAGGCTGACCATGGCAGCGCCGATGCCGTCCTGGATCCGGTGCAGGGCATCGTTGTCGCGCCCGCGCGTGAGGCCCGCGAGCAGCTCGGTAAAGGCATCGGCGATCAGCTCGAGCAGTTTTGCTGCGCTGGCGCGGATCTGCCGCACCGCGCGCGACGGCAGCACCAGGAACGAAACGAGCAGCCCCGTGATGGCGCCGACCGCGACCTCGCTGACGCGATCGATCGCCGAGGTCATGGGATCGGAGTGATGCATGGTCGGAACCAGAAGCACGATCACGGCCGTGACCGTCGCGGCGCTGAGGCTCGGATTGATCGCGGCGATGAAGGCGAGCGGGGCGACCGAGAGCACCAGAAGCCCCAACAGGCCCGCTTCGCTGGAGTACGGGATCAGGATCGCGATGGCGCCGCCATAGATGGCGCCGCCGATGGTACCGAGCATGTAGTCGCGCGTCGCCTTCAGCGAGCGGCCGACGCTCATCTGCGTCACGATCAGTGAGGTTAGCACTGCCCAGAGCGGCAAGAGCAGATGCAGCGCGGTGGCGATGGCATAGGCCGCGACCGCCGCCACGGTGACCCGGATCGCCAGCCCCAATTGCGTCCGTCGTGACCGGATCCGGTCGAACAGCTCTCTTGCGCGTGTCATCGTCAACGTCCCGGTCCAATCCTCTTGAGCCAGGCAAAAGCATGGCTGATGCCCGCCCCCGCATGGCCGCTTGAAAGGCGAAATCAGCCCGCCTAACTTGCCGGCCAAAACGAGGAAACACGATGGCCCACGAAACCGCAACGCTCGCCGCCTATATCTTCAATCTGAAATACCAGGATATTCCGGCGGAGGTGCTGGATCGCGCCAAAGTGCTGACGCTGGACTTCCTCGGCAGCGCCATCCGCGCCCGCAGCGAGGCGGAATCGACCCCGTCGATGCTGAAGACGCTAGAAGCCCTCGCGCTCGACACCAAGGGCGAGGCCACCGTATTCGGCGACAGCAAGACCTGGACGCCGGCGGTGGCGGCCCTGCTCAACGGCGCGTTAGGACATTCGCTCGATTTCGACGACACCCACGCCGATTCCTCGCTGCATCCGAGCGCTCCGGTGGTGCCGGCCGCCTTCGCGGTCGGCGAGATGGTTGGCGCGTCGGGCCGCGACGTGCTGACGGCGATCGTCGCGGGCTATGAGGTCTGCTGCCGGCTCGGCAATGCGCTCGATCCGACCTCGCATTATGCGCGCGGCTTTCATCCGACTGCGACCGCCGGCACCTATGGTGCGGCCGCGGCCGCCGCAAAACTGTTCGGCCTCTCCGAGCAACAGATCATCGCCGCCTTCGGCGTCTCCGGCAGCCAGGCCGCCGGATCGCTGCAATTCCTGGTCAACGGCGCCTGGAACAAGCGCTACCAGGTCGGCGCTGCCGCAATGAACGGGGTTATCGCCGCGACACTGGCGCGCAACGATTTCGTCGGCGCGACGGAATCGGTCGAGGGCAAGCACGGCCTGCTCGCCGGCTACACTGACGACGCGCATCCGGACAAGGCGGTCGCCGCGCTCGGCAAGAGCTACGAGACCATGAAGATCGGCGTCAAACCCTATCCGAGCTGCCGCTACACCCATGCCGCGATCGACGCGCTGATCGCGATGCGGCGCGAGCACAATCTGACGCCGGACCAGGTCAAGCGCGTCGAGATCGGCCTGCATCGCAACGGCATCACGCTGACCGGCGATGCCGCAACCAAGCGGCATCCGACCTCGATCGTCGGCGGTCAGTTCTCGATGTTCTTCACCGGCGCGCTCGCGCTGGACCAGGGCTCATTTGGTTGGGACGATTACAGCCGCCTGGGCGATGCCGCCATCGACGCGCTCGCCGACAAGTTCGACGTCGTGCAGGACGACCGGCTCGAAATCGGCCGCACCCATCCGTTCGGCGCCCGCGTCAGCATCACGACGGACGATGGCGTGCATGAGCGGCTCTATGCCGACCCGTCGGGCGAACCGAATTCGTTTCCGGACACGCAGGCGATGCAGCAGAAGTTTTTGACGCTGGCGCGGCCCGTGCTGAACGCGCGGGCGCAGAAGTTTGCGGATGCGATCATGACGCTGGAGCGGTTCGACCGCGTGGCGAAGGCCACGGAGCTGGGAAGGTCGTAAGCTCTCGCACACGAACGCTGCACCCTACTTCCCTTACGGGAGAGGGTGGCTCGCCGCGATAGCGGCGAGACGGGTGAGGGGTCTGCTTCCGCAAACTCTTCAGCAGTTGAACTCGCCGATGCAGACCCCTCATCCGGCGCTTCGCGCCACCTTCTCCCACAAGGGGAGAAGGAAGAAAAGGCGGCACTTCGCTCTGCTTTCATCAATTCATCCCGGTTACCTTCCCCTTCTCGCGCGTTGCTTCCACGACGTCGCGCACGAGATCGAACACGCCGTCCGCTTCAGGCGGCCAGTTCGGCGAACGTCCCAGCCGCACGATCACCAGCCGCTCCGAGGGGATCACGATGGTGTACTGTCCCATCGTACCCTTGGCGAAGAAGGCATCGCGCGGCCAGCCGCGCGCGATGCGAAACTTCGCGCCAAAACTGTCGCCCAGGTTGGTCCAGAAGCCGGCGCCGATGCCGACCCAGGCCTTCGGCGTGGGCGAGGACGAATAGCTCACCCAGCCCTCGGGCAGGATGCGCTTGCCGCCGGCGATGCCGTCATTGAGATAGAGCTGGCCGAAGTGCGCCCAATCCCGCGCCGATGCCAGCATCTCGCTCGAGCCCTCGATCGTGCCGGCACCGTCGAGCTGGAGCGTGACATGGCGCATGCCGAGCGGGGCGAACAATTCGCGGCGCGCGAAGCGCAGTGCATCTGCGGGAGTTCCACCGGCCGCATTGCGGATCAGATGCGAGAGCATGATGGTGTTGCCGTCGTGATAATTCCACGCCGCGCCCGGCGTGGTTGCCAGCGGCATGCTGGCGGCATAGGCCGCCATGTCGGCTTCGACGAACTTCATGCGGTTGACCGGCTCGAACGCGGAGCCGAGCGAGGTCTGCAACGAACTGCCGAGCGCGAGCCCTGCGGTGTGGCGCAGCAATTGATCGACGCTGATGGCATGGCGCGGATCATCCGGATCGTTCCAGGCGACGACCGGCGCAGGCACGTCGAGCTTCAGCTTGCCCTGGCGCACCAGTACGCCCGTGAGCGCCGATATCACCGATTTGGTCATGGAGAAGCCGAGCAGCGGCGTCTCCGGTCCGATACCGTCGGCGTAACGCTCGGCGATGACGCGGCCCGCCTTCACCACGACGACTGCGCGGGTGCGGCGATAGGGCGGCTGCACCGGCTCGGCAAAGGCGCGGTCGAGCGCGGCAGCAAGCTCGGGACTTTGCGGCGGCACGATCGCGGGGCCGGCGATCTCTGAAAGCAGCGCGGGCTGCCTGTCGTCCGGCGGCGGTATGACTTCGGCAAGCGGCTCGCCATGCGCGAGCGTGCAGCCGAGCCGCTCGCGATAGACGGCATGGCTGCGGCCGAGGCCAAACAGTGTCACCGTAACGTCCTTGCGCACGCGATCGATCCGGTAGTCCATCGCCCAGCTGATCAGGCCGGTCCCGGGCATCGCATCGTTGGTTTCGGTGAAGGTGCGCCGCGGATCGAGACCGGAGACGAAGGTCTCCGAACACAGGATGCCGGCGACAAAGCCGGTGGCAACCTTCGGCACGTCGCCGGCGCGCGCGACACCGAGCGCGAGGCCGGCACAGGCGATGGCGGTGAGGAGGACGATCTTGCGGCGACGGGTCACGGGCTGTCTCCGGCTTTGGGGCGTGTGCCGGAGACGAAGCAGGAGGCGTGGGAGGACTGCTCGCCGGATTTGGAAAACGGCCTCGCCGGAATTGCGCATGGCCTGGCCGATTTTGAAATAAGTGAGCTATTTCAGAACTATAGGGAATGCCGCGGCAACGGCGCTCAGTCCCCTCGCGCTGCTTGCGGGGAGAAGCGAAGAGCCCATCACGCCGGGCTGGCCTTGAGCCGCCGATATTCCGTCGGGGTCATGCCGGTCACCGCCTTGAAGGCGCGGTTGAAGGGACCGAGTGACTGGAAGCCGGCATCCATGGCGATGGTGATGACGGGGACCTCGGCCTGGGCGGGATCGGCGAGCGCGGCCTTGGCACCCTCGATCCGGTGATTATTCAGGAACACATTGAAGTTGCGGTAGCCGAGCCGCTGGTTGATCAGCCGGCGCAGCCGGTATTCGGGAATCTTCAGCCGGTTCGCCAGCGCGCCGATAGTGATGTTCTCCTGGCGATAGATCCGCTCGTCCGCCATTAGCCGCATCAGGGCGTCGGTGAGCTTCTGGTCGGCGGCGTCCTCTGCCGCTGGGGGTTGGCTCAAAACAATAGGCCGCGCTGTTTCAGCGGCAATCGGAAACAGGTCGGCGCCATCGACGCGCATCATCGCACAGGCGATGGCCGCAACGATGCAGGCGAGCACGCCCGCATTGATCATCTTGGCGATATCGCCAATCTCGGTGCCGGCCACGCCAATCTGGAGCAGCGCGTGCACCCCGCCACAGAGCGCGGCCGCGCAGACGATGAAGACGCGAACGCGGCGACGACGCTCGACCAGATCGGCCGACCACGACTTGATCGTCTGCACCACCGCGAGCGCAATGAAACCGAGCACGATCAGATTGACGATGGTCACAGCAGGCCGGACGTTTCCGCTCCGCGCGATCCAGAGACAGTTGACGAGGCTGAACGCGGTCACCAGTCCCCAGATCAATCCGTGCCACCAGCGCAGGCGAAACTCGTCGTCGAACAGCGCGCGCGTGAACAGCCAAAACACCACGATGTTGCCCGTCGACAATGCGATCAGCGGCAGATGCCAGGCCTGCACGATGACGTTCTTCTCGCGCTCCAGCTCGTCCGGCTTGCCGTCTTCGCTCAAGCTTCGCCGGCCGAGCATTGCTGTGGGCCCGGCGCAGCGTTGCGGAGACGGGACCGGCCGATCCAGTACTCCGAGACGGTTGCGATTCAACCGAAAGGCTGCAGCGCACTGGATGCCCCGCCTTCGCGGGGCATGGCAGCAGGCTCTGACGCGACGGCGATGCGAAATCGTGCTACGATCGCGCCGAATAAAGACAAAAAGGAGTCCATCCATGAGCTGGCAACCCTCCAATGATCCCGTGCTCGGCGATCCCATGTCCTGCGATGCGCTCGATCTCGTCATCGTGCCGCGCACGCGCGATCTCGGCGACGGATTCGTGGTGCGGCGCGCATTGCCGCATGGCAAGCGGCAGATGGTCGGGCCCTTCATCTTCTTCGATCATTTTGGCCCGGTGCAGTTCGTCTCCGGCAAGGGCATGGACGTGCGGCCGCATCCGCACATCGGGCTTGCCACCGTCACCTATCTGTTCGACGGCGCGATCATGCATCGCGACAGCGAAGGCAATGTCCAGGAGATCGCGCCCGGCGCGATGAACCTCATGACCGCAGGGCGCGGCATCGCCCATTCCGAGCGCACGCCCGACGCGCAGCGCGCCGCGGGTCAGAAGATGCTCGGCCTGCAAAGCTGGATCGCACTGCCGGCCGGATCTGAAGAGATCGCGCCGTCATTTCAGCACTATGCCGCCGGCGACCTGCCGATGGTGTCCGAGCGCGACTTCACCGCGCGGGTGATCGCGGGCTCCTCGTTCGGCATCGCCTCGCCTGTTACGATGGTGTCGCCCTGGTTCTACACCGAGGTCACGGCGGTAGCGGGCGCGAGCGTGCCGCTCGATCCCGATCACGAGGAACGCGCGATCTACGTGGTGGACGGCGAGATCGAGATCGCGAACGAGCGCTACGAGGGGCCGCGGCTCTTGATCTTCCGCCCCGGCGACCGCATCACGGTGAAGGCACTGAAGGCCACGCGGATGATGTTTCTCGGCGGCGATGCACTGGAGGGCCCGCGCCACATCTGGTGGAATTTCGTCTCCTCCAGCAAGGAGCGGATCGAGCAGGCCAAGCAGGACTGGAAAACCGGCCGCTTCGCCGCAGTTCCGCAGGAACATGAGTTCATTCCGCTGCCGGAATAGGCTATCCCGGTTTTCGGCCGCGCTGTCAGCCGCGGCCGGATTCCTTGTGCGAAGGCTGTGCCGATGACCAACATGCTCTCCAGCGACCTGCCGCTCTCCAAGATCGGACGCGGCAAGGTGCGCGACATCTACGCCGTCGACGACGACCGTCTGCTGCTCGTCACGACCGACCGCATCAGCGCCTTCGACGTTGTGATGGCCGAGACCATCCCGATGAAGGGCGCGGTGCTGACTCAAATCAGCGCGTTCTGGTTCAACGAATTGGAAGGCGTGGTGCCGCATCACATGATCAGCGCCGACACCGACGCGATCATCTCGGCCGTGCCGGCCTTGATGCCCCACCGCGCCGAGATTCTCGGTCGCGCCATGCTGTGCAAGCGCACCACCGTGTTCCCGATCGAATGCGTGATCCGCGGTTATCTCTCGGGCTCGGCGTGGAAGGAATATGCCACGAGCGGCACGCTGGCCGGCGAGAAGCTGAAGGCAGGGCTCGTCGAGAGCGAGAAGCTGGAGCCTGCCATCTTCAGCCCGGCAACCAAGGCCGAGAGCGGCCATGACGAGAACATCACCATCGCGAAGATGCGCGCCGTGGTCGGCGACGAGGTTGCCTACACGCTGGAGAGCATGACGCGCGCGATCTACACGCTTGGCGAGGAGCTGGCCCGCGAGCAGGGCATCATCATCGCCGACACCAAGTTCGAGTTCGGCCGCGACAAGGACGGCCGCATCATCCTGATCGACGAAGTCATGACGCCGGATTCCTCGCGCTTCTGGGCGGTCGATACCTACAAGCCCGGCCAGCCGCAGGCGAGCTTCGACAAGCAACCCTTGCGCGACTATCTCGACGTTGAGCGCCGCGCCGGCCGCTGGAACGGCGACGCCCCCCCGCCCCCGCTGCCGGCGAGCGTGGTGGAGGCGACCAGCAAGCGCTATCTTGAGGCGTATCGCCGCGTGACTGGGAAAGAGCTGAAGATTTAGCCTCTGCTCTTGCACCTCGCTCCGCCATTGCGAGGAGCTCTTGCGACAAAGCAAATCCAGACTGCCTCCGCGGAGCGATTTCGCAACGACTTTGAGGGGCGAGGCTGCCTCTCTGGCGTGGCGCTCGCCTGCTTCATATTCAAGACAACACCGGCGGCGGCCTACACCCCCGCCATCATCACGTATTTGATCTCGACATATTCGTCCATGCCGTGATGTGAGCCTTCGCGCCCGAGGCCGCTCTCCTTGACGCCGCCGAAGGGTGCGACTTCCGTGGTGATGAGGCCGGTGTTGACGCCGACCATGCCTGATTCCAGCGCTTCGGCGACGCGCCAGACGCGGCCGAGATCGCGGGAGTAAAAGTAAGAGGCGAGGCCGAACGGCGAGGCGTTGCACATCGCGATGACATCCGCTTCGTCCTTGAAGCGGATGACGGGCGCGAGCGGACCGAAGGTTTCCTCCTGCGACACCAGCGAGTCCGGCTTGACGTCGGCAAGCACCGTCGGCTCGAAGAACGAGCGTCCGAGATCGCTGCGCTTGCCGCCGGTGACGACCTTGGCGCCGCGCTTGACGGCGTCGGCGATGTGACGCTCGACCTTGTCGACCGCCTTCATGTTGATCAGCGGACCCTGCGTGACGCCGCTCTCGGTCCCGTCGCCGATCTTCATCGCCGCGACCTTCTTCGACAGTTTCTGCACGAACTCGTCGTAGATCCCGTCCTGGGCATAGAGTCGGTTGGCGCAGACGCAGGTCTGGCCCATGTTGCGGTATTTCGACACGATGGCGCCTTCGACTGCGGCGTCGATGTCGGCATCGTCGAACACCACGAACGGCGCGTTGCCGCCCAGCTCGAGGCCGAGCCGCTTCACGCCGACGGAGGCCTGCTGGTAGAGAATCTTGCCGACGGCGGTCGAGCCGGTGAAACCGACGAAGCGCACCGCCGGATGCTCGCACAGCACCTTGCCGATCGGCGGCGCGTCGCCCGTGATGATGTTGAACACGCCTTTGGGCACACCAGCCTTCTCGGCAAGCGCCGCGAGCGCCAGCGCCGACAGCGGCGTTTCGTTCGCGGGCTTCAGCACCACGGTGCAGCCGGCTGCGAGCGCCGGCGAGACCTTTCGCGTAATCATCGAGTTCGGGAAATTCCACGGCGTGATCGCGCCGCAGACGCCGATCGGCTGCTTGATCGCGAGCAGCCGCGCATCGCTCCGCTGCGTCGGAATGGTCTCGCCATAGACGCGGCGAGCTTCCTCCGCGAAGAACTCGACATAGGCGCCGCCGATGTCGACCTCGCCGAGCGCCTCGGCGAGCGGCTTGCCCTGCTCGGAGGTGAGGATCAGCGCAAGGTCCTCCCGGTTGGCGACGATCAGCTCGAACCATTTGCGCAAGATGTTGGAGCGCTGCTTGGCGGTGAGCTTGGCCCAGGCCGGGAACGCGCGCTCGGCGGCTTCGACCGCCTTGGTGGTATCGTCCGCGCCAAGTTGCGGGACTTTTGCAAGCTCGACGCCGGTGGCGGGATTGTTGACGGCGAAAACCGGCGAGCCGACCCAGACGCCATCGATGTAGCAGGCTTCCTTCAGCAGCGACGGGTCCTTCAACCGGTCGCGCAGATTGGACGAGGCTTGCGGGGCGCGGGCGGCGGCGGTCGGGGTCATGGCGTTACTCCTCAGGGCGCGATCGGATTGGCCCGGAATATAGGGGCAGACGGCGCGCAATGCACCGCCCCGCAACGCACATCTGCTGGGAGTTAAACTGAGAGCCGCAGGTCCCTTACCTCTCTCCAGCGGGGAGAGGTAAGGCATCGCGATCACCGCACTAGCTAGGCCGCGCCGCTCAGGTAAGTCTCGCGGCGGCCGATCATGCGCTCGGCTGCTGCCTTGGCGTCCGCCTTCGAGGATGTCGCACAGGTGCGGTATTCAAGCTCGGGGACATGAGAGGTGTCGCGGCGACCGAACCAGGATTTTGAACCGACCGGCAGCAGTGCGAGCGCTTGCGCCAGGTTGTCGACCGCGCCGAAGGAATACAGCGCGCCGGTACCGGCGATGCGGACTTCGTAGATCCCTGGCGAAATAGGCGCCTCCAGATTCTCGCCCCGCCCGGGACGGGGATAGCGCTTCCATTCACTCCAGGTCGAAATCATCTGAGGTCCCCCTCGCCGGTCGGCAACATTTGCATCAAGTCTTAATCGGTCCATCGATCGGGCCGGGTTCTGAACGCGACAGCTCACGAAATGTTTCAAGCGTTCGAAAACTCACGAAACATATTGCCTCAAGCCATCCAAGGTGAGCGCGAGGTGCGGTCGTCCACCGCAGATTGCGTCACCGTTCAGCCGCTCTCGTGCTGCGCTGGTCGCGGGCCGTCAAGTCACGACATCGCGACCGCC
Organism: Bradyrhizobium sp. 147; assembly: GCF_023073935.1. Lineage (NCBI taxonomy): Bacteria > Pseudomonadati > Pseudomonadota > Alphaproteobacteria > Hyphomicrobiales > Nitrobacteraceae > Bradyrhizobium > Bradyrhizobium sp. 147. The sequence goes on along the minus strand of NZ_JADPKL010000078.1, from coordinate 76,583 downwards.
GCGGCAGCCGAGATGCTTGCTGCACGCGACCTCCGGGAGGACAATCGATCACTTCCAACAATAATCAAACCGGAGGAAACCCGCATGCAAAGCCAAGCCCAGATCGACGAAGTTCTGCGTCAGAAGAGCGACGCCAAGGAGATTCCCGGCGTCGTCGCCATCGCCGCCAGCGGCAACGACGTGCTGTATCAGGGTGCGTTCGGCAAGCGCGACCTGTCGAAGCCCGATGCGATGACTGCGGACAGCGTGTTCTGGATCGCATCGATGACGAAGGCGGTGACGACCGCCGGCGCGATGCAACTCGTCGAACAGGGCAAGCTGTCGCTGGATGCGCCGATCGGTGAAGTGCTGCCCGATCTTGCCGAGCCGCAAGTGCTCGAAGGTTTCGACGCCAAGGGCGAGCCGAAGTTGCGGCCGGCCAAGGGGCCGATCACGCTGCGCCAGCTCATGACCCACACCGCCGGCTTCTGCTACAACATGTGGAACGGCGATCTCGCCGTCTATCTGGACAAGACCGGCATTCCCGCCATTACCACCTGCCAGAACGCGGCGCTGAAGACGCCGATCATGACCGATCCCGGCACGCGCTGGGAATACGGCACCAATATCGATTTCGTCGGCAAGGCGGTGGAGGCCGTCAGCGGCAAGCGGCTCGATGCCTATTTGCGTGATAATATGTTCGCGCCGCTCGGCATGAGCGACACCGCTTTCAAGATCACCGATAGCATGCGCAAGCGCCTGGTCGGCATGCATGCGCGCGGCGAGGACGGCCAGCTCGCATCGATCCCATTCGAGCTCGAACAGGAGCCGGAATTCCACATGGGTGGCGGCGGCCTCTATTCGACCGCCGGCGATTATATCAAATTCACCCAGATGATTCTCAACAAGGGCCGCGGCAACGGCAACCAGGTGCTGAAGGCGGAGACGGTCGCGACGATGGGACAGAACCACATCGGCGATCTTGCCATGGGCAAGATGACCACGGCGGCGCCGATGTACACCAATGACGTCGATCTCTACCCTGAGCAAATCAAGAAGTGGGGTCTCAGCTTCATGATCAACACCGCCAAGACCGCTGAAGGGCGCAGCGCAGGTAGCCTGGCCTGGGCGGGCCTCGCCAACACCTATTACTGGATCGACCCTTCGCGCGACGTCACCGGCGTGATCCTGATGCAGCTGTTGCCGTTCGCCGACGCGAAGTGTTTGGAGGCGTTCGCGGGCTTCGAGCGCGGGGTTTACGCCGGGTTCGATGCTGCTGGTAGCGGGCAGAAGGCGGCGTGAGGAGCTGATGCTCTCGCCATTCGCGGCGGATCGGCCGTGTCGAAGTGAGACGGCGGCAGAGACGTGAACCTCCTCCCATACTCCCCTGGAGGGGGAGGATAGGTTCGCATGTAGCAAAGCTGCATGCGAACCGAGGTGGGGTGAGGCCGCGGCGAAGATCTCATATAGAAGGCCAACGTAACAGCCGCGAATGCACGCGGGCCAGAACGCAGCACCGAACGTGCTGAAAGACCGTCACCCCACCCCGCTCGCGCTGCGCGCGATCGACCTCCCCCAGGGGAGGGTAAAAGCTAGTCCGTCAGCCCGCGCTGGCCGGCCAGCTCCTTCAGCGATACCTGCGGGCGGGCGCCGATGTGCTGGATCACTTCGGCGGCCGCGAGCGCGCCGAGCTGGCCGCACTGCTTGTAGGGCAGGTTGCGCGCCAGGCCATAGAGGAAACCGGCGGCGAAGAGGTCGCCGGCGCCGGTGGTGTCGACCACCTTCTCGACCGGGAATGCCGGCGCGGCAACGGAATCTTCCGCTGACACCACCATGCAGCCCTTCTCGCTGCGGGTGACGACGCCGAGATTGACGTCGTTGCGCAGCTGCTTCAGCGCGGTATCGAAGTCGGAGGTCGTGTAGAGCGAATGCAGCTCGGCCTCGTTGGCGAACACGATGTCGACGGTGCCGTTGCGCATCAAGGACAGGAACTCGTCGCGATAGCGATCGACGCAGAAGGAATCCGACAGCGTCAGCGCCACCTTGCGCTTGGCGTCATGGGCGATCTTGGCCGCCTTGACGAAGGCGTCCTTGGCGTTCTTGGGGTCCCAGAGATAGCCTTCGAGGTAGACGATGCCAGCGCCAGCGACATCGGCCGGATCGATATCGGCGGGCGACAGGTCCTGCGCCGCGCCGAGATAGGTGTTCATGGTGCGCTCGCCGTCGCCGGTGACCAGAATGTAGGAGCAGCCGGTGGCGGGGCCGTCCGTTGCGGCTGGCGTGTTGAACGCGACGCCGGCGGCACGGATGTCGTGGACATAGAGCTTGCCGATCTGGTCGTCCTTAACCTTGCCGACATAAGCGGCGCGTGCGCCGAGACTGCCGATGCCGACGATGGTGTTAGCGGCCGAGCCGCCCGAGACTTCCGTCGCCGGGCCCATGTCCTTGTAGATGGCGGCCGCCCGTGCCTCGTCGATCAGGGACATGCTGCCCTTGGTCATGCCATGCTTGGCCAAAAAGGCCTCGTCGGTCCTGACCAGCACGTCGAACAGCGCGTTGCCGATGCCGAGAACGTCATATTTCACGTCAGCCATTCACCTTGATCCTGTTGCCCGATTGCGATTACCGGGGAAATCCGCTTCCTGTCGGCCCGAAATCCGGCTCGCGGCCTATCACGACCAGCCCTTCGCGGGCAAGCAACGGTAATATTGCGCCCGATGATCCGCTCCTTCCTGACCGTCTCGACGGGAACGCTGGCCTCGCGGCTGCTGGGCTTTGCCCGCGATTCCCTGATTGCGGCGCTGCTCGGCACCGGCGCCGTGGTGGACGCGTTCCTGGCGGCGTTTCAGCTCGTCAACGTGGTGCGCCGGCTGCTCAGCGAGGGGGCGCTGAATGCGGCGTTGGTCCCGGCCTGGTTGCGGGTCCGCGACCGCGATGACGAGACGGCTGCGGCGGCATTCGCGGGACGGGTGCTCGGCACGGTCTGCGCGGCCCTGGTTGCGATCTCGATCGGCATTGCAGTGTTGATGCCGCTGATCATCACAGTGATCGCGCCGGGATTTCTCGGAAGCGGCACGCTCGATCTCGCTGTGCAGAACGCGCGGCTGATGCTGCCTTATCTCGCCTTCGCCGGACCCGTGACCGTGCTGATGGGACTGCTCAACGCGCAAGGGCGCTTTGCGCTGACGGCGTTCTCGCCGCTGCTGTTCAACATCGCGCTGATCGCCGCGATCGCGGCGCTGCTGCTGTGGCACGCCGATGCGGCCCTCGCGGCGTGGATGCTCGCCGCCACCGTCGGTATTGCCGGTCTGCTGCAATTGCTGATGCTGCTATCGCAGCGAAGCGCGCGCCTTGCGACGCCACTGCGCGTGAGTTTTGACAAGGAGATGCGGGCCTTCTTCGCCAAGGCTATCCCCGGCATGATCGCAAGCTCGGGCCCGCAATGGCTGATCGTCGCGAGTGCGATCATCGCCTCCGCAACACCGTCGGCCGTATCCTGGCTCTATTTCGCCAACCGCCTGATCGAGCTACCGCTTGGCATCGTCGGCGTCGCCATGGGTACGGTGCTGGTGCCGGAACTGACCCGCGCGGTCGGTAGCGGCGACCGCGTCGCGGTGGCGCACGCGGAATCGCGTGCGCTGGAGCTGGCGACTGGCCTCGCCGTGCCGGCCACGCTCGGTCTGATCGTGCTGGCTGACCCGATCGTACGGCTATTGTTCGAGCACGGTGCCTTCAGCGCCGATGACAGCGCGGCCACCGCGCACGCACTGGTGTGGCTGGCGCTGGGCCTGCCGGCGCATGTGCTGATCAAGGCGCTGTCACCGGCCTTCTATGCCCGCAGCGACACGATGACGCCGCTGCGCGCAACCGCCAAAGGCGTAGTGGTGACGGTCGTGCTCGCGCTCCTGCTCGGTCATATCTTCGGCGCGAGTGGGATCGCGGCGAGTATCGCGGCCGGTGCCTGGAGCAGCGCGCTCTCGCTGCTCCGGAAAGGCACGAGCGAGTTCGGCTTCTCGGTCGACGCGAGCGCCCGCACGCGATTGCCGCGGATCGTGCTGGCCGCCTCGGCGATGGGCGCCCTGCTCTGGCTGACCATGGGTCTCGTACCTGCCGAGACCTATGGCTTCATCAAATTCGTCGCGCTGGGTGTGCAGATCGCGGCCGGGATCGTCGTCTACGGCCTGCTCCTGCAAATTCTCGGCGCAGCCTCCTGGCGCGAGGCGGTGAACGCGTTGAAACGACCGACCTAAATCGCGAGCCCCTCGAATTGCCCTTGACGGGGCTGCGCCGCTGTTGGAAACGACGGCCGAATAGCTTCAGGAAGGCTTGCCAGGAAAACTAACCATGCCATTCGTTGAACGGGTCTTTTCGGGCGTCCAGCCGACGGGCAATCTGCATCTCGGCAATTACCTCGGCGCGATCGTCAACTTCGTGAAGATGCAGGAGACCCACAACTGCATCTATTGCGTCGTCGACATGCACGCGATCACGCAAGGGGTCGACGTCTGGGGCGGGCCGGCCGAGCTCACGCGCAACACCCGCGAGGTCACCGCGGCGTTCATCGCTGCCGGCATCGATCCCAAGAAGCACATCGTGTTCAACCAGAGCCAGGTCTCGGGACACGCCGAGCTCGCCTGGATCTTCAATTGCGTCGCGCGCATGGGCTGGCTCGGCCGCATGACCCAGTTCAAGGAGAAGGCCGGCAAGGACCGCGAGAACGCCTCGGTCGGGCTGTTCGATTATCCCGTGCTGATGGCGGCCGACATCCTGCTCTACCGCGCCACCCACGTGCCCGTCGGCGAGGACCAGAAGCAGCATCTCGAGCTGTCGCGCGACATCGCGCAGAAGTTCAACAACGATTTCGGCGACTCGATCCGCAGCCAGGGCGGCAATGACGGCCTGTTTTTCCCGCTGCCGGAACCCCTGATCACGGGTCCGGCAACGCGCGTGATGAGCCTGCGCGACGGCACCAAGAAGATGTCGAAGTCCGATGCGTCGGACAATTCGCGCATCAATTTGACCGACGATGCCGACACCATCGCGCAGAAGATCCGCAAGGCGAAGACCGATCCGGAGCCGCTGCCGACCGAGGAGAAGGGCCTGGAGGCACGCCCCGAAGCCGACAATCTCGTCGGCATCTTCGCCGCGCTCTCCGGCCGCTCCAAGGCCGACGTGCTGCGCGATTTCGGCGGCGGCCAATTCTCCAGCTTCAAGAACGCGCTGGCCGAGCTGTGCGTCACCAAGCTCGCGCCGATCGCGGGCGAGATGAAGCGCCTCGTGGCCGACCCCGGCCATATCGACGCAATCCTGAACGAAGGCTCGGACCGGGCCCGCGCCATCGCCGACGAAACGATGAAGCTTTCGAAAGACATCGTCGGCTTCATCCGCCGGCGCTGATCAACGCGTCTGGCCGGCGTCATAGCGCCGGCCACTCCCCTCTCCCAAACATTGCGGGAGTGTGGCAGCATGCCAGCCGTGCACACGCGGGACATGCATGACCAGCATGCCAGCCGTGCACGCGGGACATGCATGACCAGCAAGCGACTTTGCTTCGAGCCGGGTCACAAGCCCAAATGCCTCGTCATCGTCGATGACACCGCCGAATGGGATCGGGCGGTTTATTACGCCAGCCGCTGGGCGATCCGCGGCGGCGGCGGCGTGGTGATGCTTCGCATCATCGAGCCCGACCAGCAGAGCCAGGAATGGCTGGGTGTCGCCGACATCATGCGCGCCGAGGCGCATGAAGCGGCGGAAGCCGCGCTCGACCGCGCCGCCGGCCGCGCCAACGGGATCGCCGCGATCACGCCGGAACGGGTGATCCGGGAAGGCGCCGCGATGGAACAGCTGCTCGCAGTGATCGACGAGGACCCCGACATCGCCATGCTGGTGCTGGCCGCAAGTCCTGGTGCGGAGGGACCGGGGCCATTGGTCTCGCTGCTTGCGCATGCGCTTGGAACGTTTCCCGTTCCGGTGACGATCATCTCCGGCGCGCTGAGTGACCAGAGCGTGGATTCGCTATCGTAGCGCGGTGCCTCCCCCTCCAGGGCAGGGTAAATGGCCCAAGCCTCTGATTTTCATTGACTAATGTCTCTTCTCCCCTTGATCGTGCGTTCGCCATCGCCATCTGCTAGGGAAGAGAGCACGCGCCGGCCTTGAACCGGCGACGTCTGGAGAGAACCATGTTCATTCAAACCGAAGCCACCCCCAATCCCGCCACGCTGAAGTTCATTCCCGGCCGCGTCGTGGTCGACGGCAGCCCAATGGAATTTTCGAGCCGCGAAGCCGCAAGCCGCTCGCCCCTCGCCGAAAAGCTGTTCGACGTGCCCGGCATCACCGGCGTGTTCTACGGATCGGACTTCATCACGGTGACCAAGGCGAGCGGTGAGTGGCAGCAGCTCAAGCCCGCGATCCTCGGCGCCATCATGGAGCACTATATGTCCGGCGCGCCGCTGCTCGCCGACGGCACAGCGCAAAGCGATGCCGAGATCGAGGACGAGGACGAGTTCTTCGACGAGGCCGATGCCGAGACGGTCGATATGATCAAGGACCTGATCGAGACCCGGGTGCGGCCGGCGGTCGCCAATGACGGCGGCGACATCACCTTCCGCGGCTTTAAGGACGGCATCGTCTATCTCAACATGAAGGGCGCCTGCTCGGGCTGCCCGTCGTCGACCGCAACGCTCCAGCACGGTATCCAGAACCTCTTGAAGCATTTCGTGCCCGACGTCGTCGAAGTCCGGCCGATGTGAGTTGCACGGTCTGCGCACCGATTTCGCTCCGTCATGCCCGGGCTTGTCCCGGGCATCCACGTTTTTGGGGCCGCAAAGTCGTGGATGGCCAGGTCAAGCCCGGCCATGGCCGCCAGAACTTTAGGCATCATCCAATTGCCAATGCTATGATCGCGTTATGCTGATCCTCGCCATCGATACTGCGCTCGACGCCTGCGCGGCCGCGGTGCTCGACACCGAAACGGCCGAGCTTCGCGCGCAGGAATCGGTGCCGATGAAGCGCGGGCATGCCGAAGCGCTGATGCCGCTGATCGCGCGGGTGATGAAATCGGCAGAGCTCAGCTTCACCGCGCTCGACCGCATCGCGGTCACGGTCGGTCCCGGCAGCTTCACCGGCCTGCGCGTCGGTATTTCGGCGGCGCGCGGCTTTGCGCTGGCGGCGAAGCGGCCGGCCATCGGCCTGACCACCTTGTCGGCCTATGCCGCCGCCGTCGTCGGCCAGAACAGATCGGCGCCCGTGATCTCCGCGATCGACGCGCGGCACGCCCACGTCTATTTCCAGATCGTCGCCGGCGACGGCAGCCAGCTGGTGCGACCGAGGGTCGCCGGCATCGATGAGGCGATCGCGGCCTCGCAATTCGGCGCGCCGCATCTGGTCGGCAATGCCGCAAACATTCTCGCCGAGCGCTGGCCGAAGGATGCACCGCAACCCGTCGCGGTCGACGCACAGGCTGCGCCTGATATCGCCTGGGTCGCCTGGCTTGGCGCCGCGGCCAATCCCGACGCGACCCCAGCGCGGCCGTTCTATCTGCGCGCACCCGATGCCAAGCCGGCCGCGCAGCCACAGCTCGCAGCAAAAGCCGCAACCTCATGATGAGATGGTTTTCGCAATGGTGGCGCGGCGGCACCGCCGCCGTTGAGCCCGCGTCCGCGCGCGATGCCGCACGGCTGGCGCAGCTTCACGGCGCCTGTTTCGCACGCGGCTGGGGCGAAGGCGAGTTTGAGAGCATGATCAGCGAGCGCAACACGCTGGTGCATCGCTTGCGCCTCGGCCGCAAGACGATCGGCTTTGCGGTGTCGCGGATCGGCGCGGACGAAGCGGAAATCCTCTCGATCGCGCTCGATCAGGCCCATCGCGGCCGCGGTCTCTCCCGCACGCTGCTGATGACCCATCTCGGCCATCTCGCGGGACGCGGCGTGCGCACAATATTTCTCGAAGTCGAGGAAAATAACCAAGCGGCGCGTCGACTCTACGATCGGGCCGGATTCACGGTGGTCGGACGCCGCGAACGCTACTATAAGCAGCCGACCGGGGAACAGCTGAACGCCCTTCTGATGCGACGTGACTTGGCGTAACATTGATGGCAGAAAGCGCCCCGTCAGGCAGACAATCATGACCGCACTGAAAACTTCTTCCGCATCCAAGGCGTCCGGCATCGAGGCACGGTGCGCCGCCACCGGCATGCGCATGACCGAGCAGCGCCGCGTCATCGCCCGCGTGCTCGCGGAATCGGTCGATCATCCTGACGTCGAGGAACTGTACCGGCGCTGCGTCGCCGTCGACGACAAGATCTCGATCTCAACGGTCTACCGAACGGTGAAGCTGTTCGAGGATGCGGGCATCATAGAACGCCACGATTTCCGCGAAGGCCGCGCGCGCTATGAGACGATGCGCGACAGCCATCACGACCACCTGATCAACCTGCGCGACGGCAAGGTGATCGAGTTCACCTCGGAGGAGATCGAGAAGCTCCAGGCCGAGATCGCCCGCAAGCTCGGCTACAAGCTGGTCGATCACCGGCTCGAGCTCTATTGCGTCCCGCTCGACGACGACAAGCCGACGTCTTAGTTTAGTGCCCATCGAGCTCATCATCTTCGACTGCGACGGCGTGCTCGTGGACAGCGAGGTGATCTCCTGTCGTGCGCATGCGGATGTGCTGACCAGGCACGGCTATCCGATCACGTCCGAGCAGGTGTTCGAGCGCTTCCTTGGCCGCTCGACGCGGCAGGCCAATCTCGAGATTGAGACCGAGCTCGGTCGCAAGCTGCCCGAGGCCTATCACGGCGATCTGCAGGACGAGCTATTCCGCTCCTTCGAGGCCGACCTCGAAGCGATCCGCGGCATCCATGATGTGCTCGATATCGTCGCTCAACGCGTCTGCGTCGCCTCGAGCGGCTCGCACCAGCGCATGCGCGTGAGCCTGGGGAGCACGGGCCTCTACGAACGCCTCGCGCCGAACATCTTCTCGGCCTCGCAGGTGAAGAACGGCAAACCGGCGCCCGATCTGTTCCTGTTCGCGGCAAAGCAGATGGGCGTGCCGCCGGGGCGCTGTGTCGTGATCGAGGACAGCCTGGCCGGGATTGCCGGCGCCCGGGCGGCCGGAATGACTGTGTTCGGCTTTTATGGTGGCAGCCATTGCCGCGAGGGCTATGCCGAAACGCTGCGCCAAGCCGGCGCCGACCTGCTCTTTGCCGACATGCATCGGCTGCCGGAGCTGATCCGGCCGGCCGAGGCGAAGGCCCTGGCAGGCTGATTTTCGGTCTCTGACCGCCATCCGGGTCGGCGCGAGGCGCGTGAACCCGGAATCGCGCCAAAACCTCTGGATTCCGGACTTTGCGACTGCGTCGCGCCGGAATGACGGCCCAAGGGGGCGCCATTCGCTGGATTTTCGCCGCTCCAACCTATATCTGAGGGCCGTCCTCCACCTCAATTCCGGGTTCCATGACGCCGCCGCGCAAGCTGCACATCAAATCATATGGCTGCCAGATGAACGTCTACGATGCCCAGCGCATGGTGGACACGCTGGCCCCCGAAGGATTCGTGGAGACGGCCAGCGCTGATGACGCCGACCTCGTCATCCTCAACACCTGCCATATCCGCGAGAAGGCCTCGGAAAAGGTCTATTCCGAACTCGGCCGGCTGCGCGTGGCCAAGGACGAGGCGGCGCGGGGCGGCCGCGCGATGCAGATTGCGGTCGCGGGCTGCGTGGCGCAGGCCGAGGGCGAAGAAATCGTGCGCCGCGCGCCCGTCGTCGACGTCGTGGTCGGACCACAGAGCTATCATCATCTGCCCGAGCTGTTGAAGCGCGCGGGCGACGAAGGTCGCGCGATCGAGACCGAATTTCCCGCTCAGGACAAGTTCGGCTTCTTGGCCCAGCCGAAGTCCGACGCGATTCGCGCGCGCGGCATCTCCGCCTTCGTCACGGTGCAGGAAGGCTGCGACAAGTTCTGCACGTTCTGCGTCGTGCCGTATACGCGCGGTGCCGAGGTCTCCCGTCGGGTGGCGAAGATCGTGGAGGACGTGAAGCGGCTCGCCGACAACGGCGTGCGCGAGCTGACGCTGATCGGGCAGAACGTCAACGCCTATCACGGCGAGGGGCCGGACGGAAAAACCTGGCCGCTCGGCCGATTGCTCGAGCATCTGGCGCAAATCCCGGGCATCGCGCGGCTGCGCTATTCGACCAGCCATCCCCGCGACGTCGATGACAGTTTGATTGCGGCCCATCGCGATCTCGGCCCGCTGATGCCGTTCGTGCACCTGCCGGTGCAGTCGGGCTCGGACCGGATTCTGGCCGCCATGAACCGCAAACATACCGCCGATGATTACCGGCGGGTCATCGACCGTTTCCGCACCGCACGCCAAGACATTGCTTTTTCATCAGATTTTATCGTCGGCTTCCCCGGCGAGAGCGAGCAAGATTTTCTCGCCACTCTCGCGCTCGTCACGCAAATCGGCTACGCTGCGGCTTATTCGTTTAAATACTCCGCCCGGCCGGGAACGCCGGCCGCGGATATGCAGGAGACGGTGTCCCCCGCCGAGATGGACCAGCGATTGGAGCGGCTCCAGGAACTGATCGACAGCCAGCAATCGGCCTTCAACAAGGCTGCGATTGGCTCAACGGTGGACGTGCTGTTCGAGCGTCCGGCCCGCAAGGAAGGCCAGATCGTCGGCCGCACCGCTTACCTCCAGCCCGCGCATGTGATGGCCTCGGCCGAAATCATCGGGCAGATCCTGCCGGTCCGGATCGACAGCCTCGAACGCTACAGCTTTCTCGGCGACCTCGCGACGCCGCGCAACGCGCGCGAGCCCGCTTCATCGCAAGCCACTGGAGCCTGAACCCTTGCCAAAAAGCGCATCGGATTCGCCTTCGTTCGCTCCCAGCCGCAAATTTGACCGCGACATGCAAGTTCCGCCCGAGACCCAGGTCGTCATCGGTTTCGATGACAACCGTGCCGCTTCCGCGCTGGTCGGCCCCTACGGCCAGCATCTCGCGCAGATCGAGCGGCGCCTCGGCGTGGTCGTGGACTCCAAGGGCAACCACATCACCATCGGCGGCACGCGCGACGGCTGCGATGCCGCACGCCGCGTGCTGGAGGCGCTCTACGCGCAAGCCGTGAAGGGACAGGATCTCGACCAGGGCGAGGTCGAGGGCGCGATCCGGGCCGTGATCGCCCAGGGCTCGCTGTTCGAGTTCGACGCCAAATCGGCCAAATCGACCTTCGACAGCATCAATTTGCGCAAGCGCCCGGTGCGCGCGCGCACCGCCGCGCAGGATTCCTACATCCGCGCGCTGAAGCGCCACGAGCTGGTGTTTGGCATCGGTCCCGCCGGCACCGGCAAGACCTGGCTCGCGGTCGCGCATGCCGCGCAGCTGTTCGAGCGCAAGGAGGTCGACAAGATCATCCTGTCACGCCCGGCGGTGGAAGCCGGCGAGCGGCTCGGCTTTTTGCCAGGCGATCTTCGCGAGAAGGTCGATCCCTATCTGCGCCCGATCTACGACGCGCTCTACGATCTCATGGATGCGCGCATCGTCGAGCGGGCGCTCCAGACCGGCGAGATCGAGATCGCGCCGCTCGCCTTCATGCGCGGCCGCACGCTCACCAACGCCGCCATCATCCTGGACGAGGCGCAGAACACCACGTCGATGCAGATGAAGATGTTCCTGACCCGCCTTGGCGAGAACAGCCGCATGATCGTGACGGGTGATCCCTCTCAGATCGACCTGCCGAACGGCCAGACCTCGGGACTGGCGGAAGCAACCCGGCTCCTGAACGGGGTCGAGGGGATTGCGCAAGTGCATTTCAAAGCCGAGGACGTGATCCGCCACGAGCTCGTGGCGCGGATCGTCGCCGCCTACGAAGGGTCGCCGCAGCGGCCGGCCAGCGGTCAATCCTGACGAGACAACAGCCGGACCAAGCGGGCGCGGACGGCGCCTTTTCGTCCCAGACAGCACAATGTCCCATCCCAACCTTCCCATCACCGAGGTCCTCGTCGTCGCCGATTGCTGGCAGAGCGAGCCCGATTCCGAGACCGTGATCCAGCGCGCGCTTGCGGCAGCCGCCGAGAGCGTCGACGAAGACCTCGCCGACGCGGAAGTGGCTGTGATGCTGACCGATGACGCCGGCATCCGCACCCTCAACGGCAACTGGCGCGGCATCGACAAGCCAACTAATGTGCTGTCATTCCCCGCGCTCCAGCCCGAAGGCGAATGGAAGCCGGGCGATGCGCCGCGCATGCTCGGCGACATCGCGATCGCCTACGAGACCATGCGGCGCGAGGCGGACGAGGAACACAAGCCGTTCGGTCATCATTTGAGCCATCTCGCCGTCCACGGTTTCCTGCATCTGATCGGCTACGATCACGAGAACGACGACGACGCGGAGGAGATGGAAGCGCTGGAGACGCAGATCCTGGCGCATCTCGGCATCCCCGACCCCTATGCTGACCGCCCGGGGACGAACTGAGATGCCGGATTCCGATCCAATCCAGGACAACCCGCGCAACACGCGCAATTTACCCGCCGTCGTGACCCAAGGTGAGGTGATGCGGCCGACCGCGGAAGGCTGGCTGCTGCGCGCCATCCGGACGCTGTTCGGCTGGAAGGCGGGATCGGTGCGCGACGATCTCCAGGTCGTGCTCAACGCGGCCACCCCCGACGACACCGGCTTCTCCGCGGTCGAGCGCACCATGCTGCGCAACATCCTCGGCCTGCACGAGCGCCGCATCGCCGACGTCATGGTCCATCGGGCCGACATCGTCGCGGTGAAGCGCGACATCCCGCTTGGCGAATTGATGGACCGCTTCGAGAGCGCCGGCCATTCGCGTCTCGTCGTCTACAACGAGACGCTGGACGATCCCGTCGGCATCGTCCACATCCGCGACCTGCTCGCCTTCATGACCGCCCGTGCGCGCGTGTCGGAGGCCACCAAGACCAAGCGCAAGAAACCGCTGCCGGCCGGGCTCGATTTGCGCGCCGTCGATCTCGCGCTGCCGCTTCACGATGCGCGCATCATCCGCAAGCTGCTGTACGTGCCGCCCTCGATGCGGGCGATCGACCTGCTCGCGCAGATGCAGGCCACGCGCATCCACCTCGCGCTGGTGGTCGACGAATATGGCGGCAGCGACGGGCTGGTCTCGCTCGAGGACATCGTCGAGCAGATCGTCGGCGAGATCGACGACGAGCACGACAGCGACGAGCCGCCCTCGATCGTGCGCCTGCCCGACAACGCCTTCATCGCCGATGCCCGTGCCAGCCTCGACGACGTCCGCGCGGTGATCGGCGAGGATTTCGTCACCGGCGAGGCCGGCGAGGAAGTGGAGACGCTGGGCGGCTATCTCGTCAGCTTCGTCGGGCGCCTGCCGGTGCGCGGCGAAGTGATCTCGGGCCCCGGCACGTACGAGGTCGAGGTGCTCGATGCCGATCCGCGCCGCGTCAAGCGGCTGCGCATCTCGACGCGGAAGGAACGTCCCGCGCCCCGCACCCAGCGCGAGAGCCGACGCCGCGAGGCTGCGCCGGAGAGCGGCCAACCACCGGCCAGTGACACGCCTACCCCGCCGCCAAGCGACGGGACCGGTCCGCAGTGAGCCCATTGCAACGACTCCGGCAGATTGCGCTTGCCGTCATCCTCACCTGGGGATGGAAGCGCGCCGTCATCGCCATGGCGGCCGGGGCGCTGTCGGTGCTGGCGCTGGCGCCGTTCAACCTGTTTCCGGTGCTGTTCCTCACCTTCCCGGTGCTGGTCTGGCTGATCGACGGCGCCGGCGCCGGACGATATGGCGGCGTTCCTGCCGCGGCGCTGACTGGCTACTGGTTCGGGCTCGGCTATTTCGTCCCCGGTCTCTACTGGATCGGCTACGCATTCTTCGTCGACGCCGACGTGTTCGCCTGGCTCACACCGTTCGCCGTGCTGGGCCTGCCGGCCTATCTCTCGATCTTCACGGCAATGGGCTTTGCGCTGGCGCGCCTGCTCTGGACCAAGAACGCCACGCGCGTGCTGGCGCTCGCAGCAAGTCTCACCATTAGCGAATGGCTGCGCGGCCACGCGCTGACCGGGTTTCCCTGGAACGCGTTCGGCTACGCGCTGTCCGAGCCGCTGCCGCTGGCGCAGACGGCATCGCTGATCGGCCTGTGGGGCATGACGTTCCTGACCGTCGCGATCTTCGCGAGCCCTGCGACGCTGATCGATCGCGCGCCCGATGGCCGCCTGCAATGGCGCGCACCGGCCGCCGCAATCGCGCTTCTGATCGTCATGAGCATTTTCGGCGCGATCCGCCTGTCGCTGCCTCCGACCACGATGGTTGCTGGCGCCAAGCTGCGCCTGATGCAGCCGAACCTGCAGCAGGACGCGAAATTCAACTACGCCGCCAAAGCGGAGGTGATGAAGAGATATTTGGCGCTGTCCGACCGCGCCTCTGGTCCGCAATCGACCGGCGTTCGCGATGCCACCATCCTGATCTGGCCGGAATCCGCCTTTCCGTTCTTCCTGACCCGCGAAGCCGACGCGATGGCGCAAATCGCCGATCTGCTGCCGAAGGGCACTGTGCTGATCACGGGGTCGGTCCGCGCGCCGGACCTGCCGCGGGGCACACCGATCACGCGCGCCTATAATTCGATCTACGTGATCGACCACGATGGCAGCGTGCTCGCAGTGTACGATAAGCTGCATTTGGTGCCGTTCGGCGAATTTCTTCCTTATCAGGAGCTGATGGAGAAGCTCGGTTTCGAGCAGCTGACGCGCGTGCGCGGTGGCTTCATTGCCGGCACCGTGCGGCATGCGCTGCCGGTCGCCAGCGCGCCGCCCGCGCTGCCGCTGATCTGTTATGAAGCCATTTTTCCCGGTGAGGTGGCTGCACGCAGCGAACGTCCGGGCTGGATCGTTAACCTCACCAATGACGGCTGGTTCGGCATCTCGACCGGCCCCTATCAGCATCTCGAGCAGGCGCGGATGCGCGCGATCGAACTCGGCCTGCCGCTGGTCCGCTCCGCCAACACCGGCATCTCCGCAGTGATCGATCCGATGGGACGCACCATCGCCAGCCTCGGTCTCGGAATCGAGGGCATTTTGGATGCAAACCTGCCCGCCGCGATCCCATCGACTGTCTATGCGCGCGTCGGCGACGTGCCCGCAGCCATGCTCGTCGCGCTCGCGGTGATTGTGGCGGTCCGCCGGCGTGTCGCCAAACGGCACCCCTGATCGCCTCGCAGCGGACGTGGCTGGAATCCTTGACAACCGTAGTCCCACGGTTGACAGACTGCAGGCGGGCTCCTCATTCTGCACCGGCTGCGAAAGACAGCGGTACATTGCTAAATTTCTCCGCAATGTTTCCCAATAAGAGGGTTCGATTTGACGGTGCTGGCACCCGAGGCAGGCCTGATGATTGCGCCGAGGGTGATGTTTGGAGGGCTGAGGAAATGTCGAAAGCGCCCAACCCTGTTGACAAATATGTCGGCAGTCGCGTGCGTATGCGCCGCATCATGTTGGGCATGAGCCAGGAAAAGCTCGGTGAAGCTTTGGGCCTGACCTTTCAGCAGATCCAGAAATACGAGAAGGGCACCAACCGGGTCGGCGCGAGCCGCATTCAGCAGATCGCCGAGATTCTCCAGGTACCTGTGTCGTTCCTGTTCGAGGGCGGGCCGAGCGGTGTGCCGGGCCCGGATGGCTTCAGCGAAGGCGCCTCGCCCTCTTACGTCTCAGATTTCCTTGCGACATCAGAGGGACTCGCCTTGACCAAGGCGTTCACCCGAATCACCGATTCCAAGATGCGCCGCTCCATCGTCGATCTCGTCGAGCAGATCGCCGCGCGCGAAGGCCCCGACAAGCGCTGACGCGCCCATCGCAATTGGCGATTTGAGACTGCGCCAAATCTGGCCTATGTCGTCATTTGCGACCGCGCCCTCGATGCGCGTCCACTCCGATGATGCAGTTCAAGGGCATAGATGCGTTCATGGCCAGCTCCAATTGGTTCGATTCCCAAACCATTCTCGATGGCATCCGCCGCTGGGTTGAGATCGAGACGCCGACGGAAGCGCCCGAGCAGGTCAACAAGCTGATCTCCGTGGTCGCGGAGCAATACCGCGAGCTGCCCGCCACGCTCGAGCGCGTCGCTGGGGTCAATGGCTGCGGCGATCATCTTGTGGCGCGCTCGACCTGGGGCCAGGACCGACCGGGCATCCTGGTGCTGAGCCACCTCGATACCGTTCATCCCATGGGCTTCATCGAGCGCCTGCCGTTCAAGATCGAAGGCGACAGCGCGTTCGGCCCCGGCATCTACGACATGAAAGGCGGCGCCTACATCGCCTACCATGCCTTTCGCGCGCTCTGCGCCGCCGGCGACCGTTCGCCGCTCGGCATCACCCACATGTTCACCTCCGACGAGGAGATCGGCAGCCCGACCTCACGTGCGCTGATCGAGCAGGAAGGTCGCAAGGCCAAATACGTGCTGGTGACGGAGCCGGCGCGCGACGGCGGCAGGATCGTCACCGGACGCAAGGGCGTCGGACGCTTCCGCGTCTTCATCAAAGGCGTGCCCGCGCATGCGGGCTCCCGACCGGAGGACGGCCGCAGCGCCGTCCGCGAGCTCGCCAACGTGATCCTGGCGCTGGAAGGGATGAACGACGTCAAGCGTGGCGTCACCGTCAATGTCGGCGTGGTGCGCGGCGGCACGCGCCCCAACGTGACGCCGGAAGAGGCCTATGCCGAAGTCGATCTGCGTGTGTTGAGCCTCAAGGATGCGGACGAGTTCGTCGGCAAGATCCTCGCGCTCACGTCGAAGACCGACGGCGTCACCGTTGCGGTCGCCGGCGAGCTTAATCGCCCGCCTTACGAGAAGAGCAATGCCGGCGCGGCGCTCTACGAGCATGCGAAGACGCTTGCCGCCGAGATCGGCTTCGAGCTGATCGACACCCACACCGGCGGCGGCTCGGACGGTAACTTTACCGCCGCGCACACCGCGACGCTCGACGGGCTCGGCGTCGACGGCAAGGGCGCACACACGCATTATGAGCAGCTCTACGTCTCCTCGCTCGCGCCGCGCGCGCGGCTGCTCCATCGCCTGTACCAGACGCTGCGATGAGCGAGCGCAAATCAGATTCCGCGCGCGATGACAGCGAGCGCGCCTTCTTCGGACGCCGCAAGGGTCACAAGCTCAGGCAGCACCAGGCCGGGCTGATCGATCAGCTGCTGCCGCATCTTGCGCTCGACATCGCGAGCGAGGCACCGGCGAATGCCGGCGAGATCTTCGACCCCGCGGCAAGCGAGGTGCGGCTCGAGATCGGTTTCGGCGGCGGCGAGCATCTGGCGGCCGAGGCGCAAAGCTTTCCCGCCACCGGCTTCATCGGCTGCGAGCCCTATGTCAACGGCATGGCCAAAATCCTCGCGCAGATCGACGCCGCCAACATCAGCAACATCCGCCTGTTCGCCGGCGATGCCGCCGAGCTCTTGGCCTGGCTTCCGCAAGCCTCGCTGTCGCGGATCGACCTGATCCATCCCGATCCCTGGCCGAAACGGCGGCACTGGAAGCGGCGCTTCGTCCAGGACAGGACCATTGCCGCAATGGCGCGCGTGCTGAAGCCTGGCGGCGAATTCCGTTTCGTCTGCGACGTCGACGATTACTGCGCCTGGACGCTGTCGCATCTTGCCCGCTCTTCGGATTTCGTTTGGCTTGCCGAACGCGCCGACGATTTTCGGCAGCCATGGGTGGGCTACACAATGACGCGCTACGGCCGGAAGGCCGCGCGCGAAGGACGCAAGGCGGCCTATCTGCGGTTCAAGCGGGTCTAGTCGTCATTCCGGGGCGATGCGCAGCATCGAACCCGGAAGCTCGAGCTTCCGGGTTCGGGCCTCGCCCGCCCCGGAATGACAAGAGAGAGAACTTCAAATCGTCCGCCGGTTGCGCCAGAAATTCACGACGCGCTCGGCGGTCGTCGGCATCAGGCGCGTGAAGTTCATGCGCGCGGCCTCGATGTCGGCATCGGCCGGGGTGCGATGCGGCCCGTACCACAGCAGGATGAGCGCGCGTACCGTGGGCCAGCCGAGATTGAGCACGCGCCCCAGGATCAGAATCGGATCGTAGCGATCGCCCGCGATCAGGCGGTCGAGAATCGCGAGGCGGACGCCGGTCATCGCCGAGAGCGAGGCGATCGATTCCTCATATTTGAGCGCCTTGGCGAAACCGAGCAGCGCGCTCTCACCGAGATGGCCCTCGCGATGCAGGGCCGTCACCGTTCGCTGTGCCGCCGAGAAGTCACGGCGCGGCCCCGGCGGCCGCGCCGCCTCCTCGATGGCCTCCATCGCGCGCTTGATCTCGACCTGGCGCGCGGGATTGACCACGCTGGAGAGGCGGCGGCGGATGACGTCGAGCGTGCCGTTGAGAAGCTCCTTCAGGTGCTCGCCGGAGAGATCGTTGCGCTGACCGATCTTGAGCGTCAGCACGCCGTCCTGCGCGGCACGCTTGATCAGCTCGGAATAGCTGCCGGGCGAGAAGACAGCACCTGCATTGCCGGCTGCGCGACGCACCACGTCGCGATCACCCCGCTCCACCAGCACGTCGGTGACGACCGCCGGCAAGGTGGGGCGCTCCGTTATCGCCAGCAGATGGCCCTGGCCCTTCAGCCGCGCGATCTCGACCAGGGCTGCCTCATCGAGCACGGGCGAGCGGCGCAGCACGGGGCCGGCCACCGTGATCTCGTTTTCGCGCGCGAGCTGGTTCACCAGATGCGGCGGCGCGTTGCCGAGGCGCGAGAAGCGCTCGGCGAGATCGGCGCGCGAAGCGAGTTCGGCATGCGGGACGAGATCGATCAGGAGATTGTCGAACAGATCGATCAGCTCGGGACGGAGTTTTTCGGCATCCCGGAAAAATAATGCGGAGATGGCCCGCGCGATCTCGCCGCGACGTCGGGGATCGCCGCGTTTGACGATATCGTCCAATCCAGGAATCAGCGAGGTAGCAACGATCATGAAACGCAACTCGGGGATCTGGCACGCCGTGGGCGCGCCATAGCTCAAGCCGCCCCACAATCGGGGAATCTAGGCCTGCTTGATGAAGGAAGCGTTGCGGGGCGAGCCGCCCAAAGGACGCAAAAAGCGTCCTCTGCCCTGCAATGGGCCTTGTCCGGGAGGGGCGAAAGGGCTATATCAGCGGCAATTCATCTTCTCATACGATCCGCGTAGTGAGAGTGGGCCCGAAAGGACCCGCTCTTTTTTATTACCTGAACGCGGCTTGGCGGAGGATGCGGCCCGATGCGTTGTCGGGAGAGTTCCGAAGCGGGCTTTGACATTAACCCAGCCTTAACCATCGAGCGCCTGACCCCTGCTATGACCGAACCGAACCCTGGTTCCACGGATGCCGAATTGCTGGCCGAGCCGCGGCTCGTGGTCGAGCCGGGCGTCGCGGCCCGGGTGGCCGCGGTCGCAGCTCCCGTGCTCCAGGGCATGGGCTATCGGCTGGTGCGTATCCGTATTTCCGGAGAGGCCGGCTGCACGGTGCAGATCATGGCCGAGCGGCCGGACGGCTCGATGCAGATTGAGGATTGCGAGGCGATCTCGCGGGCGCTGTCGCCTGTGCTCGACGTCGCCGACCCCATCGATCGCGCCTACCGGCTGGAAATCTCCTCACCGGGAATCGACCGGCCGCTGGTGCGCCGCTCCGATTTCGAGCGCTATGCTGGACATCTGGTGAAGGTCGAGATGGCGGTCGCCCATGAGGGGCGGAAGCGGTTCCGCGGCACGCTCGGTGCTGTCGAAGGCGATCGCGTGCATCTGCATCGCGATGACGTCAAGGCCGGCGATGACGCCGACGTTCTCCTGACCATGGAGGATATTGGCGAGGCGCGGCTGGTGCTGACCGATGAGCTGATTGCGGAATCCATGCGCCGCGGCAAGGCCGAGGCGCGCGAGATGCGTCGCAATCTCGGCCTCGAGCCGCCTCCGGCGCCGCACGCCCAGATCAGCGAGAAGATCACCAAGAACACCAAGCCGAAAAAAAAGCCGGCACCGACCAATACAAAGAAGCATCGCCTGGCCGCCGAACGTGCGCGACGGGGCGAGATCGAGCCTGACGAAGGAGACTAGCCATGGCAGTCAGCGCCAATCGACTTGAATTGCTCCAGATCGCGGACGCCGTTGCGCGCGAGAAATCGATCGACCGCGGCATCGTCATCGCCGCGATGGAGGATGCCATCGCCAAGGCGGCGCGGGCCCGTTACGGCAGCGAGACTGACGTTCACGCCGAGATCGACCCGAAGAAGGGCGAGCTGCGGCTGTCGCGCCACATGCTTGTGGTCGAGAAGGTCGAAAACCCTTCGAACCAGATCTCGCTGGTGGATGCACAGCGCGCCAATCCCGGTGCCCAGGTCGGCGACACTATCGCCGACACGCTGCCGCCGCTGGAATATGGCCGCATCGCCGCCCAGTCGGCCAAGCAGGTGATCGTGCAGAAGGTGCGCGAGGCCGAGCGCGACCGGCAATATCAGGAATTCAAGGACCGCATCGGCGACATCGTCAACGGCGTCGTCAAGCGCGTCGAATATGGCAGCGTGATCGTCGATCTCGGCCGTGGTGAAGCCATCATCCGTCGCGACGAGATGCTGCCGCGCGAAGTCTTCCGCAACGGCGACCGTGTCCGCGCCTATATCTTCGACGTCCGCCGCGAGACGAGAGGCCCGCAGATCTTCCTCTCCCGCACTCATCCGCAATTCATGGCGAAGCTGTTCGCGCAGGAGGTGCCGGAGATCTATGATGGCATCGTCGAGATCAAGGCGGTCGCCCGCGATCCCGGCTCGCGCGCGAAAATCGGCGTGATTTCCCGAGATTCCTCGGTCGATCCGGTCGGCGCCTGCGTCGGCATGCGCGGCTCGCGCGTGCAGGCGGTGGTGAACGAGTTGCAGGGCGAGAAGATCGACATCATTCCCTGGTCGCCCGACATCGCGACCTTCGTGGTCAACGCGCTGGCACCGGCCGAAGTCTCCAAGGTCGTCATCGACGAAGACCGCGAGCGCATCGAGGTCGTCGTGCCCGACACCAACAACCAGCTCTCGCTGGCGATCGGCCGCCGCGGCCAGAACGTGCGTCTGGCTTCGCAGCTCACCGGCTGGGACATCGACATCCTGACCGAGCAGGAGGAATCGGAGCGTCGCCAGGCCGACTTTGAAAATTCCACCCGCGTCTTCATGGAATCGCTCAACGTCGACGAAGTGGTCGGCCAGTTGCTGGCGTCCGAAGGCTTCACCTCGGTCGAGGAACTCGCGATGGTGGACGTCAAGGAACTCGCCAGCATCGAGGGCTTCGACGAGGAGACCGCGCAGGAGCTGCAGAACCGCGCCCGCGAACATCTCGAGCAGCAGGAAGCCGAGCTCGAGGCCAAGCGAAAGGAACTCGGCGTCGAGGACGCCCTCAAGGACGTGCCCGGCGTGACCTCGAAAATGCTGGTGAAGTTCGGCGAGAACGACATCAAGACGGTCGACGATCTCGCCGGCTGCGCCACCGACGATCTGGTCGGCTGGACCGAGCGCAAGGAAGGCAGCGAGCCAACCAAGCACGTTGGTGCGCTCGACGGCATCGACATCTCCCGCGACGATGCCGAAGCGATGATCATGCAGGCCCGCGTCAAGGCCGGCTGGATCACCGAGGCCGATCTTGCCAAGCCCGCTGAGGAGGCTGAGGCGACTGAAGATCAGCCGGCTTAAGGCGTGTTCAGCAAAAGTGGAGGCCGGTTTTGCGTAAAGAACACGCGACTTAGAAGGCGAAGGAGGATGTCACCCGGATGCTCGCCAGCACTGACAGCGAACTCGACCATGGGCCGCGGACCGAAAGGTCCGCGACCATGCGCATGTGCGCGGTCAGCCGCAAGGTCCGGCCGATCGACGAGCTGATCCGCTTCGTCGTCTCGCCGCAAGGCGACATAGTTCCCGATCTCAAGCGTAAGCTGCCCGGACGCGGCATGTGGATCACCGCCTCACGCCAGGTGGTTGCGGAAGCCGTGCGGCGTCACCAATTTAACAAGGCCTTCAAGCGCGAGCTGCGGGCCCCTCAGACGCTTCCCGCCGACATCGAAGCGCTCCTGGTTCGGAGCGTGACGGAAGCCCTTGGGATCGCTGCCAAGGCGGGCCAGGTCGTGGCCGGCTTCGGCAAGGTCGAGAGCGCCCTTCGGGAAGGTACGGTCGAGGTCCTGATCCACGCCAGCGACGGGGCCGCGGACGGAATCCGCAAATTGGACATGCTGGCGCGTCAAAATGCCGGAAATCGCGGCGCCAAGCCGCAGATTCCCGTCGTCACCGCGCTGAAATCGATAGAATTGGATTTGGCACTGACCCGGTCAAATGTGATACATGCTGCGCTGCTCGCGGGCCCGGCGAGCAGGTCATTCCTGTCACGTAGCCAGATGCTGGTCCGATACCGGATGGCGGACGATGACAAGACGGCCGAAAAACACGGCCAGGATTTCTGAGAGACAACGACGAACCGATATGACGGTGCGGCAACGCACAACGACAACAGATCAGGATTAGGACTGCTGAATGGTTGATACCAAGACCCCTGGCGACAAGAAGCTGAGCGTTCCGAGCAAGACGCTATCGCTCAAGCCGCGCGTCGAAACGGGCACCGTGCGCCAGAGCTTCAGCCACGGCCGGAGCAAGCAGGTCGTGGTCGAGAAGCGCGGCAAGCGCCGCATTGGCGACGGCCCCGAGCCGCACGCGCCCGAGGTGACCGCGAAACCGGCACCGGCCGTGCCCGCGCCCTCGCGCTCCGCCCCGCCGCCCGCCCCACCGCGCAACGCCGGTTCCGGGGTGGTGCTGCGTACCCTGACCGAAGACGAGCGTTCGGCCCGCGCCAGCGCGCTGGCCGATGCCAAGCTGCGCGAGGTCGAGGAACGCCGCCAGGCCGAGGAAGAGGCGCAGCGCCGCGCTGCCCGCGAGGCTGCCGAACGCGCCGAGCGCGAAGCCGCCGAAGCCCGTCGCAAGGCCGAGGATGAGCGTCATCGCCACGAGGACGAAGCCAAGCGGAAGGCCGAGACCGAGGCCAAGAAGCGTTTTGGCGAAGGCGAGCAGCCTTCTGCCGCACGTCCCGCAACGGCAGCTCCGGCGACTAGCGCTCCCCGCTCCGCGCCAGGTACGGCGCGACCTGCGGCGACCACCACTGCGCGCCCGACAACGACCACTCAGCGGCCGGCTGGCCCGGCGGGGCGCGCTCCCGCGGTTGCGGCCGGACCCGACGAGGACGATGGTCCGCGCCAGATCCGTCGCGGTCCCGGCGGTGTCGCGCGTCCTGCGGCCGCCCCCAAAACCACCCACAAGCCCGGCCCGCAGAAGGAGCGCGGCCGCCTCACCGTCGTCACCGCGCTCAATGCCGATGAGGTGCGCGAGCGTTCGATCGCCTCGTTCCGCCGCCGCACCCAGCGCCTCAAGGGCCACGCCTCGAACGAGCCCAAGGAAAAGCTCATCCGCGAGGTGACGATTCCGGAAGCGATCACCATCCAGGAGCTCGCCAACCGTATGTCCGAGCGCGCGGTCGACGTCATCCGCATGCTGATGAAGCAGGGCGCGATGCACAAGATCACCGACGTGATCGACGCCGACACCGCGCAGCTGATCGCGGAAGAGCTCGGCCACACGGTCAAGCGCGTTGCCGCCTCGGACGTGGAAGAGGGCCTGTTCGACCAAGTCGACGATTCCACCGATACCGAACCGCGTTCGCCTGTCGTGACCGTGATGGGTCACGTCGACCACGGCAAGACCTCGCTGCTCGATGCGCTGCGCCATGCCAACGTGGTTTCCGGCGAAGCCGGCGGCATCACCCAGCATATCGGCGCCTATCAGGTGCTGTCGCCGGAGAGCGGCAAGAAGATCACTTTCATCGACACGCCCGGCCACGCTGCGTTCACTGCGATGCGCGCCCGCGGCGCCAAGGTCACCGACATCGTCGTGCTGGTGGTCGCGGCCGATGACGGCGTGATGCCGCAAACGGTCGAAGCCATCAACCACGCCAAGGCGGCAGGCGTGCCGATCATCGTTGCCATCAACAAGATCGACAAGCCCGATGCCAAGCCCGAGCGCGTCCGCACCGAGCTGCTCCAGCACGAGGTTCAGGTCGAATCCTTCGGCGGCGAAGTCGTCGACGTCGAGGTATCCGCCAAGAACAAGACCAATCTCGACAAGCTGCTCGAGATGATCGCGCTGCAGGCCGAAATCCTCGACCTCAAGACCAATTCGGAGCGTCCGGCCGAAGGCACTGTGATCGAGGCCAAGCTCGATCGCGGCCGTGGTCCGGTCGCGACCGTGCTGGTCCAGCGCGGCACGCTCCGTGTCGGTGATATCATCGTCGCCGGCGCCGAGATGGGCCGCGTCCGCGCGCTGATCTCCGATCAGGGCGAGACGGTGCAGGAGGCCGGTCCTTCGGTGCCGGTCGAGGTGCTCGGCTTCAACGGTCCGCCGGAAGCCGGCGATCGTCTCGCGGTGGTCGAGAACGAAGCCCGCGCCCGCCAGATCACCAGCTATCGCGCGCATCAGAAGCGCGAGAACGCGGCTGCCTCGATCTCCGGCATGCGCGGTTCGCTCGAGCAGATGATGTCCCAATTGAAGACCGCGGGCCGCAAGGAATTCCCGCTGATCATCAAGGCCGACGTGCAGGGCTCGCTGGAAGCGATCCTCGGCTCACTGGAGAAGCTCGGCACCGACGAAGTCGCAGCCCGCATCCTGCATGCCGGCGTCGGCGGCATTTCGGAATCCGACGTGACGCTCGCGGAAGGCTTCAACGCCGCGATCATCGGCTTCTCGGTTCGCGCCAACAAGGAAGCGGCCGCGGCGGCCAAGCGCAACGGCATCGAGATCCGCTACTACAACATCATCTACGACCTCGTGGACGACGTGAAAAAGGCGATGAGCGGCCTGCTCGCGCCGACCTTGCGCGAAACCATGCTGGGCAATGCCGCGATCCTGGAGATCTTCAACATCTCCAAGGTCGGCAAGGTCGCCGGCTGCCGCGTCACCGACGGCACCGTGGAACGCGGCGCCAATGTGCGCCTGATCCGCGACAACGTGGTCGTGCACGAAGGCAAGCTCTCGACGCTGAAGCGCTTCAAGGACGAAGTGAAGGAAGTCCAGTCGGGCCAGGAATGCGGCATGGCCTTCGAGAACTATCACGACATGCGAGCCGGTGACGTGATCGAGTGTTATCGCGTGGAGACGATCCAGCGCTCCCTGTAAGTCCAAATCTTACCGAAGCGTTCGGATCCTTTTTGAACTGAGATTGCGGGAGTGCGATGGCCGGATTTTCCGGCCATCCACCCCTCTTCGTTTCAACAGGACAAACGACAATGCCCGTGTCCCAAACACGGGCATGACGAGGTGATTTTCGAGAATGCCACGCCATCATCAGAAGAAGAGTTCCGCGCCCGGCGGAGGCTCGCAACGCCAGTTGCGCGTCGGCGAGCAGGTTCGCCATGCGATGGCCGAGATTCTGGCGCAAGGCAACGTGCATGATGCGGATCTCGAAGGTCACATCATCACCGTGCCGGAGGTGCGGATGTCGCCCGACCTGAAGCTCGCGACGATCTACGTGATGCCGCTCGGTGGCCGCGACACCGAGATCGTCATCAGCGCACTCGAGCGCAACAAGAAGTTCCTGCGTGGCGAAGTGGCGCGGCGCGTTAACCTGAAATTTGCACCTGACATTCGCTTCCGCGTCGATGAGCGATTCGATGAAGCGGAACGGATCGAGAAGCTTTTGCGAACACCTGCGGTGCAGAAGGACCTGGAACAGGATCCGGATTCGGATCGGGAAGAAGAACGATGACGATGGACCCGGCTCACGACACGATCAGCGGCGAACAGGCCGATCAACGCGACGTGCAGACAAATAATTTTGCGGATCTGGGCAGCAAGTCTCAGCCGTACCAGGAGCCGCGCCGCGTCAACAACGATCCCCGCGCCAAGCAGCAGCAGAAGGGCAACCAGCCGCGCCGCGACCGGCGCGACGTCCACGGCTGGGTGGTGCTCGACAAGCCGATCGGGATGACCTCGACGCAAGCTGTCGCGGTGCTCAAGCGCCTGTTCAACGCCAAGCGCGCGGGACACGCCGGCACGCTCGATCCGCTCGCCTCGGGCGGCCTGCCGATCGCACTCGGCGAAGCCACCAAGACCGTCCCCTTCGTGATGGACGGCCGCAAGCGCTACCAGTTCACCGTGTGCTGGGGCGAGGAGCGCGATACCGACGACGTCGAAGGGCGGGTGACCGCGACCTCCGACCAGCGCCCGACCCGGGACGCCATCCTGGCCCTGTTGCCCCGGTTCACCGGGGTGATCGAGCAGATCCCGCCGCGCTATTCCGCGATCAAGGTTCAGGGCGAGCGCGCCTATGACCTCGCGCGCGACGGCGAGGTCGTGGAGCTGGCGCCCCGCCCCGTCGAGATTCATCATTTAGCCCTTGTGGATCAACCGGATAACGACCGGGCCGTGTTCGAGGCGGAGTGCGGCAAGGGCACCTATGTGCGGGCGCTGGCCCGCGATATGGGCCGGATTCTCGGCACTTTTGGCCATATCTGCGCGCTGCGGCGGACCCTGGTCGGCCCATTTGGCGAAAACGACATGATTCCGCTGGATCAGTTGGAGGCTTTGTGCCATAGAGCCGCGTCCGGCGAGGGCAGCCTCGCCGACGCGCTTTTGCCCGTTGAGACCGCGCTGGACGACATCCCGGCACTGGCCGTCACTCGGGCTGATGCGGCAAGGCTCCACCGGGGCCAGGCCGTTTTGTTGCGCGGACGGGATGCGCCCACTTGTAGCGGCACAGTCTATGTCACGGTGGCAGGCCGTCTTTTGGCGCTTGCCGAAGTTGGCAATGGCGAAATCATCCCCAAGCGTGTGTTCAACCTGACCGGCCTGACTGCCAGCCCCGGTCGCAACGAGAGAAATTGACGATGTCGATTGCCGCAGAACGCAAAGCGGAAGTCATCAAGACGAATGCCACCAAAGCCGGTGACACCGGCTCGCCCGAGGTTCAGGTCGCGATCCTGTCGGAACGCATCAACAATCTCACCAACCATTTCAAGACCCACGTGAAGGACAACCATTCGCGTCGCGGCCTCTTGAAGCTGGTCTCCACCCGCCGCTCGCTCCTCGACTACCTCAAGAAGAAGGACGAGGCGCGGTACAAGGCGCTGCTCGAGAAGCACAACATTCGTCGCTAAAGAGTTCCTGCGCGCGCCACTGGCGCGCGTTTTCGCGCGTGGTTTCGAACGAAAGCGCTTCTTTAAAGGTTTTTGATTGAGGCTGCGTGCGCGTCGGATGCGAGCCGTCGACGGTTGGCATCCGGGGCATGATGACGAAGACCACGGTTCGGTGTTCGCGTTCGTGCCGACTGACAGTCCAGCAGCAATCCGGCGGCTGGGCACAACGGGCAAGGCGCCCGTATGACCCGAAAGGATGGACGCCATCCGAAATCCAAAAACCATGGCAGGATCGCAGGCCGCTGGTCATCACGCCGATCAGCGTCCCGCAATCTTGCGCATGGTTTTTGTTTTTCGAAGCGTCCCTTCTTTCGAGAACCCATGAAAGAAGACCTCCTATGTTCAATAAGCATTCAGTCGAGATCGACTGGGGCGGACGCCCTCTCAAGCTTGAAACCGGCAAGATCGCCCGCCAGGCCGACGGCGCCGTCGTCGCCACCTATGGCGAGACCGTGGTGCTTGCCACCGTCGTCGCGGCGAAGGCGCCGCGCGAAGGCGTCGACTTCCTGCCGCTCACCGTCGATTACCAGGAGAAGACCTACGCTGCCGGCCGCATTCCCGGCGGCTATTTCAAGCGCGAGGGCCGTCCGACCGAGAAGGAGACGCTGGTCTCCCGCCTGATCGACCGCCCGATCCGCCCGCTGTTCGTCGACGGCTGGCGCAACGAGACCCAGGTGATCGTCACCGTGCTCTCGCACGACATGGAAAACGATCCCGATATCGTGGCGATGGTCGCGGCCTCCGCCGCGCTGACGCTGTCCGGCGCGCCCTTCAAAGGCCCGATCGGCGCAGCCCGCGTCGGCTTTGCCAATGACGAATTCGTCCTCAACCCGACGCTGGACGAGATGGTCGACACCCAGCTCGACCTCGTGGTGGCCGGCACTGCCGACGCCGTGCTGATGGTGGAATCAGAAGCCAAGGAGCTCAACGAAGACATCATGCTCGGCGCGGTGATGTTCGGTCATCGCCACTTCCAGCCGGTGATCAACGCGATCATCGAGCTCGCCGAGAAGGCCGCGAAGGAGCCGCGCGAAGTCACCGTGATCGACAATTCGGCGATCGAAAAGGAAATGCTCGGCTTGATCGAGCAGGAGCTGCGCGCCGCTTACGCAATCCCCGTGAAGCAGGAGCGCTATGCCGCCGTCGGCCTCGCCAAGGAAAAGGTGATGGCCCACTACTTCCCGGAAGGGCAGGAGCCGAAATACGACAAGCTCCGCATCGCCGGCGTGTTCAAGGAACTCGAGGCCAAAATCGTCCGCTGGAACATCCTCGACACCGGCAAGCGCATCGACGGCCGCGACTCCAAGACCGTGCGCAACATCGTCGCCGAAGTCGGCGTGCTGCCCCGCGCCCACGGCTCGGCGCTGTTCACCCGCGGCGAGACCCAGGCGATGGTCGTGACCACGCTCGGCACCGGTGAGGACGAGCAGTACATCGACGCGCTGTCGGGGACGTACAAGGAAACGTTCCTGCTGCACTACAACTTCCCGCCCTACTCGGTCGGCGAGACCGGCCGCCTCGGCGGCACCAAGCGCCGCGAGATCGGCCACGGCAAGCTCGCCTGGCGCGCGATCCACCCGGTGCTGCCGCCGCATCACGAGTTCCCCTACACCATCCGCGTGGTGTCGGAGATCACCGAATCCAACGGCTCCTCGTCGATGGCGTCGGTCTGCGGCGCCTCGCTGGCGCTGATGGACGCCGGCGTGCCGTTGAAGCGGCCGACCGCGGGCATCGCGATGGGCTTGATCCTCGAAGACAAGCGCTTCGCGGTTCTCTCGGACATCCTCGGTGACGAGGACCATCTCGGCGACATGGACTTCAAGGTGGCCGGCACCGAGCTGGGCATCACCTCGCTCCAGATGGACATCAAGATCGAGGGCATCACCGAGGAGATCATGCGCGTCGCCCTCGGGCAGGCCAAGGATGGGCGTATCCACATCCTCGGCGAAATGGCCAAGGCGCTCACCAACGCCCGCGCCGAGCTCGGCGAATACGCGCCGCGGATCGAGACGTTCAAGATCCCGACCGACAAGATCCGCGAAGTGATCGGCACCGGCGGCAAGGTGATCCGCGAGATCGTCGAGAAGACCGGCGCCAAGGTCAACATCGAGGACGACGGCACCGTGAAGGTCGCCTCCAGCGACGGCGAGGCGATGAAGGCCGCGATCAAGTGGATCAAGTCGATCGCGTCCGAGCCGGAAGTCGGCCAGATCTATGACGGCACCGTCGTCAAGGTGATGGAATTCGGCGCCTTCGTGAACTTCTTCGGCTCCAAGGACGGCCTCGTCCACATCAGCCAGCTCGCGTCCAACCGCGTGCAGAAGACCTCCGATGTCGTCAAGGAAGGCGACAAGGTTAAGGTCAAGCTGCTCGGCTTCGACGACCGCGGCAAGACCCGCCTGTCGATGAAGGTGGTCGACCAGACCACCGGCGAGGACCTCGAGGCCAAGGAGAAGGCCGCCGAGGGCGAGAAGGCCCCGCGCGAAGCGGCGGGCGAGTAAGTCTCGCCACACGGACAAAAACATGAAGGGCGGCCGAGAGGCCGCCCTTTTGTTTGTACTCGCCCCGGGAGCGCTGCGCTCCCTCTCCCGCAAGCGGGAGAGGTGCAGAGCCTCAAGCCGTGAGATCGAACCGGTCGAGATTCATCACCTTGGTCCAGGCCTTGGCGAAGTCCTTGACGAACTTCTCCTTGGAATCTGACGTGGCGTAGACCTCGGCGAAGGCGCGGAGCTGCGAGTGCGCGCCGAAGATGAGATCGACGCGCGTGCCGGTCCACTTGACCGCGTTGGTCTTGCGGTCGCGGGCCTCATAGGTGCCGTCAGCGCCGGCCGGCGTCCACTGCGTGCTCATGTCGAGCAGGTTGACGAAGAAGTCGTTGCTTAGCGTTCCCACCTTGGCGGTGAAGACGCCGTGCTTCGAACCGTTCGCATTGGCGCCGAGCACGCGCAGGCCGCCGACGAGCACCGTCATCTCCGGGCCGGTGAGCCGAAGCAGCTGCGCACGATCGACGAGCGCCTCCTCGGGCATCATGAACTGATGCCGCTTGCCGATATAGTTGCGGAAGCCATCGGCGCGCGGCTCCAGCGGTGCAAAAGAGGCTGCATCCGTCTGCTCCTGCGAGGCATCCATGCGGCCCGGCGTGAAGCCGACCTTGACCTCGACGCCGGCATCCTTTGCGGCCTTCTCGACCGCGGCGGTGCCACCGAGCACGATCAGGTCTGCGAGCGAGACCTTCTTCGCGCCGGACGAGGCGTTGAAGTCCTTCTGAATCGCTTCGAGCTTGCCGAGCACCTTGGAGAGCTGAGCGGGCTGGTTCACCTCCCAGTCCTTCTGCGGGGCGAGACGGATGCGCGCGCCGTTGGCGCCGCCGCGCTTGTCCGAGCCGCGGAACGTCGAGGCCGACGCCCAGGCGGTCGAAACCAGCTCCGACACGGACAGACCCGAGGCGAGGATCTTCGTCTTCAGCGAGGCGATGTCCTGTTCGCCGACCAGCTCGTGATTCACGGCCGGAATTGGATCCTGCCAGATCAGCGTCTCCTTCGGCACCAGCGGGCCGAGATAGCGCT
The DNA here is from genome assembly GCF_023073935.1 of Bradyrhizobium sp. 147. NCBI lineage: Bacteria > Pseudomonadati > Pseudomonadota > Alphaproteobacteria > Hyphomicrobiales > Nitrobacteraceae > Bradyrhizobium > Bradyrhizobium sp. 147. The sequence continues at coordinate 45,813 of NZ_JADPKL010000078.1, read as the reverse complement.
GGATCGGACCCATGTCGCGGTGCGTGAGCTTGAACCAGGCGCGGGCGAAGGCGTCCGCGAATTGATCGGGATGCTCGAGAAAGCGTCGCGAGATCTTCTCATAGGCCGGATCGAAGCGGAGCGAGAGGTCCGTGGTCAGCATCGTCGGCCGATGCTTCTTCGACTTGTCGAAGGCATCAGGAATGATCGCCTCGGCATTCTTGGCCGTCCACTGGTGCGCGCCGCCGGGGCTCTTCGTCAGCTCCCATTCGTACTTGAACAGGTTCTCGAAGAAGTTGTTGCTCCACTTTGTCGGCGTGGTCGTCCATGTCACCTCGAGACCGCTGGTGATGGAATCGCCCGCAAGGCCCGTACCGTGCTTGCTCTTCCAGCCGAGGCCCTGATCTTCGAGCGCGCCCGCTTCCGGCTCCGGACCGACCAGCGACGGATCGCCCGCGCCGTGGGTCTTGCCGAACGTATGGCCGCCGGCGATCAGCGCGACGGTTTCCTCGTCGTTCATCGCCATGCGGAAGAAGGTCTCACGGATATCCTTGGCCGCGGCGATCGGATCCGGCTTGCCGTTCGGACCTTCCGGATTGACGTAGATGAGGCCCATCTGCACCGCGCCCAGCGGCTCGGCGAGCTGACGCTCACCGCTGTAGCGCTCATCGCCCAGCCAGGTCCCTTCGGGGCCCCAATAGAGCTCTTCGGGCTCCCAAACGTCGGCGCGGCCACCCGCGAAACCAAACGTCTTGAAGCCCATCGATTCCAGCGCGACGTTGCCCGCGAGCACCATCAGGTCGGCCCACGAAAGCTTGCGGCCGTATTTCTGCTTGATCGGCCACAGCAGCCGGCGCGCCTTGTCGAGGTTGGCGTTGTCGGGCCAGCTGTTGAGCGGCGCGAAGCGCTGCTGACCGGCGCCGGCGCCACCGCGGCCGTCGGTGATGCGGTAAGTGCCCGCGCTGTGCCAGGCCATGCGGATCATCAAGCCGCCGTAATGACCGAAGTCGGCCGGCCACCATTCCTGCGAGTCCGTCATCAGAGCGGTCAGGTCCTTGATGACCGCGTTCAGGTCGAGCGACTTGAACTCCTTGGCATAGTCGAATTCTTTACCCATCGGATCGGACAGGTCGGAATTCTTGTGCAGCACCTCGATATTGAGCTGCGTCGGCCACCAGTCGCGGTTTGAGCGCGCGGGTTTTCCGCCCGAAAACGGGCACTTCGAAGTGTCGTCCATGAATACCTCCTCTGGCGGCGGCGAACTCGCGCCCTTGACCAGGTAGAACCACTCTAAGCATCGCCTCCTATCAGGGGAAGTTGACTTTAATGATCGCTGCGATAGGATTTTCTGATGATAAACCTGACGCTGCGTCAGCTTCGCTATTTCGATGCGCTGGCGCGCCACGGCCATTTCGGCCGCGCCGCCGAGGCCTGCTCGATCTCACAGCCAGCCTTGTCGATGCAGATCAAGGAGTTGGAGGGGACCCTCGGTGGCCTGCTGCTGGAGCGTAGCGCGCGGCAGGTGGCGCTGACCCGGTTTGGCGAGGAGCTCGCGCAACGCGTCCGCGAAATTTTGCGCTCGGTCGATGAGCTCGGCGATTTCGCCCGGGCTTCACAGGATCGCTTCGCCGGCCGCCTGCGCATTGGCATGATCCCGACCATCGCGCCGTACCTCCTGCCCAAGATCACCAAGAATCTCACGCGCATGCATCCCGAGCTCGACATCCGCGTGCGCGAAACCATGACGCCGCGGCTGATCCAGGAGCTGGTCGAAGGCCGGCTCGACACCGCCATCGTCGCGCTGCCGGTGTCCGAGCCCTCGCTCACCGAGGTCGCGCTGTTCGACGAGAAATTCCTGCTGGTGCGGCCGGGCGCGGACGAGGGCACCCCGGTGCCGTCGCGCGAGATGATGCGCGAGATGCGGCTATTGCTGCTCGAAGAGGGGCACTGCTTCCGCGAACAGGCGCTGTCCTTCTGCAATATGCAATCGGCGCCGCCGCGCGAGATGCTGGATGCGAATTCGCTCTCGACGCTGGTCCAGATGGTCAGCGCCGGCATCGGCGTCACCCTGATTCCGGAGATGGCGGTGCCGGTGGAGACGCGATCGGCCTCGGTCTCGCTGGCGCGCTTCCGCGATCCCGAGCCATCCCGCACTATCGGCATGGTCTGGCGCAAGACCAGCCCGCTGGCGCGACAGCTGCTGCAAATCTCCGAAGTGGTGTGCCTGTCGGCCGGCAAGGCGCGCCCACGTCAGGCGGCGCGCAGCCTCACAGCCTGAGTTGCCGGATGTCGCAACCGATCATCCGCACCGCGCGCGCAGACGAACATGACGAGATCGCCCGCGTCTGGATGCTGAGCTGGGTCTCGACCGGCCTCGCCGAGGTCAGCGATTTCCTGCTGGCGAATCTCCGCGCCCGGATCCGACGCGAGATCGAGGACGGCTGGAGCCTGTTCGTCGCCGACGACAACGGCACGATCGCCGCGATGCTGGCGCTGCATCTGCCGAAGCGCTATCTCGACATGCTTTTCGTCGCGCCCGCTTATCAGGGCCAATCGCTCGGCCGGCGATTGCTCGCCTTCACACGCACGCAACTGCCTGACGAGATGTACCTGCGCTGCGTGCGCGAGAACGAAAAGGCTTGGCGCTGGTACGAGCGCGAAGGTTTCGTGTTCGAGAAGGAAGAGATCGAACCCTCGAACGGGTTCGTGATGAAATATTATCGATGGAAGAACAAGGGAGACGCGCCATGATCAAGCTTTATTGGTCACCCCGCTCGCGCTCGTTCACGACGCTCTGGTTGATGGAGGAGAGCGGTCTGCCTTACGAGCGCGTGCTGACCGACATCTCGATCGGCGCGCAGAAGGCGCCGGATTATTTGAAGATCAACCCGATGGGCAAAGTGCCGGCCTTGACCGACGGCGACGCCGCGCTCGGCGAGGCCGCTGCGATCTGCGCCTATATCGGCGATCGCTATCCCGAGACCAAGCTCGCTCCCGCTGTGACCGATCCGCGCCGCGCGCGCTATCTGCAATGGCTGTTCTTCTCGCCGAGCTGCATCGAGCCCGCCATCATCCAGATCTTCACCAAGATCGAGATCCCGACCTCGATCGCCGCCTGGGGCAGCGCGACGCAGGTCTTCGACGTGCTGGAAGCGGCGCTTCAGAAGGGACCGTGGATCTTGGGCGAGGATTTTTCCGCTGCTGACATCACCATCGGCTCGGGCCTGAACTTCGCAGTGCGTCTGTTCAAGATGGTGCCGTCGCGTCCGGTCTTCGACGCCTATCTCGCGCGCTGCATGGCCCGGCCGGCGTTCCAGCGCGCGGAGAAGATCGCGGCCGGCTAAATTTAGTCCGGCGACTTCAAGTCGTCCGGCTTCGGCATCAGGATGATGTTGTATCCGGAATCGACGTAGTGAATCTCGCCGGTCACGCCGCCCGACAGATCCGACAGCAGATACAGCGCCGAGCCGCCGAGCTCGTCGAGCGTGACGCCGCGGCGCAGCGGCGCATGTTTCTGCTGGAACGCGAACATCGCCCGCGCCTCACCGATGCCGGAGCCGGCGAGCGTACGGATGGGGCCTGCGGAGATTGCGTTGACGCGGATGCCGCGCGGCCCGAAATCCGCGGCGAGATAGCGCACCGAGGCTTCCAGCGCCGCCTTGGCCACACCCATCACGTTGTAATTCGGCATCGCCCGCATCGAGGCGCCGAAGGTCAGCGTGATCATGCTGCCGCCCTCTGTCATCAGCTCGGCGGCGCGCTTGGCGACTTCAGTGAACGAGAAGCAGGAGATCACCATGGTGCGCGAGAAATTCTCGCGGCTGGTGTCGGCGTAGCGGCCCTTCAGCTCGTTCTTGTCGGCGAAGCCGATCGCGTGGATCACGAAGTCGAGCTGGCCCCACTTGTCGCGGAGCGCTGCGAATGTGGCATCGACGCTGGTGATGTCCTCGACATCGCAAGGCAGCACCAGATCGACACCGAGCTGCTCCGCCAAGGGCTTGACGCGCTTGCCCAAGGCCTCGCCCTGGAAGGTGAAGGCCAGCTCGGCGCCCTGGGCATGCAGCGTCCTCGCCATGCCCCAGGCGATCGAATGATCATTGGCGATGCCCATGATCAGACCGCGCTTGCCTTTCATCAAACCTTCCATTGCTTCTTTGCTCCCACTATTCCGGGGTCATCGCCCGCGCAGGCAGGCGATCCAGTAATTCCCGAGGCGTATGTGATAGATCGAGAAAGCCACGGCGTACTGGATGCCCGCCTTCGCGGGCATGACAGCATCGCTAAATCACACATCCAGCCGGCTAAACACCAGAGTGGCGTTGGTGCCGCCGAAGCCGAAGGAGTTCGACAGCACGGTGCCGATCTTGACGTTGTCGATGCGCTTGCGCACGATCGGCATATCCGCGAACACGGGATCGAGCTCCTGGATGTGCGCGCTCTCGCAAATGAAGCCATTGTTCATCATCAGCAGCGAATAGATCGCCTCCTGCACGCCGGTGGCGCCCAGGGAGTGGCCGGTCAGCGCCTTGGTCGCGGAGATCGGCGGGCACTTCTCGCCGACGCCGAACACCCTTCGGATCGCCTCGATCTCCGGCGGATCGCCGGCAGGCGTCGAGGTCGCGTGCGGATTGATGTAGTCGACTTTGGTCTTCACCGTCGACATCGCCATGCGCATGCAGCGCTCGGCGCCTTCGCCTGATGGTGCAACCATGTCGTAACCGTCCGAGGTCGCGCCATAACCGACGATCTCGCCATAGATGCGCGCACCGCGCGCCTTGGCATGCTCGAGCTCTTCCAGCACCAGCACGCCGGCGCCGCCGGCGATGACGAATCCATCGCGATTGACGTCGTAGGGACGCGAGGCCGTGGCGGGCGTGTCATTGTACTTCGAGGACATCGCACCCATGGCATCGAACAGCACCGATAGCGACCAGTCCAGCTCCTCGCAGCCGCCTGCGAAGATGACGTCCTGCTTGCCGATCTGGATCGTCTCGTAGGCATTGCCGACGCAATGGTTCGAGGTCGCGCAGGCCGAGGAGATCGAGTAGTTCACGCCCTTGATCTTGAACCAGGTCGCCAGCGTCGCGGAGGCCGTGGAGGACATCGCCTTAGGCACCGCAAACGGGCCGACGCGCTTCGGCCCCTTGGTGCGGGTGATGTCGGCGGACTCGACGATGGTTCGCGCCGAGGGGCCGCCGGAGCCCATGATGATGCCGGTGCGGATGTTGGAGACTTCGTCGGGCGACAGACCGGAATCCTGGATCGCCTGCTCCATCGCGACGTGATTCCACGCCGCGCCCTGACCGAGGAAACGCATGGCGCGGCGGTCGACCACCGTCGATGGATCGAGTGTGGGCTCGCCTTGTACCTGCGAACGGAAGCCGAGCTCGGCATATTTCTCAGCCCGCGAAATGCCCGACTTCGCCTCGTGAAGGCTCGCAAGCACTTCCTGGGTGTTGTTTCCGATCGACGAGACGATGCCCATCCCGGTGACCACAACCCGCCTCATGACAGCCTCGCCTCAATCGTTGCCTTCTTGGTGATGCGCTCAGCCCAGGCTCGTGCCCTGCTTGAACAGGCCGACCTTCAGATCCTTGGCGCGATAAATAATCTGGTCATCGACCGAAAGCCACCCGTCGGCGATACCGAGCACGAGCTTTGCGCGCATCACGCGTTTGATATCGACGTTGTACACAACCTTGCGCGCGTCGGTCAGCACCTGGCCGCCGAACTTCAGCTCGCTGAGGCCGAGCGCGCGGCCGCGACCTTCGCCGCCGCTCCAGCCGAGATAAAAGCCGACCATCTGCCACAGCGCATCAAGTCCGAGGCAGCCGGGCATCACCGGGTCGTTTTTAAAGTGGCAGCCGAAGAACCAGAGGTCGGGCTTCACGTCGAGCTCGGCGCGCACCAAGCCCTTGCCGAACTCCCCGCCATTGTCGGCAATTTCCGTGATGCGGTCGAACATCAGCATCGGCGGCAGCGGCAACTGAGCATTGCCCGGGCCGAACATTTCGCCGCGGGCACACGCCAGCAGATCTTCGTATTCGTAACCGTTGCGCCTGTTCAGCATGCACGAGCCTCTGTTCTAATCTCGATTGAGCGGCGTTTTTTGGCGAAAATGGGCCCCGTCTCGGTCGGAGAGCAACGCCAATTGCCATCGTCAGGGGTACCTCCCGCAAGCCCGGATGGACTGCGGACCGGGCCACCATGCTTGGCTGCGCCAAATCGGCTAGGCGGAACCGCGCGCTCTCTAACACAGGCCATTTCGAGTGGCAAAGCGCGTCTATGAAGGTAAAATGACCGGCGCTTCGCGCGGTTCCAAGTTTGATTAGAACCTCTCTACTTGCGAGAAACTTGCACCTGCATCTTTCTGTCCTTATATTGCAGAGACATATAGTTCACGCGTGCCCGAAATCTGGATAATGAGCGAGAATACCGCGCCCCCTCACGACGACGACGTGCATTCCGCAGCCCTCTTGTCCGGCCGCCAGCCGGCCCTGACCGGTTGCCCGTGGCACGACGTCAACGAAATGCTCCAGTCCGCCGGGCTCCGTCCGACGCGCCAGCGCATGGCGCTCGGCTGGCTCCTGTTCGGCAAGGGTGCGCGCCACCTCACGGCTGAAATGCTCTACGAGGAAGCGACGCTGGCCAAGGTTCCGGTGTCGCTGGCGACCGTCTACAACACGCTGAACCAGCTCACCGATGCCGGCCTGCTCCGTCAGGTCAGCGTCGACGGCACCAAGACCTATTTCGACACCAACGTCACCACCCACCACCACTATTACCTCGAGAACAGCCATGAGCTGGTGGATATCGAGGATCCGCATCTGGCACTGTCCAAGATGCCCGAGGTGCCCGAGGGTTACGAGATCTCGCGCATCGACATGGTCGTGCGCCTGCGCAAGAAGCGCTGAGATTTGCTGAGATAATCTGAGATCGTCATGGCCGGGCTTGTCCCGGCCATTTTTCGTTTGCCCCGTCGTTCCGGGATGACACCTGCGGCGTCAATTCACCTGCTCGTCCGAGTACACGCCCCAGAGGCGCTCCTGCTGGATCCAGCCGTCGAAGCCGTTGCCGGTGACGTGACACCAGCCTGCGCTGCACTTCTTCACTTGCGTGACGACGCCGGCCTGGAGCTTGGCTGCGACCGCGCTGTCGGGATCGGGACGGTCGTAGATCGGCGCGAGGTCGTCCTTGTGCTTCATGGTGACGACCGCGGTACGGCGGCCCGACAGCAACGAGTGATAGACCCAGCCCTCGGCGCCTTCGGAATCACGCACCCGGCGCCAGTTCTCGAATTCAGCAGTGATTTCCACCGGCAGGCCGGCACGGGTATAGACCCAGGCCACGTCATTGTCCTTGGTCGGACCGGCGCGAACGTTGACGTGATCCGACTTGAGACTGACATAGCGCGGCACCGGCAGCCCGCTGGCGGTCTGGGGGGTGTTGTCCTTCGCCGAATGCGAGGGGCTGACCGAGGCAATCAACCAGGTGCAAACGAGCGCCATCACCGAACAAAAACGCCCCAACGCCATCAACCCGTCTCCTGTCGAAGACCCGCCCGAGGCGGATCCTCACCCCAAAATCCAAAACCCTGCCGCGTCAGCCCCTGTCCCGCCCCACGCGGATGTTCCCCAGAGCCAGGTCCGCAAGCCCTGACCCGTGGTTCTTGTCTTGGCCCGGCCTTCTGCTAGAGAGGACGGACGCTTTGAACAACCAGTTTGCCCCGATTTTCCGGGCCGGAAATATCGGGAGAGCTTGAAGGAAACGCCGGGGACGACACGGCAAGGGCAGTGTCGAACAACCGGGTTAATGAGGCCTCAACGGCCGGCTTTTGGTGACAGAGGCGGGCTGCGAGGCCTCATGAGGGCAGGACATGTCGGTGAAGAAAAAGCCCCTCGTCGTTGTAACGCGCAAGCTGCCGGACTCGGTCGAGACGCGCATGCGCGAGCTGTTCGACGCGCGGATCAATCTCGACGACACGCCGATGTCGGCCGAGCAGATCGCGCAAGCCGCGCGCACCGCCGACGTGCTGGTTCCGACCGTGACCGACCACATCAGTGCCGATGTCATCAATCAGCCAGACTGCAAGCTCCGCCTGATCGCCAATTTCGGCAATGGCGTGGACAATATCGACGTCGAAGCCGCGCATGCCCGCGGCATCACCGTCACCAACACGCCAAAAGTTCTGACCGAAGACACCGCCGACATGACCATGGCGCTGATCCTCGCCGTACCCAGGCGGATGATCGAAGGCGCTTCGATCCTGACGGAAGGAAAGCCCTGGGCAGGCTGGTCGCCGACCTGGATGCTCGGCCATCGCATCGGGGGAAAACGGCTCGGCATCATCGGCATGGGCCGCATCGGCCAGGCGGTGGCGCGCCGCGCCCGCGCCTTCGGCCTGCAGATCCACTATCACAACCGCCGCCCGGTCGCGCCGAAGATCGCCGAGGAGCTGGGCGCGACCTATTGGGAGAGCCTCGACCAGATGCTGGCGCGGATGGACATCATCTCGGTGAACTGTCCGCACACGCCGGCGACCTATCATTTGCTCTCGGCGCGGCGACTGAAGCTGATCCGGAAAGACGCCTACATCGTCAACACCGCTCGCGGCGAAGTGACCGACGAGGACACGCTGATCAAGCTGATCGAAGGCGGCGAGATCGGCGGCGCCGGCCTCGACGTCTACGAGCATGAGCCCGCGGTCAACCCAAAACTGGTGCGGCTCGCCAAGGCGGGCAAGGTGACGCTGATGCCGCATATGGGCTCCGCCACCATCGAAGGCCGCGTCGAGATGGGCGAGAAGGTCATCATCAACATCCGCACCTTCCTCGATGCCCACAAGCCGCCGGATCGCGTGCTGCCGAGCATGCTCTAGGATCCATCCGTCTTGCGCTTCCGCCAACCTGCGACGAAATCGATGAAGGCCCGCAGCGCCGGCGGCACCTGGCGGCGGCTCGGATAGTAGAGGAGCGGTCCGGGAAACGGCTCGCACCAGTCCTCCATGAGGCTGACCAGCGCGCCGGACTTCACGGCGTCATGGACGTAGCCATCGAGCGTTGCCCAGATGCCGGCGCCGTCGAGTACAGCGCGCATGGCAAGATTCATATTGGTCGAAATCAGCTTGGCCGGCGGATCCACCTTCACGATTTGGCCGGCCTTCTCGAATTCCCAATCGTGCATGACGCCGCTCGAGTAGCGTGCGCGGATGCAATCATGGTCGAGCAGGTCCCTCGGATGTTTCGGCCTGCCGCGGCGCGCGACGTAGTCGGGCGATGCGACGACGATATAGCGCTGCGAGCCGCTTAGCGGAATCGCCACCATGTCCTGCGCGAGATGTTCGCCATAGCGCACGCCGGCATCGTAGCCGGCACTGACGATGTCGACGAAACCGCTCTCGGAAACGATGTCGAGATCGATTTGCGGATATGCTGCGAGGAACGGCCCCGCCATCGGCGCCAGCACGAGGTCGACCGCCGGCGGCGGCGCATTGATACGCAGGCGGCCCGAGGGGACCTCGCGCAGGCCCCGCACCAGATCCAAGGCCTCGCTGACGTCGCGCAAGGCGGGTGCGACGCGCGATAGCAGCAGTTCGCCCGCCTCGGTCAGCGCGACGCTGCGGGTGGTGCGGTTCATCAGGCGGACGCCGAGGCGCTCCTCCAGGTCCCGAAGCCGCTGGCTAAGGCTCGATACCGACACGCGAATATCTTGCGCCGCACGCCGGAAATTGCGGGTGCGGGCGATCGCCACGAAGACATCGAGATCGCGCAGGTCAGGCTCGGCCATTATTCGCTAGAATGAACAAGCTATTCTGGATTGTCCAGCTTATCGGCGCAATGGCCCAAGGGCATATCTGGCCTCGTCACGCGGCGCAGCCTGCCGCATCTTTCGAGGAGAGCCATCATGGAACAGCGCAAACTCGGTTCAACCGGCCCCACCGTTTCCGCCTTTGGGCTCGGCTGTATGGGCATGTCAGACCTCTACGGCCCCGCCGATCGCGGCGAGGCCATCGCCACGGTCCATGCGGCGCTCGATGCCGGCATCACACTGCTGGATACCGGCGACTTCTACGCCATGGGCCACAACGAGATGTTGGTCCGCGAGGCGCTGAAGGATACGTCACGCGACAAGGTCCAGATCAGCGTCAAATTCGGCGCGCTGCGCGGCCCGGCCGGCGAATTCGCCGGCATGGATTGCCGCCCCATAGCGATCAAGAATTTCCTGGCCTATACGCTGCAACGTCTCGGCACCGAGTATATCGACATCTACCGCCCGGCGCGGCTCGATCCGAACGTACCGATCGAGGAGACCATCGGCGGCCTCGCCGAACTGGTGAAGGCCGGCTACATCAGGCATATCGGCCTGTCCGAGGTCGGCTCCGACACCATCCGCCGCGCGCATGCCGTGCACCCGATCGCCGATCTCCAGATCGAATACTCGCTGATCGAGCGCGGCATCGAACGCGATATCCTCAAGACCTGCCGCGAGCTCGGCATTGGCATCACGGCCTATGGTGTGCTGGCGCGCGGACTGATCAGCGGCCATTGGACGAAGGACAGCGGCAAGGCCGGCAAGGACTACCGGCTGATGACACCGCGTTTCCAGGGCGCGAACCTCGACGCCAACCTCGCGCTGGTGGAGCAGCTTCGCGCGGTGGCGAACGAGATCCGCGCAACGCCGGCACAGGTTGCGATCGCCTGGGTGGCGGCGCAGGGCCAGGAGATCGTACCGCTGGTCGGCGCGAGAACCCGCACCCGTCTGGCCGAAGCACTCGGCGCAACCAAGGTGACGCTGACACAGGCTCATCTCGCAGCGCTGGCAAAGGCATTTCCGCCGGATGTCGCCGCCGGCACGCGCTATGCGGCCGAACAGATGGCGCATCTCGACAGCGAGAAGCCGGCCACGCGGTAGCGGCGATCAGGTGCGATGGGCGCTGAGATCAGTGATGACGGGCCCATCGCCGTTGAGCGGATTGGCGGGATCGCGCCCATAGCGCAGCGTCTCGAAGCGCATCGCGCGCGCATCGATCATCAGGAGGCGGCCGATGAGGCCGTCGCCAAAGCCGACGATCTCGCGGATCGCCTCCAGCGCCATCATCGAGCCGAGCACGCCCGCCAGCGCTCCCATGACGCCGGCCTCCGCACAGGCCGGCACCGTGCCAGGCGGCGGCGCCTCGGGAAACAGGCAGCGATAGGTCGGATTAAATTCGCCCTGCTCGTTCATCTCATGTGCACGGATGGTGGTGAGCGAGCCGTCGAAGGTGCCGAGCGCCGCCGTGATCAGCGGCCGCTTTGCAAAGAAGCAGGCGTCTGAGACCAGATAGCGCGTTGAGAAATTATCGGAGCCGTCGAGCACGAGGTCGTAATCGCCGATCAGGCCGAGTGCATTGTCGGCGTTGAGCCAGGTGGCGTGGCCGACGAATCGGACATGCGGATTGAGTGCCGCGATCCGCTCGGCCGCGCTTTCGACCTTGTGCCGGCCGATGTCGGGCGTCGTATGGATCACCTGTCGCTGGAGGTTGGACAGCGACACCACGTCGTCATCGACCACGCCCAGCGTGCCCACGCCGGCGGCGGCCAGATACATCAAGGCGGGCGCGCCGAGCCCGCCGGCGCCGATCACCAGCACCGAGGCCCGCTTCAGCGCAGCCTGTCCGGGACCGCCGACGTCGCGCAGCACGATATGACGGGCATAGCGTTCGAGTTCGTCCGGGCTCAGCATCGTCGTCCGCCTCTCTACACCCTCGCTATCGACCCTCGTGGTGCGGAGCGCGGAACGCGCTCTCCGGACGATGCTTCGCATCGCCCGGCGAACCATGAGGGCCCGGATCTCGCCTGCGGCCATTCTTCGAGACGCCGCTTGCGCGGCTCCTTCAGGATGAGCGGCACCGTCTGAACCACCGCGAGATTGGTCGCGACCAACGAGATGTGCTTCAATGACATGGCGTTCAATGGGCTGGCTGGATTTGTCATGAGATCGATGCTTGCGGCAACACTGATGTTTGCGGCCGCCACAGGCGCGAACGCCCAGATGACGGCGCCACAGGTCGCCGGTACCAAGCCGAAGACGGTCCAGACCGTGCCGACCCAGCCTCCCGCGATGCAGACTCCGTCGGCCACAATGGATGCCATGGCAAGAGCTGAGCGGCTGGCGCTTCAGTCAGACCTCGCCTGGGTCGGCCAGTATCCAGTATAATGGCGCCATCACCGGCGACGCCAGTGAGCGCATGGTCAATGCTATCAAGGAGTACCAGAAGGCCAAGGGCGGCAAGCCGACCGGCGTGCTCAATCCGCAGGAGCGCGCCGCGCTGGCCGAGGCGGCACGAAAGAAACAGGAGAGCGTCGGCTGGAAGATCGTGACCGAGCCGACCACCGGCGCCCGGCTCGGCATCCCCGGCAAGCTGGTGCCGCAGCAGGCGAGCGACGCCAGCGGCGCGAAATGGACTTCCCCGACCGGCACGGTTCAGGTGCTGCTCAGCCGCCGCAAGGAGGTGAAGCCGACATCGGCGAAGCTCGCCGATCTGGAGAAGGAGCCGTCTGGGCGCAAGGTCGATTACACCGTGGTCAAGCCCGACTTCTTCGTGCTGTCGGGATTGCAGGGTCTGAAGAAGTTCTACGTCCGCGGCACCTTCAAAGGCGACGAGGTTCGCACCATGACGATCCTCTACGACCAGGCAGCCGAGACCATTGTCGAGCCGGTCGTGATCGCGATGTCGAGCGCCTTCAATGCGTTTCCGTCGGGGCCACAAGCCGCGCCGCCGCCGCGCAAGACCGTCGATTACGGCACCGGAATTGTCGTCAGCGACGATGGCGCGATCGTCGCCGACCGCCTCGTCACCGATGGCTGTCTCACCATCACGATCGGCGGCTATGGCAGTGCCGACCGTCTCGCCGAGGACAAGGAGCACGATCTGGCGCTCCTGCACGTCTACGGCGCACGCGGCCTGAAGCCGCTCAGCCTCGCCGGCGGCGCAGCGAAGGCGAGTGTCGATGTCATCGGCATCGCCGATCCACAGAGCCAGGGCGGCGCGGCCGGCGTGTCGAGCCTCAAGGCTGCGCTGGCGCGGGTGACAAACGGCAGTTCCGCGCTGTCGCCTCCGCCGGCGCTCGGCTTCTCCGGCAGCCCGGCCATCGGCGCCGACGGCAGGTTTGCGGGCATCGCGCTGCTGAAGCCGGTGACGGTCGCAGGTCCCGCCACATCGGTGCCGGCGTCACAGGCGGTGCTGATCGCCGCGGAGACGGTGCGCGATTTCCTCAAGGCGAACGGTGTCGCGGCGAATGGCACATCGACGGATGCCAAAGCCGCGGTCGTCCGCGTGATCTGCGTGCGGAAGTAGGGTGCTGCAAGCATCTCCACTCTCGTGTCCCGGACGCGCTGCAGGCGTTGATGGCAGTGGTGAGACCGATGTAGCCGCGAGCTCCCGACCCTCTAGCGCGAGAGGGCGCGCACCGTGTCTCGATCAGCACGGCCAGTTATTTCTGGCATTTCGGGCACCAGAAGGTCGACCGGCCATTCTGCGTAAACCGCTTGATCGTGCCGCCGCAGCGAGGCGTCGTGCATTTCTCGCCTTCGCGGTCGTAGACCTTGAAGGAGTGCTGGAAATAGCCGAGCTCGCCCGAGGTCTGGCGATGGTCGCGCAAGCTCGATCCCCCGGCCTTGATCGCATCGTTCAGCACGGTGTGGATCGCGCCGACCAGGCGCTTGGCATGGTCCGTCGGCTCACCCTTCTTGGTCGATAGAGTCGCGGCGATCTGGCGCGGCGAAAGATGCGAGCGGTGCAGCGCTTCGCAGACATAGATGTTGCCGAGCCCCGCCACCACACGCTGGTCGAGCAGCGCCGCCTTCAAGCTCGTAGTCTTGCCGGCACAGGACCGTGCCAGCATCGCGGCATCGAACTCGTTGCCGAGCGGCTCGGGACCGAGTCCGCGCAGCAGCGGCTCTTCATCAAGCGCATCGCGCGCGATCACTTTCATGTAACCGAAGCGGCGCGGGTCGTTGAAGACGATGTCAGCGCCGGAGGACATCCGAAACAGCACGTGGTCGTGCGCGGAATCCTTGGCCCGCGGATAGTGAAACTCGCCAGGCTGCGCGTCGTTGTCCGGTCTGATGACACGAAACGAACCCGACATGCCCAGATGCATCAAGAGCACGTCGCCGGAGGCGAGATCGGCCATGAGATATTTTGCGCGGCGGCCGAGGCCGGTGACGACCTGCCCCTTGAGCCGCGCGACGAAGTCCGGCTGGAACGGAAAGCGCAAATCCGCCCGCCGGGCCTCCGCCTTGAGGATTTTCGCTCCCTCCATGACGGGCTGAAGGCCGCGGCGGACAGTCTCGACTTCGGGCAATTCAGGCATGTTCGGGCATTCACCTTATGAGAGCGGTGTGATAGCGCCATTGCGACGGGCGCGCTATGGTCCGCCAGTGGAGTAGAGTAATGGATCGGCCGGGCGAAACCACGCATTTTGGCTTCAGGGACGTGCCCTTGGGAGACAAGCAGACGCTGGTGAACGACGTGTTTCACAGCGTGGCCGCGCGCTATGATCTGATGAACGATCTGATGTCCGGTGGCCTGCACCGGGTCTGGAAGGACATCATGATCAACGCGCTCGACCCGCCGAGGAGCGAGCGGCCGTTCGCACTGCTCGACGTCGCCGGCGGCACCGGCGACATCTCGTTCCGCGCCGCCAAGGCGGCAGGCGCTGGCTTCCACGCCACCGTCTGCGACATCAACACCGACATGCTGGCCGTCGGCCGCGAGCGCGCTTCCAAGCGGCATCTCGAGACTCAGGTCGATTTTGTTGAGGGCAACGCCGAAGCACTCGCCTTTGCCGATCGCAGCTTCGACGCATACACGATCGCTTTCGGCATTCGCAACGTGCCGCGGATCGATCTGGCGCTGCGCGAGGCCTATCGGGTGCTGAAGCCGGGCAGCCGCTTCCTGTGCCTGGAGTTCTCGACCGTCGACATGCCCGGGCTCGATCGCCTCTACGACTTGTTCTCGTTCAAGGTGATCCCGCCGCTTGGCCGCATGGTCACGGGCGACGCCGAGTCCTACCAGTACCTCGTCGAATCGATCCGCAAGTTTCCAAAGCCCGGCGCCTTCGCCGACATGATCCGCGACGCCGGCTTTTCTCGCGTCAGCTGGCAGACACTCACCGGCGGTATCGTCGCACTGCATTCAGGCTGGCGTTTGTGATCTCTGCCATCACCCACATTTCGCGCCTGATCCGCGCCGCGTTCGTGTTCGCGCGCGAGGGCGTGTTCGGTTCGGTCGATCCGAGCCTGGTGCCGCCGCCCGGGCAACTCGCGCTGAAGCTTGCGCGCCTCATCGAGCGGCGCGGCGTCAAGCACGGCCCAAGGATATCGCGCGCCCTCACCCGCATGGGCCCGGCCTATCTCAAGCTCGGGCAGTTCCTGGCAACGCGCCCCGACGTCGTCGGCGTCATCATCGCGCGCGACCTCGAAAGCCTCCAGGACCGCCTGCCGCCGTTTTCGCAAGCCGAAGCGGAAGCCACGATCACGATATCGCTGGAACGGCCGCTGAAAGATGTGTTTGCAAGCTTCGGCCCGCCGGTCGCCGCCGCCTCGATCGCACAGGTGCATCGCGGCGAGGTCTTGCGGGGCGGCATCCGTAGGCCGGTGGCGATCAAGGTGCTCCGGCCCAATGTCGCCGCACGTTTCCGCCGCGACCTCTCCGACTTTTTCTTCGTCGCGCACAAGGCCGAAGCCTATTCGGCCGAGGCGCGGCGCCTGCGCCTCGTCGAAGTCATCAACACCATGTCGCGTTCGGTCGCGATGGAGATGGACCTCCGGCTCGAAGCCGCCGCGCTGTCGGAGATGGCGGAGAACACGCGCGACGATCCTGACTTCCGCGTGCCGACCGTCGACTGGGACCGCACCACACACAACGTGCTGACGCTGGAGTGGATCGACGGCATCGCGCTGAACGACCACAAGCGCCTTGCGGAGGCGCAGGTCGACCTGCCCGATCTCGGCCGCAAGGTGATCCAAAGCTTTTTGCGGCACGCGCTACGCGACGGCTTCTTCCACGCCGACATGCATCCGGGCAATCTGTTCCTGGACGATGCCGGCCGTCTCGTCGCAGTCGATTTCGGCATCATGGGCCGGCTCGGCATGAAGGAGCGGCGCTTCCTCGCCGAGATCCTGCTCGGCTTCATCACCCGCGACTACCGCCGCGTCGCCGAGGTGCATTTCGAAGCCGGCTATGTGCCCGCGCATCATTCGGTCGAGAACTTCGCGCAAGCGATCCGCGCCATCGGTGAGCCGATCCACAACCGCACCGCCGAGGAAATCTCGATGGCGCGGCTGCTGACGCTGCTGCTCGAGGTCACCGGCCTGTTCGACATGACGACGCGGCCCGAGCTGATCCTGCTTCAGAAGACCATGGTCGTGGTCGAGGGCGTGGCGCGCGCTTTCGATCCCAAGCTGGATATCTGGAAGGTTGCCGATCCCGTGGTGCGCGAATGGATCGAGCGCAACCTCGGTCCGATCGGCCGGGTCCAGGGCGCGCTGGCGGGGACCGGGGACATTGCGCGGGTGCTGATGCGGCTGCCGGAGATTGCCGAGCGGTCGGTGAAGGTGCTGGAGCAGCTCGAGACCATGACGCGGGACGGCATAAGGCTGTCGCCGGAGAGCATCGCGGCGATGGGGCGCAGCGAGGGCCGCAAGAACCGCTGGCGCACCGTGGCGCTCTGGATCATCGCCGCGACCTTCATCGGCATCCTGATCGCCGTCCGGAATCTATGATTGCACTGCAATCACACGAATGATAGCATCGCGATCATTCCGTGTTGGAGGGCGTCATGGCAAGCCTGACCATCCGCAAGCTCGACGACGCCGTCAAAACCTATCTGCGGCTGCGCTCGGCCAAGAACCGCAGGTCGGTCGAGGAAGAGGTCCGGGTCATCCTGCGGGAGTTGATCGAGGGCCGCGAGGAGCCGCTGACGCCGTTTGCGGTCCCACCTGCGGCATCATCCTCAGCTCCGACACCGCAACGTACCGGCGCCGTTCCCGAGGCCAGCGTCACCCTGATCATCGGCGGCGGCATCGCGGCCTATAAATCGCTCGACCTGATCCGCCGGCTGAAGGAACGCCGCGTCGAGGTTCGCTGCGTGCTGACCAAGGCGGCGCAGCAATTCGTCACGCCGCTGGCGGTGACCGCGCTGTCGCATGAGCGCGTCTACACCGACCTGTTCGACCCGCAGAGCGAGTTCGACGCCGGCCATATACGGCTGGCGCGCGACTGCGACCTGATCGTGGTGGCGCCGGCGACCGCCGACCTCCTGGCCAAGATGGCAAATGGTCACGCCGATGATCTCGCCAGCGCCGTCCTACTCGCCACCAATCGCAAGGTGCTGCTGGCGCCGGCGATGAATCCGCTGATGTGGAGCAACGCGGCGACACGCCGCAACGTCGCGCAGCTTCAGCGCGACGGTGCGGTGTTGACCGGACCCAATTCCGGCGAGATGGCGGAAGCCGGCGAGGCCGGCATCGGCCGTATGTCGGAAGCCATCGAGATCGCCAATGCCGCCGAGCGGCTGCTGCGGCCGCCGGTGCCGCGCCCGCTCGCCGGCAAGCGCGTGCTCATCACCGCAGGTCCCACGCATGAGCCGATCGATCCGGTGCGCTACATCGCCAACCGCTCCTCCGGCAAGCAGGGCTTTGCCATTGCCGCCGCCGCGCAGGCCGCGGGCGCCGAGGTGATTTTGGTGAGCGGTCCGGTCGACCTCGACGACCCCCAAGGCGTGACGGTGAAGCATGTGGAATCGGCACAGCAGATGCTGGAGCAGGTGCAGGCGGCGCTTCCCGTCGACGTCGCGATCTTCGCCGCCGCGGTCGCCGACTGGCGCGTCGCCAACCAGGGCGAACAGAAGCTGAAGAAGACCTCGGCCGGCATGCCACCGCTTCAGCTCGTCGAAAACCCCGACATCCTCGCTACCATCTCCAAGCTGGCCGACAAGCGCCCGCCGCTGGTGATCGGCTTTGCCGCCGAGACCGAGCATCTCATTGAGAACGCCAAATCAAAACTTGCCCGCAAGGGCTGCGACTGGATCGTCGCCAACGACGTCTCGCCGGCCACCGGCGTGATGGGCGGCGATCGCAACACCGTGCACCTGATCAGCCGCAAGAATGGCGCGAAGGACGGCGAGTTTGCAGTTGATTCCTGGCCGGTGATGACCAAGGAACAGGTCGCCATCGAACTGGTCGCGCATGTCGCAAAGACCGTGACCGACAAATCCCGGGAGCCGGCATCTTGAGCACGAAAGTCACGGTCGAACTGCAACGCCTCGCGCATGCCGACGGCCTGCCGCCGCCGGCCTATCAGACCGCCGAGGCCGCCGGCCTTGACCTGATGGCTGCGGTTCCGGACAGCGAGCCCTTGACGCTCGCGCCCGGTCAATATGCGCCGGTACCGACGGGCCTCGCGATCGCCTTGCCGCCCGGGCACGAGGCGCAGGTGCGGCCGCGCTCGGGGCTTGCGGCCAAGCACGGCGTCACCGTGCTGAACTCGCCCGGCACGATCGACGCGGACTATCGCGGCGAGATCAAGGTGATCCTGATCAATCATGGCCAGGCCCCCTTCGTGATCAAGCGCGGCGAGCGCATCGCCCAGATGGTGATCGCGCCCGTGGTGCAGGCCGCGCTGGTTCCCGTCGCCACCTTGTCGGCGACCGATCGCGGCGCCGGCGGGTTCGGCTCGACC
Organism: Bradyrhizobium sp. 147; assembly: GCF_023073935.1. Classification (NCBI taxonomy): domain Bacteria; kingdom Pseudomonadati; phylum Pseudomonadota; class Alphaproteobacteria; order Hyphomicrobiales; family Nitrobacteraceae; genus Bradyrhizobium; species Bradyrhizobium sp. 147. The sequence goes on along the minus strand of NZ_JADPKL010000078.1, from coordinate 27,110 downwards.
GGCCGCTAAGGCACGATAGCTCCGGCTGAATCACCCGAGGAACTACGTGCGTTGGAACAACGTGCCCGGCATTTTTGGGGGGCCGCCTTTGCGTTCACGATCTGGACTCTTACCGGCGGAGTCACGGTGAGGGTATTGTCTTTTGATTCGCGCGCGACGGGGGTCGTCGCGCGCAAATCCGTGCGATCTTGGGGCAACTATGTCAGGCGTGATCGTGTCGATGCGTCGGACGCTGCTGTCGTGCACATCGTTGGTGCGCAACGGCTTGTTGGGAGGCGCTTTGGCGGCGCTGCTGCCGGCTGCGCCGGCTGAGGCCGCCGACCTCGTCGACACTCTCTCCATCATGCTGGATTTCAACCGGCAGGAACTCGCGGTGCTCGCCACTGCGCTGGCCCTGCTCGGCTTCTCGGTGATGGCCGCGATCCTGTTGATGCGCACGCGCGTGCGCACGGCGAAGAACGAGGCGCGGCTGCGCGCGCGAATCGGGGAACTGCAACTTCAGGCCGATCGCTTCGGCGCCCTGCTGTTCGCCGAGCCGCAGATCCTGATCTCCTGGGCGGCCGGCGACAATCGCGCGCAGATTTCCGGTGACATCTCCATGGTGCTGCCGCGCGATTCCTCGCCGCAACGCGTGCTCGCATTCGGAACCTGGCTGCCGCCGGAACCCGCGCTCCAGATGGATCATGCGGTCGATGCGCTGCGCGAGCGCGGCGATGGGTTCCAACTGACGCTGACGACTGCGCATGGCCACACGCTCGAGGCCATCGGCCGCGCCATCGGCGGCCAGGCCATTGTCCGGATTCGCGAACTCTCCGGGCTCCGGCGCGATCTGGCCGAGACCAATCTGCGTTACAAGGCGCTCTCCGACGAGACCGAGATGCTGCGTGGCTTCGCCGCCGCAGCACCCTGGCCGATCTGGGCCAAGGGGGAGAATGGCGCACTGACCTACGCCAACCCCGCCTATGTCCGAGCGACTGAGGCGAACAGCATCATCGATGCCCAGGAGCGCAAGCTCGAGCTGCTCGACAGCGCCAACCGCACCGCGATGGACCGGGGGCTGAAGGACGCCGCCAACTTCACCTCGCGGCTGCCGATCGTGATCGGTGGTGAGCGGCGCATGTATGACGTGCGCGCGGTCAATGTCGGCAGCGGCAGTGTCGGCGTCGCCATCGATGCCAGCGAGGCAGACGCGCTGAGCTCGGCCCTCGTACGCATGGCGGAAGCGCATCGCCGCACGCTGGACCAGCTCTCCTCGGGCGTTGCCGTGTTCGATGGCCAGCGGCGCCTCGCCTTCTACAACGATTCCTATCGGCGGCTGTGGGACCTCGACCGCACCTTCCTCGACGCCAACCCTGATGATTCCAGTGTGCTCGACCAGCTCCGCGCCGCGCGCAAATTGCCGGAGCAGCCGGACTTCCGCGCCTGGAAGGCCAAGCTGCACGAAGCCTATCGCGCGGTCGAGACCGCCAAGGACACCTGGTACCTTCCCGACGGCCGCGCGCTTTCGGTCGTCACCACGCCGAACCCCGAAGGCGGCGTCACCTATCTGTTCGACGACGTCACCGAGAGCCTCGAGCTCGCCCGCCGCTTCGACGGCATGATCCGGGTTCAGCGCGAGACGCTGGACAGCCTCGCGGAAGGCGTCGCGGTGTTCGGCAGCAACGGCAAGGCGCAGCTGTTCAATCCGGCCTTTGTCCGGATGTGGAAGCTGTCCAGCGATGCCATGCGCGACGAGCCGCACATCCAGACGGTCGAAGCCTGGTGTCATCAGCTCTACGACAATCCCGTGGTCTGGCGCCAGATCCGCGAAGCCATCACCTCGATCGAGAACCGCGCCGACGTGCCGCTGAAGCTGGAACGCAAGGACGGCAGCGTGCTCGATGGCATGATCCGCCCGCTGCATGACGGCGCGACCATGCTGACGTTCCAGGACATCACCGACACCGAAAATGTCGAACGCGCGCTGCGCGAGCGCAACGAGGCGTTGGAGGCCGCCGACCAGATGAAGGTGGATTTCGTCCACCACGTCTCCTACGAGCTGCGCTCGCCGCTCACCACCATCATCGGCTTCGCGCACTTCCTCAGCGATCCCTCGACCGGACCGCTGACGCCGAAGCAGGCCGAATATCTCGACTACGTCACCAAATCGACCAATGCGTTGCTGGCGCTGACCAACAACATCCTCGATCTCGCCACCATCGACGCCGGCGCGATGAAGCTGGAACTCGGCCCGGTCGACGTCAGCAAGGCCATCGAGCTCGCGGCCGAGGGTATCCAGGACCGCCTCGCCACTGACCGCATCCGCCTCAAGGTCGAGATCGCGCCCGACATCGGCAGCTTCATCGGCGACGAGAAGCGCGTGGTGCAGGTGCTCTATAACCTCCTTGCCAACGCAGTCGGGTTTTCTCCACAGGATTCCACCGTCGGCATCAGCGCACGCCGCACCGAGCGCAGCGTGGTCTTCACCGTGACAGATTCAGGGCCTGGAATACCTGCCGACATGAAGGACAAGGTGTTCAACTGGTTCGAAAGCCGCTCGCAGGGCTCGCGTCACCGCGGCGCCGGGCTCGGCCTTTCGCTGGTGCGCTCCTTCGTCGAGCTGCATGGCGGCAAAGTTCGGGTGGACTCGATCGTCGGCCGGGGCACGGTCGTGATCTGCGACTTCCCGACCGACCAGGCGGCGCATCGCGACGCCGCCGAATGACCGAAGCAACCACATTCTCGGTCGCGCTCCACAACGAGACGGCTACCGCGCAATTGATGGCCGACCTCGCGCTGCTGGTCGGCCCCGGCGACGCCGTCACGCTCACTGGCGATCTCGGTGCCGGCAAGACCGCAGCCGCGCGCGCCCTGATCCGCTATCTCGCCGGTGACGAGACGCTGGAGGTTCCGAGCCCGACCTTCACGCTGGTGCAGGGCTACGAGCTGCCGCCCTTCCCCGTGATGCATGCTGACCTCTACCGCGTCGAGGACGAGAGCGAGCTCGAGGAGATCGGGCTGTCGCCGCTGCCCGACGCAACCCTCGTTCTGATCGAATGGCCAGAGCGTGCGCCGTCGGCGATGCCCGAAGACCGCATCGACATCGCGCTGACGCACCGGCCGGCGCTGGGCTCGAATGCGCGCGCGGCCGACATCACCGGTTACGGCAAGGGCGCCGCGCAAGTCGTGCGACTGAAGGCGCTGCGCGAATTCCTCGACGTCTCCGGCTATCTCGATGCGACGCGTCGGCGCATGGCCGGCGATGCCTCGACCCGCTCTTATGCGCGGCTGCGGCGCGACGGCGAGAGCGTCATTCTCATGAACTTTCCGCAGCGCCCCGACGGCGCGGCCCTTTATGGCGGAAAATCCTACAGCGCCGCAGTGCATCTCGCCGAAAATGTAAAGCCCTTTGTCGCCATCGACGAAGGCCTGCGTGCACAGGGAATCTCTGCGCCTGCGATCCACCATTCCGATCTCGACCACGGCTTTCTGATCACCGAAGATTTCGGCAGCGAAGGCGTGATCGAAGGCGATCCGCCGCGCCCGATTCCCGAACGCTATGAGGCTGCGATCGATGTGCTGGCCATGCTGCACAGCAGGACGCTGCCGGAAACCTTGCCGCTCGCCGGTCAGAGCTACGAGATACCGATCTTCGACGCCGAGGCGCTGCTGATCGAGATCGGCCTGATGCCGGAATGGTATCTGCCCGATCGCAATGCTCCGCTCAGCCAAGAGGCGCGCGCCGAGTTTCTCGCGATGTGGCGCGAGCTGCTGAAGAAGCCCTTGGCGGCGCCGCGGACGTGGATCATCCGCGACTACCACTCGCCCAATCTGATCTGGCTTGGGAATCGCAGCGGCATCGAACGCGTCGGCGTGATCGATTTCCAGGACACCGTGCTTGGACCGAAATCCTACGATGTGGTGTCGTTGCTCCAGGACGCCCGCATCGACGTGCCCGAAAGCCTCGAGCTGACGCTGCTGTCGCGCTATATCAAGGCACGCCGCGCCAACGACGCAAGCTTCGACGCCGCCGGCTTCGCCGAGCTCTACGCCATCATGTCGGCGCAGCGGAACACCCGCCTGCTCGGCACCTTCGCCCGGCTGAATCGCCGCGATGGCAAGCCGCATTATCTGCGTCACCAGCCGCGGATCTGGACCTATCTCCAGCGCTCGCTGGCGCATCCCGCGCTCGGCTCTTTGCGCGACTGGTATCTCGCCAACGTCCCGCCGCCGCAACCCTGATCCGCGTCCGATTTACCAGCCGTTAGCCAAGATGTCGCTATTCTGGCCGCGAGGCAGCCGGATCGTTACGGGGCTGGAGCAAGGGTGATGACGGCGAAAGCGGATCAGCGCGGCAATAACCGGGTCGTTTTCGAGCGCGGGGTTCCGGCCCAGATGATGGGCATCGACGGCACCTGGCGGCGTGATTGCACCATGGAGGACGTTTCCGACACCGGCGCCAAGCTGACCATCGACGGCTCGGTCGAAGGCCTGCACCTGAAGGAATTTTTTCTCCTGCTGTCGTCCACCGGACTTGCGTACCGGCGCTGCGAGCTGGCCTGGGTCAATGGCGACCAGATCGGCGTCAATTTCCTCAAGCTCGGCGACAAGAAGAGAAAGGTGCGCTCCACAGCCATCGGGGCGTGACGGCAACACCCGTCGTACAACCGTCACGACGGGCGATTAAGGCGGTTGGGATGCGGTGCGGCTGGCCGAGGCTCATGCTAGGATTGCCGCGAAAGCGAAATCGAGGGATTTGAGAAAGCGAAGAATGTCCGTCAAACCGACCAAAGCCATGGTGCTTGCCGCAGGGTTCGGCCTGCGCATGCGCCCGTTGACGGACAAGATGCCGAAGCCGATGGTGCCGGTGGCTGGCCAGCCGCTGCTCGACCACGTGCTCGACAAGCTCGGCCATGCCGGCGTGACCGAGGCGGTGGTCAACGTGCACTATCTGCCGGACCAGATCATAAATCACACCGCATCGCGCCAGCATCCGCGCGTGACCATCTCCGACGAACGCAACCAGGTGCTCGGCACCGGCGGCGGCGTCGTCAAGGCGCTGCCGCTGCTCGGCGATGCGCCGTTCTTCCACGTCAATTCCGACACGCTGTGGATCGACGGCGTGCGCTCGAACCTGACGCGGCTTGCGGAAAACTTCGACCCCGCGCGCATGGACATTCTGCTGCTGATGGCGCCGACCGCAACCAGCATCGGCTATAGCGGCCGCGGCGATTACGGCATGCTGCCCGACGGGGCCTTGCGCAAGCGCAAGGAAAAGGAGGTCGTTCCGTTCGTCTATGCCGGCGCCGCGATCATGTCGCCCGCGATCTTTGCCGATGCGCCCAGGGGCGAGTTCTCGCTGACAAAAATGTTCGATCGCGCCAACGAGCAGGAGCGGCTGTTCGGCCTGCGGCTCGACGGCGTCTGGATGCATGTCGGCACGCCTGATGCGGTGCATGCAGCTGAAGAGGCGTTTCTGGAGAGCGTGGCGTAAGACTTAGCCACTTGCACCACTTCCATGCCCCCGCGAAGGCGGGGCATCCCGTGCGCCGCGGCGGCGAGGTTCTTGCAACCGGCGTCTCTGGAATACTGGATCATCCGCTGTCGCGGATGATGACACTGTCTTGGTGCAGCGAACAGCGGGGAAGATCCTCACCGGACCCATGACCATTTGACCTTGTCTGCCTATATTGGCGCCTGATCGAATCAGGCAGCCCATGCGCGTTTTCAGCATTCCCATCTCAGTTCCGTTCCTGCGCACTGTCGTCGCGAGCCTGCTCGACGGCCGGCTGGTCGAAGGCTTCGAAGCGCGCAAAGAACCGGCGCGGCTTGCGGATGCGACTCTGTACCTGCCGACCCGACGCGCGATGCGCGTGGTCCGCGAGATCTTCCTCGACGAGATGAAGGCGGATGCTGTGGTGCTGCCGCGCATCGTCGCACTCGGCGACATCGACGAGGACGAGCTCGCCTTCGCCGACCAGGGCGAACAGTTCTCCGGCACGACGCCGCTCGACATTCCGCCCCGGCTCGGCGAGCTCGAACGGCGGCTGACACTGGCGCAACTGGTGGCGGCCTGGGCCAAGCGCCCGGTGCTGTCCCCGCTGGTGGTCGGCGGCCCCGCCTCGACGCTTGCATTGGCGTCCGATCTTGCACGGCTGATCGACGATATGGTGACGCGCGGTGTCGACTGGAGCGCGCTCGATGGGCTCGTGCCTGATAATCTCGACCGCTATTGGCAGCACTCGCTCGAATTTTTGCGCATCGCGCGCGTTGCCTGGCCCGGCCACCTCGCCGAGATCAAACGGATCGAGCCGGCGGCACGGCGCGATCTCCTCATCGCGGCGGAAGCCAGGCGGCTGACCGCGCATCCGAACGGGCCGGTGATCGCGGCCGGTTCAACCGGCTCGATGCCGGCCACCGCTAAATTCCTCCATGCGGTCGCATTGCTGCCGCATGGCGCCGTGGTTCTGCCGGGCCTCGACACCGATCTCGACGAGGACGCCTGGCGCACCATCGGCGGCGTGCGCGATGCGATCGGCAAGTTCGCGGAGCATCCGGCGTCGAACCATCCGCAATATGCCATGCATGCGCTGTTGCAGCGTTTTGGCATCAAGCGCAGCGACGTCGACATTCTCCACCCGCCGGCAGAAGGCGGGCGTGATCTGCTCGCATCGGAATCGATGCGGCCCTCGGTCAAGACGGAAGTTTGGCATGACCGGCTGAAGCAGCCGGATGTCGCCGCAAAGATCGCCGGCGGCATGAAGAACCTGGCGGTCGTAGAAGCCCCCAACCCCGAAATGGAAGCCCTCGCGATCGCCATCGCGATGCGCGAGGCGCGGCATCTCGACAAATCGGCGGCGCTGGTGACGCCCGATCGCGCGCTGGCGCGGCGGGTAATGGCTGCGCTGACCCGATGGGACCTCGCCTTCGACGATTCCGGCGGCGACGTGTTGATGGAAACATCGGCCGGTGTCTTTGCCCGCCTCGCGGCAGAGGCCGCGACCAAGGGCCTGGAGCCGCCGACGCTCCTGGCGATGCTGAAGCATCCGCTGTGCCGGCTCGGCCGGCTGCCTGGCGCATGGAAGGCGGCGATCGAAGGACTCGAGCTCGCGGTCTTGCGCGGCACACGCCCACCCGCCGGCACGGCCGGCCTGTTGCGCGAATTCAACCGTTTTCGCGACGAACTGGCAAAGCTGTGGCGCAGCGAAGTCTCCGCGCTCCATCGCGCGGAGCCCCGCGCGCGGCTCAAGGCGGAGGATCTCGATCGCATCCAGGCGCTGATCGATGCCTTGCGACACGCATTGGCGCCGATCGAGAGCCTGGCCTCATCAAAACCTTATGACTTCACCGAGCTCGCGCACCGGCATCGCGAAATCCTGATCGAGCTGTCGCGCGATGAGCAGGGCATTCCGCTCGGCTTCGAGGATCGCGAGGGCCTCGCCCTCGCCAGCGCGTTCGACGATCTGCTGCGCGGCGGAACGACCAGCGGGTTGATGGTGCCGTTGCCTGACTATCCCGATGTCTTCCAGACCGCGTTCGGCGACCGCGCGGTGCGGCGGCGGGATAGGCCGGGCGCGCGGCTGCAAATCTACGGCCCCCTGGAATCGCGCCTGATGCAGGCTGACCGCATCATCGTCGGCGGCTTAATCGAGGGCGTCTGGCCACCGGCACCACGCATCGATCCCTGGCTCAGCCGGCCGATGCGGCACGAGCTCGGTCTCGATCTGCCGGAGCGCCGCATCGGCCTCTCCGCGCATGACTTCGCACAGTTGCTGGGCGCCGACGAGGTGATCCTCACCCATTCCGCCAAGGCCGGCGGCGCGCCGGCGGTGGCGTCGCGCTTCCTGCACCGGTTAGAGGCGGTTGCGGGCGACCATCACTGGAAGGCGGCAGTTCGCGCCGGCGAGAAATACGTGCAGTTCGCCGGCGCAATGGACCAGCCCGACGAGGTCAGGCCGATCAAGCAGCCGGAGCCGCGACCGCCGCGCGCGACGCGGCCGCTCAAGATGTCGGTCACCGAAATCGAAGACTGGCTGCGCGATCCCTACACGATCTACGCCAAGCGCATCTTGCGATTAGATGCGCTCGATCCCGTCGACATGCCGCTCTCGGCTGCCGACCGCGGCTCGGCAATCCATGGCGCGCTCGGCGAGTTCACGGAAACCTATGCGGCACGCCTGCCGGACGATCCCGCGCGCGTGCTGCGCGCGATTGGCGAAAAACATTTTGCCCCGCTGATGGAGCGGCCCGAGGCGCGGGCGCTGTGGTGGCCGCGTTTCCAGCGCATCGCGCGCTGGTTCGGCGAATGGGAGACGGCGCGGCGCGATGCGATCGAGGCCATCACGGCAGAGACCCACGGCGAGATCTCGATCACGCTCGACAACGCGCGCAGCTTCCGCCTCTCCGCGCGCGCGGACCGCATCGAACGGCGCCAGGGCGGCCGCTATGCCATCCTCGATTACAAGACCGGGCAGCCGCCCACCGGCAAGCAGGTCCGCATGGGCCTGTCGCCCCAGCTCACGCTGGAAGCTGCGATCCTGCGCGAGGGAGGCTTCCCCGACATCGAGGCCGGCGCGTCCGTGAGCCAGCTCGTCTATGTCCGCCTCAGCGGCAACAATCCGCCGGGCGAGGAGCGGGTTCTCGAGCTCAAGTTCAAGCCAGGCGACGAGCCGCAACCACCAGACACTGCGGCGGCCGAGGCGCGCGCCAAATTGGAGGCGCTGATCCGCGCCTTCGAGGACGAGAACCAGGCCTACACCTCGCTGAACCTGCCGATGTGGGCGAACCGCTACGGCACCTATGACGATCTCGCCCGGATCAAGGAATGGTCGGCGGCCGGCGGATTGGGGATCGAGGAATGGTGAAGGCACCGCGCCCCATCCCCGACGAGGTGCGCGCGCGGCAGGCGCGTGCATCCGATCCGACCGCATCGGCTTTCGTGTCGGCCAACGCGGGCTCGGGCAAGACGCATGTGCTGGTGCAGCGGGTCCTCCGTCTGCTGCTCGCGGGCGTGCCGCCGGAAAAGATCCTCTGCATCACCTTCACCAAGGCCGCGGCCGCCAACATGGCCGAGCGCGTGTTCACCACGCTCGGCCATTGGGTGACGCTGGACGACGCTGCGCTCGACGCAGCCATTCGCGCGGTCGGCATCCCGCATCCCAGTGCAAAGCTGCGGCGCGAGGCGCGAAAGCTGTTCGCCTGCGCGCTGGAAACGCCGGGCGGGCTGAAGGTGCAAACGATTCACGCGCTGTGCACACGCCTGCTCCAGCAGTTCCCGTTCGAAGCCAACGTGCCGGCACGCTTCGCCGTGATCGACGAGCGCGACCAGACCGACATGATGGAACGCGCCAATCTGAAGGTGCTGCTGGAGGCCGCGCGCGATCCCGAGAGCGTCACCGGCCGCGCACTGTTGACGGCAATGGCGAGCGCCGCCGACGTCACCTTCAAGGAGGTCGTACGCGAGGCGTGCCTCAGCCGCGATCATTTCATGGCCTGGACCGACCAAGCTGGCGATGCCGGAGCGGCGGTCGAACAGATGGCGGCTGTGCTGGGCGTCGATGCGGGCGACCAGATCGAGGATGTCGAGATGGAGATTCTCGACGGCCCTTTCCTGCCGCGGTCGCGCTGGGACGATATCGCGCTTGCGCTGGAGGACGGCAGCAAGTCGGACAAGGACCAGGCCGGCCGGCTCCGCGAAGCAAAAGTCTTTTCCGGCAGCGCGCAGGTCGATGCCTATCTCTGCGTCTTCCTTACCGACGACAAGCTGCCGCGCAAGGTGGTGCTGACCAAGAAGTTTTGCGATCACAACCCGTCCGTGGCCCGGCTGTTCGAGGCCGAGGCGCAGCGGCTCGGCGGGTTGATCGAGAAGCGCCGCGCGGTGACCATGCGCGACCGCACCGCGGCCCTGCTACATATCGCGACCGCTGCTGCCCAAAACTACCGCCGCGAGAAGCAGGAGCGCGGCCTGCTCGACTACGACGACCTCATCGACAAGACGCTGGCGATGCTGGACCGCGTCTCCGCGGGCTGGGTGCATTACAAGCTCGATCGCGGCGTCGATCACGTCTTGATCGACGAGGCCCAGGATACCAGCCCGCGGCAATGGGACATCGTCGCGCACATCATCTCCGAGTTCACCGCAGGCGAAGGCGCGCGGGAGGGGCTGAACCGCACCATCTTCGCCGTCGGCGACGAGAAGCAATCGATCTTCTCGTTCCAGGGCGCGGCTCCCCACGAATTCGATGCCCGACGGCGCGAGCTGCACCGCAAGTTCACCGCGGCCGGGCTGAAATTCGACCCGGTCGCCTTCACCTATTCGTTCCGCTCGGGCGCCACGATCCTGCACTCGGTCGATCACGTCTTCCGCGATCCCCAGATCTACAAGAGCATCCATTCGGTCGAGATCGGCCACCCCCTGCACAACGCCCTCGCCGATGCAGGGCCGAGCGTGATCGAGCTGTGGGATCTCGCGGAGGCCGACGATCGGCAGGACATCGAAGGCTGGCGCGCCCCCTTCGACGGCGTCGCCGTCACCAGCCCCGAAGTAAAGCTCGCGCATCGCATCCAGGCCGAAATCAAGCGGCTGGTCGAGAGCGGCACGCTGACGGGGCACGAAGGCGAACGCCGGCCGCTGCGCTATGGCGACATGCTGATCCTGGTGCGGCGACGCGGCAACGCATTCGATGCCGTGATCCAGGCGCTGAAGCATGCCAACGTGCCGGTCGCCGGCGCCGATCGGCTCAAGCTCACCGAGCACATCGCCATCATCGATCTGATGAATCTCGCCGATGCGCTGCTGCTGCCGCAGGACGATCTCGCGCTCGCGGTGGCGCTGAAGAGCCCGCTGTTCGGGCTCGATGACGACGACCTCTTTACCCTCGCCTGGGATCGCAAAGGATCGCTGCGCCGTGCGCTTCGCGAGCATGCAGCCACAAGCGAGAAGTTCGCCACGGCATTGCGGCGCCTGGAAGCCTGCGAGGCACGCGCGCGCGAGGAGACGCCGTTCGCGTTCTACGCCTGGCTGCTCGGCGGCGATGGCGGCCGTGCGCGCATCCTGCGCCGGCTCGGCTTTGAGGCCAACGATGCGCTCGACGAATTTCTGGAGCTGGCACTGAACTACGAGCGCAAGGCGCCGGCCTCGCTGCAAGGCTTCATGGCCTGGCTGCGTTCGGCCGACACCGAGGTGAAGCGCGACATGGAAATCTCGCGCGACGAGGTGCGGGTGATGACGGTGCACGGCGCCAAGGGCCTGGAGGCTTCGGTCGTGTTCATGGTGGACACTACGTCCTCGCCCGCGGACTCGCAGCGGCTGCGGCTGATCCATGTGCCGCGCGGCAATGGCGGCGAGGTGGTGGTCTGGGCCGGTCGCAAGGCGGACGACCCGAAGCCGGTCGCCGAGGCGCGCAAGGCGATGCTGGAGGAGACCGAGGACGAATATCGCCGCCTGCTCTATGTCGCGATGACGCGCGCGGCCGACCGCCTGATCGTCGGCGGCTGCATGCCCGGCAATATGAAGACCGTCCGCAAGCTGAGCTGGTACGATCTGGTCGATACCGGTCTCGCCGGCTCGGGCCTGGACAAGCAGGTCATCGAGACGCCGCTCGGCAAGGTGACGCGGTTCTCGCGGCCGGAGGATGTCGTGGCACTGGGCGCACCGGCGGCATCGGTCCGCCAGACGATCACGCTGCCGGGCTGGCTGCGGACGCCGGCTCCGCGCGAGACCGTCGACGATGATGCCCTGCGCCCCTCCGGCCAGTCGGCCGAACAGGGCCGCAGCGTACGATCAGGCGAATCGGTGCAGTCGCGCGCGCTGGCGCTGCAACGCGGCACGCTGGTGCACCGGCTGCTGCAATCCCTGCCTGATATCGCCGCCGAGCGCCGGCGCGAGGCCGCACGGGACTTCATGGCCCGCAATGCCCCGGACTGGCCGGAGGCCGACCGCGCCGCGCTGGCCGACAAGGTGCTCGCCTTGATCACTGAGCCGCGCTTCGCCCCGGTCTTTGCCGCCGGCAGCAGGGCCGAGGTCGCCATCATCGGCAAATTGGAGCGGCCGGGCGGCGTCCCGGTGCTGGTGTCGGGGCAGATCGACCGGCTGGTCGTTCGCCCCGAGGAGGTCCTGATCGTCGATTTCAAGACCAACCGGGCGGCGCCCGGAAGCGCGGCCGAGGCACCCGCCGCCTATGTCCGGCAGCTCGCGCTGTACCGGGCAGTGCTATCGCGGCTTTATCCCCAAAAGCCGGTCCGCGCCGTCCTGCTCTGGACCGAGGCCCTTGAATATATGGAGATTTCGGCCCCCGCGCTGGACGCGGCGCTGGCATCCCTTCATCTCGGTGTGAGCGTCCTTGACCCGGCAAGGGGCCGTTCATAGGTTGACCCCATGATCCCAAGCGCGATTCCAGGTCGCGCCGATTCTTTCAACAGAGTGAGGTACTCCAATGGCCGTTAGCAAGGTTTCCGACGCCGATTTCGAAACCGAAGTGCTCAAGGCGAACGGCCCCGTGGTCGTCGATTTCTGGGCCGAATGGTGCGGCCCCTGCCGCATGATCGCGCCCGCCCTCGACGAGATCGCCGGCGCGATGGGCGACAAGGTCAAGATCGTGAAGCTCAATGTCGACGAGAGTCCGAAGACCGCGTCCAAGTACGGCGTCATGTCGATCCCGACCCTGATGATCTTCAAGGGCGGTGAGATGGCTTCCCGCCAGGTGGGCGCGGCGCCGAAGGCGAAGCTTCAGCAGTGGATCACCTCCGCGGTCTGATCCGCCTCGCGCAGGATTATTTTCGAAAGCGGCCGGCGAAAGCCGGCCGTTTTGCGTTGACGGGACATGTTCAGCGTAGGACGAGTCCCTTCCCTTGCCAGCCCCTCCCGCAAAACGCGCCCGAAAATCGACCTTACTCGTAGCAATGGAGGCGAGGTCGGTCGAGGCGATCCCGCGCGGCAAGGAGTGGCAGTACGAGCCGAAGTGGGATGGCTTCCGCTGCTTGCTGGCGCGCAGTGGCAGCGACGTCGATCTCCGCTCGAAGTCCGGCGAGGATCTCGCGCGCTATTTTCCTGAGATCGTCGCCGCCGCGCTGAGCCTGAAAGCGGATCGTTTCACGCTCGACGGCGAGATCGTCGTGCCGCACGGCAAGGGCTTTTCCTTCGACGCATTGCTGCAACGAATCCATCCCGCGGCAAGCCGCGTGAAGAAACTCTCGCAGGATACGCCGGCGCTCTACCTCGTCTTCGACCTGCTCGAAACAGCCAAGGAGAAGCAGCTTGCCGCAAAATCGCTGAGCGAGCGGCGCCCGGTCCTGGAAGCATTTGCGAAAGATCATTTGAGGAACAGCCTTTTCCGTCTCTCGCCGGCGACGACGAACTACACCACCGCCCAAAAATGGCTGGCGCAGTCGGGCGGCGGCTCGGATGGCGTCATCGCCAAGCGCGTCGACCTGCCTTACCAGGCGGGAACGCGCGAGGGCATGCAGAAGATCAAGAAGTTTCGCAGCGCCGATTGCGTTGTCGGCGGCTTCCGCTATGCCAGCAACAAGATCGGCGGCCGCAACGTGGTCGGCTCGCTGCTGCTCGGGCTCTATGACGACAAGGGCTTGCTGCACCATGTCGGCTTCACCTCGGCGATCAAGGCGCAGGAGAAGCCGGCGCTGACCGATTGCCTGGAGGCATTGATTGGCGAGCCCGGTTTTACCGGCAACGCGCCGGGCGGACCGAGCCGCTGGTCCACCGAGCGCTCGGCCAAATGGTGTCCGCTCAAGCCGAAGCTGGTGATCGAGGTCTGCTACGACCATTTCAGCGGAGAACGCTTCCGCCACGGCACCTCGATCCTGCGCTGGCGTCCCGACAAGGCACCGCGGCAATGCACATTCGAGCAGTTGGCGCAGAAAGTGGCCGATCCGATGAAGTTATTGAAGTGAAGTAGCCACAGCTATTTGATCCACCCCGTCGCCAGCGCATTCGCCAGTTCGGGCTGATTGTTGCGTCGCGCCAGCGCGGCCATGGCCTCGTGATCATAAGTGACGTGGCGCAACGTCACCTGCCAAGCGCCGTCAGCGAGTTCGAGAACGGCATAACGCGCGTGCGGCGTGCCGGCTTCGACGACATGCGGGAATGGATGCTTGTCCCGAAAGCCGGGACTGCCGACGCTGCCGGGATTGACGATCAGCCGCCCGTCGCGCAGGCGCACGGCCCGTGCAAGGTGGGTGTGGGCGCAGAGGATCAACGACTGCGTGATGCCTTGCGCGAATGGTTCGATGCGATCGAGCGGCGACAGCGCCACCGTGCCGTCGGGACGCACGGTATCGAGCCAGTACACCTCGTCGCTGCCGGGCGTCGCGTGGCAAAGGAACACCTGTTCTCGGAAGACCCGTGTCATCGGCTGCGCGCGCAGCCAGTCGAGCTGCGCGGCGTCGATCTGCGCATGGGCGGGACGATCCCACGAGCCCATCTTTTCCGGAGCGCGGTCGAGCAGATAGCGGTCGTGATTGCCAAGCACGTGCACGGCGTCGAGCCTCATCAGGATCTCGATCGTCCTGCGCGCATCGAGCGGCCCGCTCAGCATGTCGCCGAGATTGACGACGTCGGCAACGCCGAGGGTGCGGATATCGGCGAGCACCGCTTCGAGCGCGAGGTAGTTTCCGTGGACGTCGGCAATCGCAGCAAAACGCATCGTGGTCACCGTAGTCGCTATGCAGGAGGCGTGCCGTTGATTGCGAGCACGTGGCCGGCCAGATACAACGAGCCGGTGATCAGAATGCGTGGCGGCACCTCGTAGGCGAGCTTCGCCAATGCGCGCAGCGCAGCTTCGATGCCAGGCGCGGGCTCGACGCGCATGCCGAGGCTGCGCGCGGCGTCCGCCAGGCGGTCGACCGGCATCGCGTTCTCGGCATCAGGGATCGGCACCGCGATGATGTGACGGGTAAGCCCGGCGAAATTGGCAAGAAAACCCCGCGCGTCCTTGTTGGCCATCATGCCGGCGATGACGACCAGCGGCCGCGACACCCGCTCTTCGAGATCACCGAGCGCGGCGGCGGCCACGCGGCCGCCTTCCGCATTGTGCCCACCATCGAGCCAGATGTCCGAGCCGTGCGGTCCCCAAGAGAGCAGCTCCCCCGAGGTGATGCGCTGCATTCGTGCCGGCCATTCCGCCCCGACGATACCGGCCTCGAACGCCGTCTGGTTGATCTTGAACCCCGGGAGGGCGCGCAGCGTCGCGATTGCAAGGCCGGCATTGTCGAACTGATGGCGTCCGAACAGGCGCGGCGCCGCAAGATCCATCAGGCCGCGATCGTCGGAATAGACCAGACGTCCGCGCTCGACATTGACGTGCCAACTTTCGTTCGCCGCAAACAGCGGCGCGCGCATGCGCCTGGCCTGTGCTTCGATCACGGTCATCGCCTCGGCAGCCTGCTCGGCACAAATCACGGGCACGCCACGCTTGATGATCGCGGCCTTCTCGCCGGCGATCGATGTCAGGGTCGACCCAAGGAAGTCCATGTGGTCCATGCTGACAGGCGTGATCACGCAGGCCGCCGGCGCATCGACCACATTGGTCGAATCGAGCCGGCCGCCGAGGCCGACTTCGAGCAGCACGACATCGGCCGGATTCTGTGCGAACAAGAGGAAAGCCGCGGCGGTCTTCAGCTCGAACAATGTCGCAGCCTCGCCGGCATTGACGCGCTCGATCTCTTCCAGAGCAGTGCGCAGTTCATCGTCGCTGACGAGCACGCCGCCGCCGACGCGACCGAGCCGGAAGCATTCGTTGATGCGGACGAGATAGGGTGAGGTATAGGCGTGGACGCGCAAGCCCGCGGCCTCCAGCGTCGCGCGCAGATAGGCGAGGGTGGAGCCCTTGCCGTTGGTGCCGGCGATGTGGATCACCGGCGCCAGCTTGCGTTCGGGATGGCCGAGCCGCGCGAGCAGACGATGCATCCGCTCGAGCCCGAGATCGATGCGTTTCTGATGCAGGGCCGACAGCCGCCCGATCAGTTCGCCGAGCGGCGGCTTTGTGCTGTCAGAGGACGCGTTCACGCGTGGGGCGCAGCCGGCGCCGTCTCGGCGGCCGATACGATCTGCGCGGGGCTCGCGACCGGCTGCACCGATTTCGACGCGCCTTCCTGCGCCGGCGCCTTGGTCAGCAGGCGGCAGAGCCGTGCCAGGGTCGGACGCAATTCGTGGCGATGTACGACCATGTCGACCATGCCGTGCTCCTTCAGATACTCGGCGCGCTGGAACCCCTCGGGGAGCTTTTCGCGGATGGTCTGCTCGATCACGCGCGCGCCGGCGAAACCGATCAACGCGCCGGGCTCGGCGATGTGCACGTCGCCGAGCATGGCGTAGGACGCGGTGACACCGCCGGTGGTCGGATTGGTCAGCACGACGATATAGGGCAGTTTTGCCTCACGCAGCATCTGCACCGCCACCGTGGTGCGCGGCATCTGCATCAACGACAAAATGCCTTCCTGCATGCGCGCGCCGCCCGATGCGGCAAACACGATGAATGGCGACTTCTTCTCAACCGCGAGCTCCATTCCGCGCACGATGGCTTCGCCCGCGGCCATGCCGAGCGAGCCGCCCATGAAATCGAAGTCCTGCACGGCGACGACGACGGCGGAGCCTTCGAGCTTGCCGTAGCCGACCTTGATCGCGTCGTTGAGGTTGGTGCGCGCGCGCGCATCCTTGATGCGGTCGACGTATTTTTTCTCGTCGCGAAACTTGAGCGGATCGGGCGTGACCTCGGGCAGCGCGACGTCGAACCAGGTCTCGTTGTCGAAGATCGACTTCAACCGCGCCACCGCGCCCATGCGCACGTGGTAGTTCGAGCCGGGGATGACGAACTGGTTGGCCTCGACGTCCTTGTAGAACACGAGCTGTCCGGAATCCGGACACTTGATCCACAGATTCTCCGGCGTCTCCCGCCGCAGCATGTTGCGGATCTTCGGCCGGACCACATTGGTAAGCCAGTTCATGCTTTGCTCCGATGCGCGAACCGCCTCGCGGGTCGCCTGAAGAATATATGGCGGCCGGGCCGCTGCCCGGCAAGCCGCCGTATCGCCTGCCTTAGAGCATGATCCGGAAAAGTGTGAAGCGGTTTTCCGACAAGATCATGCTCAAACTTAAGAGCTAAAGCGGAACTATGGCCTATTCCGCCGCTTGCTGCGCCCCCTTGACGCCCCGGGCCAGGGCCGCCGTCAGCTCGGCGACGGCGTCAACGGTTTTATCGGTCGCTCGCCCCTCGGCGTCGAGGCTGTTCTTGAGCGCATCGACCAGCGCTGTGCCAACTACGGCGCCATTGGCATGCGAGGCGATCGCCTTGGCTGTCTCCGGCGTGCGGATGCCGAAGCCGACGCAGACCGGCAACTTGGTATGTCGCTTGATGCGGGCAACGGCTTCGCTCACCGCCGAGGAGTCCGCAGCCGCCGCTCCGGTGATACCGGTGATCGAGACGTAGTAGACGAAGCCCGAGGTGTTGGCGAGCACGGCCGGCAGGCGCTTGTCGTCGGTGGTTGGCGTCGCCAGGCGGATGAAGTTGAGGCCGGCCTTCATCGCCGGCAGGCACAGCTCGTCGTCTTCCTCCGGCGGCAGATCGACGATGATGAGGCCATCGACACCTGCGCTCTTCGCGTCAGCCAGGAACTTGTCGACGCCGTAGATGTAGATCGGATTGTAATAGCCCATCAGCACGATCGGCGTCGCGTTGTCGTCCTTGCGGAAGCCGCGCACGAGCTCGAGCGTCTTCTTCAGCGTCATGCCGGCCTTGAGCGCGCGCAGACCCGCGGCCTGGATCGACGGACCATCCGCCATCGGATCGGTGAAGGGCATGCCGATCTCGATCACGTCGGCACCCGACCTCGGCAGCGCCTTGATGATCTCGAGCGACGTCGCCGCATCAGGGTCGCCGGCCATCAGGAAGGTCACGAACGCCGGGCGGCCCTGCTTCTTCAGCTCGGCAAAACGGGTGTCGATACGCGTGGTCACTTCTTGCCCCTCAGGATGTCGCCGACTTGCGGGACGTCCTTGTCGCCGCGGCCGGAGAGATTGACGACCATCAGGTGATCCCGAGGCCGCTTCGGCGCGAGCTCCATCACCTTGGCGATGGCGTGCGCCGGCTCGAGCGCGGGAATGATGCCTTCCAGCCGCGACAGCAATTGGAACGCAGCGAGTGCTTCGTCGTCCGTCGCGGAGAGATATTTGACGCGCCCGACCTCGTGCAGCCAGGAATGTTCGGGGCCGATGCCGGGATAGTCGAGACCGGCCGAGATCGAATGCGCGTCCTGGATCTGACCGTCCGCATCCATGAGAAGATAGGTGCGGTTGCCGTGGAGCACGCCGGGACGGCCGCCCGCGATCGAGGCGGCGTGCAGCTGCGTGAGCCCGTGGCCGGCGGCTTCGACGCCGAAGATCTCGACGGAGGGATCATCGAGGAACGGATGGAACAGGCCCATCGCATTCGAGCCGCCACCGATGCAGGCCACCAGCGAGTCCGGCAAGCGGCCCTCGATCTCCTGCATCTGCGTCTTGGTCTCGTTGCCGATGATCGACTGGAAGTCGCGCACCAGCGTCGGATAGGGATGCGGGCCCGCCACCGTGCCGATGCAATAGAACGTGTTGTGCACGTTGGTGACCCAGTCGCGCAGCGCCTCGTTCATGGCGTCCTTCAGCGTGCGCGTGCCTGACTGCACCGGCATCACCTTGGCGCCCAGCATCTCCATGCGGATGACGTTGGGCTGCTGCCGCTCGACGTCGACAGCGCCCATATAGACCACGCATTCGAGGCCGAAGCGAGCGCATAGCGTCGCGGTGGCAACACCGTGCTGGCCGGCGCCGGTCTCGGCGATGATGCGCTTCTTGCCCATGCGCCGCGCCAGCATGATCTGGCCGAGCACATTGTTCACCTTGTGCGAGCCGGTGTGGTTGAGCTCCTCGCGCTTGAGATAAATCCTGGCGCCGCCGAGATGCTCGGTCAGGCGCTCAGCGAAATAAAGTGGCGAGGGCCGGCCGACATAGTTCTTGAGGTAGCCGTTCATCTCGGCCTGGAACGCCGGATCGGCCTTGGCTTCGGTATAGGCCTTCTCCAGATCGAAGATCAGCGGCATCAAGGTTTCGGCGACGAAGCGGCCGCCGAAAATGCCGAAATGGCCGCGCTCGTCGGGGCCACTACGGTAGGAATTGGGTTTGGCGACGTTCATCGGACACTCAACTCTTGGCTCGTATCTTGGCTGGCGCGCGCGGCGCGGATGAAGGCCTTGATCATCTCCGGATCTTTCACGCCCGGAGCGCTCTCGATACCGGAGGAGACGTCGACGCCGCCGGCTCCGGTGACGCGGATGGCTTCCGCAACGTTATCGGCGTGAAGCCCGCCCGAGACCATATAGGGCAGGCTCACATCGAGATTTTGGAGCAGGTGCCAGTCGAAGGGGGCGCCGAGACCACCGGGGCGGGTTGCATCTTTCGGTGCGCGCGCATCGAACAGGATGCGGTCGGCGACTGCGGCGTAGCCGGGCAGCACCGCGAGATCGGCAGATGTGGCGACCGGCAACGCCTTCATCACCGGACGGCCGAACCGCTGCTTGATGTCGCGCAGCCGCGCCACGCTCTCCTTGCCATGGAGCTGCAGAATGTCCGGCGACAGCGCGTCCATGATGTTGTCGAGCATGGCATCGTCGGCATCGACGATCAGCGCGACCTTGAGCGCACGGCGCTTCACCTGGCGGCCGAGATCGCGTCCCGCTTCCAGCGACAGGTGCCGCGGCGACGGCGGAAAGAACACGAACCCCACCATGTCGGCACCCGCCTCGAGCGCCACCTCAAGCGTCTCGGGCGTGGACAGGCCGCAGATTTTGACGAGCAGGGACATGGTCTCAAAGCGGATGGAGGCCGCGGGCCCGCGGCCGGAAAACAGGGCTTCGGTTGCGGCCGCTTCTACAACGTCGCGCGCTGCTTGTCTCGCCCGATGGGCCCGTAAAGGCCGACCCCCGAGGGGACGGGGAGGCGCTGGGACTCGGCCCTTGCCGCGGCCATTTGGGCCCGCAGATCGGCCAGTTCGCCCTTGGCAGCTCGTGCATCCGCCTCATTCCGGCGCGCCGCGCGCCGCCAGTGCCACTGGCCGAGCCAGGCCGCGCATCCACCCGTCAGCACGCCAAGGGCAGCGACCAGGATCAAAAGCAGGAACAGCGGCAAGGTGACCGACAGCGACGGGTCGGCCGACATGAAGGGATCGAAGGAGACGGTGACGAAATGCCGGTTGGCGATGGCGAAAACCAGCAGGAGCAGGCCCAGCGGAATCACGATCAGCGCGGTCAGGAACTTTCGCATCTCGCTTCGCTCGCCTTGAATCAAGCTTGCGGCCGCATCATGCGCGACCGCAGAAAATCCTGACGCCGGGCTCAATCTGCCGCGCCGGGATCCGGATGGTCGCGGTTCAGCCGCTCGCGCATTTCCTTGCCGGTCTTGAAGAACGGAACGCTCTTCTGGTCGACAGGCACATGAGCGCCGGTGCGCGGATTACGCCCGGCGCGTGCAGGGCGATGCTTGACCGAGAAGGCACCGAAGCCGCGCAGCTCGACGCGATCACCGCGTGCGAGGGCCGCTACGATCTCTTCGAGAATCGCATTCACAATGTTCTCGACATCCCGCTGGTACAGATGCGGGTTGTGCTCGGCGATACGCTGAACAAGTTCGGATTTGATCATCGAGAGATAGGACCCGGGAGCGTGCGGATGACCATTTCCGTGAAAATACCTTGATCTGTCAAGACGCTAAATCAAGATTGAGCGTCGTGAAAATACGTGACAAATGCCGAAAAAGCAGGCTGTGCCGGCACCCGTCACGCGGGAAAACCCCCGCACGCTCGCCTCGGTTCCAGTCAGTTTGACGCGGCCGGCTGCCACAGGGCCAGCATTCCATCCATTCCGAACCGATCGACCGCCTGCGCGACGCCGGTTTGCCCGATTTGATGCGCAATCGAGCTCAAACCCAGCGCTTCCAGCGTCACAGCGGCGGCCGTCTTGAGGAATGGCAGATCGCCGAAGCGCGGCTCGAGCTTGTAATCGCGCACGCTGAGCCCCTTCTTGACGCCCTTCTGCTCGACCAGCCAGGTCACCGCCGTCTTCTCGTCGCCGATCTGGTCGATCAGCTTGAGATCGATCGCCTGACGGCCGGTGAAGACGCGGCCATCGGCCACTTTCTCGAGCAGCGTGTCATCCATGC
This sequence comes from Bradyrhizobium sp. 147, assembly GCF_023073935.1. Classification (NCBI taxonomy): domain Bacteria; kingdom Pseudomonadati; phylum Pseudomonadota; class Alphaproteobacteria; order Hyphomicrobiales; family Nitrobacteraceae; genus Bradyrhizobium; species Bradyrhizobium sp. 147. The sequence continues at coordinate 5,932 of NZ_JADPKL010000078.1, read as the reverse complement.
CACGCCGTTCCTTCACCAGGCCTCTGAACCAGGCGTAGGAATCCTTCACCAGCGCATCGAGCGCGGCCCGCGCCTCGGGGCTGGTGGGCTCGAAACCGTTGGGCGCGGCCTTCAGCGGCGACGACTTCACCTCCTCGACCTTGACGCCGATGGTCTTCAGCAACTCGGAGACATTGGGGTATTGAAACAGCACGCCGATCGAGCCGACCAGCGAGCTCTGCTGGGCGATGATGTGGTCGCTGGCGATCGCGGTGATGTAGCCGCCGGAGGCGGCGAGGCCCTCGACCACGACGACGAGCGGCTTCTTCGCCTTCAACCGGGTGAGCGAATCGTAGAGCTGCTCGGAGCCGGCGGTGGTGCCGCCCGGGGAGTTGACGTGAACGATGACGGCAGCGGCCTGCGAATTCTCCAGCCGCTCCAGCGCCTGGGTGCGATCGGAATCGCTGCGGATCAGGCCCTCGATGTGGACGCGCGCGATCGAACCGGCAGACGCGAACGTGCCGCGCGCACCTGGTGTCGCGATCAGTGCAAAGCTCGCAATCGCCGCGACCGCGATCAACGCGGCCATCACGCGCCAGAACGTTAGCTTGCGGCGGATCCTGCGGCGATCGACGATGATGTCCGAATCGAGCGACATCGGAATATCTCCAAAATGAAAGACGGAGCGCGTTGTGCCGTCACAGCGTAACCATCGGCTTATTCTCGATACATCAATTGCGGCGCAATTTGAAGAAAACAAGGCCCGTCCGAGCCCGGATGGAGCGAAGCGCAATCCGGGATCGTCGGCCGAGGAAGGACTTTCCGGGTGACGCTGCGCTCCATCCGGGCCGCGAGCACGCAACAAAAAGCCCCGGCTCGCGCCGGGGCTTCGATGCAGCGAAACGTGCGTTTCGCTTACTTGTTGTCGCGGTTCTTGAGCGCGGTGCCCAAGATGTCGCCGAGCGTCGCACCCGAATCGGAGGAGCCGTACTGCGCGATGGCTTCCTTTTCTTCGGCGACTTCGAGCGCCTTAATCGACACCTGGACCTTGCGGGCCTTCTTGTCGAACTGGATCACGCGGGCATCGACCTTCTCGCCGACGGCAAAGCGTTCGGCGCGCTGGTCGTTGCGGTCACGGGCGAGCTCCGAGCGCTTGATGAAGGTCGAGAAGTCGGTACCGGCGATCTTCACCTCGATGCCGCTCTCCTTCACTTCGAGCACTTCGCAGGTCACGACCGCGCCCTTCTTGACATCGCCGGGCTCCGCGAAGGGGTCGCCTTCGAGCTGCTTGATGCCGAGCGAGATGCGCTCCTTCTCGACGTCCACGTCGAGCACCACGGCCTTGACCATGTCGCCCTTCTTGTAGTTGTCGATCACCTGCTCGCCCGGAAGCTTCCAGTCGAGGTCGGAGAGGTGGACCATGCCGTCGACGTCGCCTTCGAGACCCAGGAACAGACCGAACTCGGTCTTGTTCTTGACCTCGCCTTCGACCACCGAACCGGTCGGGTGAGCTTCGACGAAGACCTCCCAGGGATTGCGCATGGTCTGCTTGAGGCCGAGCGAGATGCGGCGCTTGACGGAATCGACTTCCAGCACCTGCACGTCGACTTCCTGCGAGGTCGAAACGATCTTGCCGGGGTGCATGTTCTTCTTGGTCCACGACATCTCGGAGACGTGGATCAGGCCTTCGATGCCCGGCTCGAGCTCGACGAACGCGCCGTAGTCGGTGATGTTGGTGACGCGGCCGGTGAAGCGGGCACCCAGCGGGTACTTGGCTTCGATGCCCTGCCACGGATCATCCAAGAGCTGTTTCATGCCCAGCGAGATGCGGTGCGTCTCGTGGTTGATCTTGATGATCTTGACCTTCACGGTCTGGCCAATCGAGAGCACTTCGGTCGGATGGTTGACGCGGCGCCAGGCGATGTCGGTGACGTGCAGGAGGCCGTCGATGCCGCCGAGATCAACGAACGCACCATAGTCGGTGATGTTCTTGACCACGCCGTCGATGACCTGACCCTCTTCGAGATTCTGCACCAGCTCCTGACGCTGCTCGGCGCGGGTCTCTTCCAGCACGGTGCGGCGGGACACGACGATGTTGCCGCGACGGCGGTCCATTTTGAGGATCTGGAACGGCTGCGAATTGTTCATCAGCGGCGCGACGTCGCGGATCGGACGGATGTCGACCTGCGAGCGCGGCAGGAAGGCCACGGCACCGTCGAGGTCGACGGTGAAGCCGCCCTTGACCTGGTTGAAGATGACCCCGTTGACCTTCTCGTTGTTCTGGAACGCCTTCTCGAGCTTGCCCCAGCTCTCTTCGCGGCGCGCCTTGTCGCGCGACAGCACGGCTTCGCCGAGGGCGTTCTCGATGCGATCGAGGAACACTTCCACCTCGTCGCCGACCTTGATCTCGCTGTCACGGCCGGGGCCGGAAAATTCGCGCAGGGCAACGCGGCCCTCGGTCTTCAGGCCGACGTCGATGACGGCCATGTCCTTTTCAATTGCAACCACCTTGCCCTTGACGACGGAGCTTTCCTGCAGGTTGCCGCCTGCGAAGGACTCGTCGAGCATCGCGGCGAAATCGTCGCGCGAGGGGCTATAGGTATCAGCAGAAGTCGAAGCCATTTGTTCTCCAGTTGCGGAAGTCTTGCCGGCCGTTGGGTTCATGGGCGCATCGCACACGCAGTGTCGGAAGGTCCGCAAGACCTTCGAGCGACCGCTCGCGGCTCCGGCTCGGTGCTGGAGCAGCGGAAGCGGGCCGGCTGAGGCCCGCGCGTTCGATACGTGGAAATTCTTGTCCGGAGCCTGGATCGCGTCGGCCCCAAATAGGGACCGAAGGTTATCGACCTCAAAGAGCGGGAGCGGGCGCTTCCTCCAATGACGGCTGCGGCTTAACCCCGCGACCGGCCCGCTCGGACGGCCTCGATAATGTCGATGGCGGCCCGGACGCCGCCTTCTATATCCAGTTGGGAGTTATCAAGCAAGTAAGCATCCGGCGCCGGCTTTAAAGGCGCAATCGGCCGGTTCTTGTCGCGCTCGTCGCGCTGGATGATGTCGGCGAGCACGGCCGCCTCGTCCGCCTCTTCCCCCCGCGCCCGCGCCTCCATGGTCCGGCGGTGAGCGCGGACCCTGGGGTCGGCGACGACGAAAATCTTCACGTCGGCATGGGGGCAGATCACGGTTCCAATGTCCCGGCCATCGAGCACGGCGCCGGGCGGATCGGCGGCGAATTGCCGCTGGAAATTGACCAGGACCTCGCGGACTCTCGGAATGGCCGAGACGATGGAGGCCCCCTCGCCGACCGTCTGGGTCTTGAGGACGTGATTGCCGAACTTTTCGGGGTCGAGTTCCAGCGCCGCCGCGACCGCGGCTGCCTCGTCGCGGAGATCGTGACCGGACTGCATCAGCTCGTAAGCCACTGCGCGATAGATGACGCCGGTATCGAGATGACGATAACCGTAATGGTGGGCGAGGCGCTTGCCGAGCGTCCCCTTGCCCGAGGCTGCGGGCCCGTCGATGGCGATGATCATGAAAACTCGGCCCCTAGCGAACGCATCATCGGAATGAAATCCGGAAAGCTGGTGGCGATGAAGGCGGTGTCGTCGACGCCGACCGGCTGGTCGGACGCGCAACCCATCACCAGCGCGGACATCGCGATGCGATGGTCCATGTGGGTGGCAACAACGCCCCCGCCGGGCACGTGACCGCGGCCTTCAACGATCAGATCATCACCGGAGACCTCGACCTTGACGCCGTTGACGCGAAGCATGTCGGCCGTGGCCTCGAGCCGGTCGGATTCCTTGACGCGCAGCTCTTGCAGGCCGCGCATGATGGTCGTGCCCTCGGCGAAAGCGGCCGCGACGGCCAATACGAGGTATTCGTCGATCATCGAGGGCGCGCGCTCCGGCGGCACCTCGACACCGCGCAGCTTCGACGCGCGCACGCGCAGCTGGGCCATCGGCTCGCCGGCGTCGCGTCGCACGTCGCTCTCCTCGATCGAGGCGCCCATTTCGCGCAGCGTGGTGAACAGGCCGGTGCGCAGCGGATTGGTCATTACGTCCGACAGGACGACGTCGGAGCCCTCGGCGATCAGCGCGGCAACGACGGGGAAGGCCGCCGAGGACGGGTCGGCCGGCACGATGACGTTGGCACCGTGCAGCTCTGGCTGGCCTTGAAGCGTGATGCGGCGGCTGTGCTGCCCTTCCTTCGTGGAGGTGATGGCGGCACCAAAATGCTGCAGCATCAGCTCGGTATGGTCGCGGCTCGCCTCGGTCTCGATCACCGTGGTCGTGCCCGGCGCAGCCAGGCCCGCGAGCAGCACGGCCGATTTGATCTGGGCCGAGGCGACCGGGGTCTTGTAGGTGATCGGCAGCGGATCGCGCGCGCCCTGCAGGGTCAGCGGCAGACGGCCGCCCTCGCTGCCCGACACGACCCTGGCGCCGATCTGTTCGAGTGGATCGAGGATCCGGCGCATCGGGCGGCTGCGCAGCGAGGCGTCGCCGTCGAACACCGCCGAGATCGGGCATCCCGCGACGGCGCCCATGACCAGGCGGCAGCCGGTGCCGGAATTGCCGAAATCCAGCGCCGCCTTGGGCTGGGCGAAGCCACCGACGCCGACGCCGTTCACCGTCCAGGCGAAATCGCCGGTGCGCTCAACCCTGGCGCCCAGCGCCTGCATGGATTTGGCGGTGTTGAGGACGTCTTCGCCCTCGAGCAGGCCCGAAACCCGGGTCTCGCCGACCGCGAGCGCCCCCAGGATCAGGGCGCGGTGGGAGATCGACTTGTCACCGGGTACCCGTACTTTCCCGGTCAGGGGGCCGCTGGCGCGAGACTGCAGCGGCCGCGGTTGGTCGGAATGGGTCAAGATTGTGTCCTTGGATGCGCCCCTAAGGGGCTGGGGGCAGGTACCACATGGTCCGTGCCCCGTCACGGGGATGTCGTTCTCCCGTAATGCGCTATTGACAGCGGGCCGCCAACTAGCCAAGTGAAGCACCGCTTTTCAGACATTCCCAGGATTCCTGCCGTGGCCAAGTCCGAACTCGGAACTAAACGTATTTGCCCGACCACGGGCAAGAAGTTCTATGACCTCAACAAGAATCCGGTGATCTCGCCCTATACCGGCGAAGTGGTGCCGATCGCCCCGGTTGCGCCCGCACGTGCGTCGCGCGGCGCCGAGGCCCGCAGCATGGCCCCGGACACGACGCCGGAGCCGGCAGAGGCCGAGGAGTTGGTCTCGCTCGAGGAGGCTGACGCCGAGGAGAACACCGGCAAGGTCAAGGCCGTCGTGCCGGAGTCCGAGGACGACATCGAGGTCGACGAGACCATCGAGGACGACGATGACGACGATTCGACCTTCATTGCCGACGACGAAGAGGGCGATGAGGACGTGACCGACATCATTGGTGATGTCGGAGGTGATGAAGAGACTTGAGATCAGCCCTGATCTGTGAAAAAGGGTGCACCGCGCGAGTCACCAGGGCTCGCCGGTTGGGGTGATCCACCAGGTTCATCCGGTCTAAGTTAAGGGGCCATAGCTCAGCTGGGAGAGCGCTTGCATGGCATGCAAGAGGTCGGCGGTTCGATCCCGCCTGGCTCCACCACGCTTCGCCCTTCGGGCTCTGCGTGGCGCAGCCACGCAGAGCCCGAAGGGTGAAGCGTGGTGTCCGGCGTAGCCCGAAGGGCGAAGACGGACTGGTGCGACGCCCACTTAACGACTACCCAGGCGATAGCCGTCAATGTGGTACGTCTACATTCTCCAAAGCGTTGACTTTCCTGATCAGGAATACATCGGCGCCACGGAAGATTTGAAGCGGCGAATTCCGGAACACAATGCCGGCAAATCTAGCCACACCGCTAACCCGCATTTCTCACAGTATTGAGGCGCATCGGGGCGCGAATCAGCGAAAGTTCTTTTGCGAGAAGGACTTTGCGATGATTCAAGGAATGCCCCGATGCC
>NZ_JADPKL010000029.1:0-1125 GCF_023073935.1 Bradyrhizobium sp. 147 | reverse complement strand
ATGGTGGCGGCCAGTGTGCGCAGATCCGTCGACGCAGGCAGGTTGGCCAGATAGTATTTTTTCTCCCCTGAGGCACGTTGCTCGCCAATGAGCCAGGCTTCGTCGCCCGGGAGATGCTGCTGACCCTTATCCCATATCCGCTGCGGAGGTCCGTCGGCGGTGCGGACACGGACAGCAGCAAATCGGGCTTTCAGTCGACCTTTCGTCCCGCTGCGCCAACTCACGGTTTTCCACCTGGCGCTCGCCAGCATTTGTTCTGCCGCAATCGACAAAATATCTGGTACGTGGTGCTTCCGGGGTTTCCCGCGGACTTTGGTAATCGGCCAAATGAGCTTCACATTGACCGGATACACCTTGAGATGCCGAGGGATGCCGACGGCCCAAGCCAGCCCGCGCTCTGTCAGCCCTTGTCGAAACGGTGCGCTGAGCCCGTATCCCGCATCCGCCAGTACACATCCAAAGCGCACGTTAGCTGCCATCGCGCGGTCAATCTCGGCCAAAGCAATTTCCGGCTTGGACCGTGCCGTTCGATGTTCGACCGGCACACGAGCGCGCTTTAGACGAGACAGGTCGCTAGTCCAGCTGTCAGGCAGAAAGAGACGCAAAGCGATCATCACCGGCACTTCACCTCGCGCAAGCGTCAAAGACACCAGCGTTTGGCAATTTGCCGTTTTGCCGAGAGCCGACGCGTATTGAGCCGCAACACCAACCGACCGTTCACCTTTCTTCGGCAGTGAGGTGTCATCAATGACCAGCACCGCATCCTTGCCGCCGACAAGCCCGTCGGCCTGGTTGAGCAACTCAGATTCCAGCGATGACTCGTCCCAGACACCATCGGCGATGAAATGGTGCAGCTGATCGTAGTTGCCGGTTGCGAGGCGTTCTGCCATCGGCTGAACGCTCTTGCGATCGCCAGGACCGATCAATCCCGCAACGTAAAGGGGACACATCCGCTGCCGGGTCTTATGACCCAACCGCTGCAAGAACGGCTTCAGCCAGCCTTCGAGTTCGTCTTCCCATTCCGCCATGGTCAGCCCTCCAAGAGCCGACCACCCATGAATCATTGAAAAATCGATTCGGGAATCCTAAAAATTCAGAGGAATCCGACAATCTGCCAAAGTAGTG
>NZ_JADPKL010000020.1:0-150475 GCF_023073935.1 Bradyrhizobium sp. 147 | reverse complement strand
GGTTCATCTCCATCAGGGCCTTCTGCATATGCTGGATATGGGCAGCGGCATATTCCACCAACCGCTCCCGCTGGCGCAAATAGGCGCGCAGGGTTGCAATCTCGGCATCAGGTCGGAAGCTGCCGCGTAACAGGCCATAGGAATGAAGCTGGCGCAACCATGCGGCATCGCTGACATCGCTTTTGCGCCCGGGCACGTTCTTTGCGTAGCGAGCATTGACCAGAATGACCTCAAACCCGCGCTGCTCCAGGATCTCGTAAACCGGGATCCAATAGACCCCGGTGGATTCCATCGCGACACTCGTCACGCCGCAGGCCTTAAACCAGTCTGCCAGATGATGCAGGTCTTCTGTGAATGTGCCGAACGTGCGCACTGGCATATCAGTGCAGGCTGGGTTCACCGCAGCCATGTGCATCTTTGATCCGATGTCGATGGCGGCCGCGCCGACATTGACCGGCTTCAGCTCCGGGCGGTCACCAGTCGTCCTCTTGGGCATAAGCGGGTCCTCCATTTAATGATGGGCAGGAGGGTCTGGGTTATGCCAATCGTCATCTTCCTAATCGGGATCGCCGCCGGAGCAGCGTCACCACTCCCAAGTCCGCATGCACCCATGGACCACGTTTTTTAACGGGGATTCTGCCTCCAATAAGCTGACGGCCGCTACCCTCCTAGCCAAGAAGATAGCACAAGGCTGTTTCTACCCCGCGCAGGCGCGCCACAACGCTGGACAGTTTTTTAGGATATCCCGCTCGGCCTTCAACCTGGCGACCTCACGGCGCAACCGCTCGATCTCCTGCTGCTCCGGCTTCATCTGCCCGTGGCCGGGAAAGGCCTGCACCGGATCGGAGCCGAACTCTTTCACCCATTTGCGCAGAACGTTCTCATGAACATCCAGGTCGCGCCCGGCCTGCGCCACCGACACCCCACGCTCCCTAACAAGCTTGACCGCCTCGATCTTGAACTCGCGACTGAACTTCCGTCTCTTCATCGCCCACCTCCGGCTTCATGAAACACCTAATCTCGGTGTCCATCAAACCGGCAGCAGCTCACTTGTAAGCAAATTCAACGAGGCGGTGATATCCGAACTGAGGATCAAGGCCAAAGAGGATTCCACCATAGAGATAGTTGTGGAAGGTGAAGAGCCGCCCCATGAACGTACGCTCAACGGACAGCTGCCATGAGGGTCGCGGACCACGCACGCCAACTGAAACGTCTGGCAAATGATATCAAGCGGACAAATGTCAACAGTGAAGCGTTGGGACCGCTAAAGGCTTTAGGATACATCATGTTCGGGTTCGAAGCTGCCGCTCTCGGATTTGGAATATATCACTTTGCCTCTGGCGAGTTCTTTATAACCGCCCTGGCCATCGCAATCGAGATAGGCGCTGGCGTGCTGCATGCGGCCGGAATGCATTTCGAGAGACGTCTCCACGAAAACAACCGTGATGATGTCAAGCTAAGGACATCTGAATGCCGTAAGAAAGCGAGCGATCTTTCAGGCGCAGTTGCGGCTTTTAATCTGCGACCTTGGCGGCCCTGACGAACCAAGCGGTAGCATCGCGTACGTCGGGCTAACGCGCAAGGAAATCGGCGAAGCCAGACAGTCTTAACTGGCCCGTTCGGGATAGGGCTAGGGGGCGTCGAGTCCTCACAGCGTTAAGGGCTCTAATCGGCCCATGGGAAAACTTTTACGGACGGTGACCCCGTTCAAATCAAAAATTTTAGAAAGGCAACAATGGCTACACAGACCTACAAACCACCCAAGCACCTTAGCAAGGATGCGGCAGCATTCTTCAGCGGCGGCGTCGCGGAATACGAATTCGAGCCGCACCACATCATTCTTCTAACCAAGGCTTGAGAAGCCTACGACCGCGCGGAAGACGCCCGGAAGGTTATTGCCAAAGAAGGTATGACGTATCAGGACCGGTTCGGCAGCCCACGGGCGCACCCGGCCGTTGCGATCGAGCGGGATAGCCGTATCGGCATGGCCCGTTTATTTCGAGAACTTGGCCTTGATATCGGTGAAGCGGCTTCCGGCCGTCCGCCAGCGTTGCCTGCTAATCGGCGGTGATGCATGGCACCAAGAAAAAGGGCGCTGAATAAGCGACAGGCTCTGAGCGCTAACGCGCAGGCTTGGCTTCGCGGTGACGCCGCATGCGGCTTCTTCCGCTTTAAGTCTCAGGAAGAGTTAGCGGCGCTCTGGGAAGAGTATGGCGACAAGGAGAACATGGTTTGGAGTCATCGATATAGTTTGCCCATGAAGCGGCAAGCAACATCCTAGAAATGGATCAGCCGCCGCAACTATGTCAGATTCCGTGCGTTGGATGGTCGTAATGCTATCCGAAGGAGTGATGATGACAGAGTCCGTTAATTCCAACCGGCCGGTCTTGCCTTGGCTCGTCGTCACGCTGGTTGTTGTGCTGGCCGGAGGCGGCTTCGTTTGGATGAATAACAGAATTGAGGCCCTGCAGGCAGCGACTGCTACTCGCCAAGATTCTGGCGTCGAACAGACAAATCGTGCGGTAGCAGCTCTTGAGCAAACGGTAAAAGATCTTCAGTCGAGCCAGCAAAGTCTTGTGGACCGGATAGCGGACATCCAGCGAAAAATTGCATCGGAAGGCAGTAATCGCAAGCTGATGTCGGATCAGTTAGGCGCACTAAGCGCACGCGTTGATGCGCTGGCATCCGCAAATGCGGAAAGCGCTGCGACGGTGCGCCAAAACCCACGCACAAAGCGATAGATGTTCGCGATTGGTTCATTGTCGGAAATCTCTTTCCGGCAGTAGGAAAAACCTTCCGCGAACATCTTGATCGGAGAGAACGAAACAGCGACGAGTCAACGTTGGTGACCGAGTCCAATTCCGAGGCTTGATGCCTTCATCCGTAAAGAGGGCACGCTTCGCTTGGTCTGCTTCGAGATTTTTGTCACAGGTGTTTTCGCCTTTGAATGGGCGCGCAACTCTTTCACGTCCGCTGCGGTCCATTCACGGCGGGTAATCTTCTTGGTTTTCTTTGGCATGGAGGCTCCTGATTGAAACGGGGCTTCTAGCAGGAGAACGGACTTAGCATCAAAAATGCCAACGGTCAGCTACTGACTGAGACGCAACTGTTGACGACTGCAGGCGACCTTGTGCGCAGGGCTCAGACCCCACAAGATCAAATCGCAATTGCGCAGATGCTTGGCTTTACCAAGGAATGGATTCCGTTTCTAGAGCAAGCCGCACACGGCTTGGACAGCATCAGGAATGCGGCGCAAGACGCCGGGGTAGTTATCAGTGACGAGACAATAGATAAGGCGGCAGAGTTCGACGAACGTTGGCGCAAGTCTAGCGTTGAATGGTCGTTGCATATGAGGGCAGCCCGACAGGACATTACCGGATTCGCGACAGACCTAACGCACGCTATGCAGGCGAGCAACTCGTTTTGGTCTTCCTTCCAGCCGGCCGGTGTAAACGCGCTGAACAAGATTGCCGACAAGCTGATGTCAATGGCAATCGACAACCTTTGGTCAAAGGCGTTCGGCGGTACGACCGGTGGGGGATTGCTAGGGCTGTTCGGCACTGGCGGCGGTGGTAGCGCTCCAACATGCTCTAGCGGACTTGGTGCAGGTACTGGCGGTCTTTCGTTCCCAATGTTTGCAGACGGCACGGACAACGCACCGGGCGGTTGGTCAATTGTTGGCGAGAAAGGGCCGGAGCTAGTCAATCTGCCGAAGGGCTCGCAGGTTCTGCCTAACGGAGTGATGCCGGGAGCATCAGTTAGCGCGCCAGTCAACGTAACCATTGATGCGCGTGGTGCTGATGCTGCGGGGTTGGCGAGGGTTCAGCAACAGATTGCTGACCTCAGGGTTAGTCTGCCCAACGTAATCGTTTCTACGGTTCAGAAGGCCAAGACTACTCGGCGGTGATAAGACTTTAGATCGAGGGGCGGCTCTGCCGCCCCCGCAAAACGACTTGACGGGCCGGATCGTTCTCTTTATGTTCTTCGCTTCACGTTAGTTGAGTGGCGAAGTTTCTGCTACTTCCGTCCTGCTGCTTCGCGGCATCTGACGGGGGACATGAATGGGCCTTTTGGACGACAGTGTACTAAGCGGAATTTCCATCCAAAGAATGATTTTCCATATTGTCGGCCCGGCCGACGAAGATTTTCAATTGATGGACGAAATCGACGCGGCTGGATTCGAGAGCTTTTTTCTAGCGCGAATTCGGGAAACGAATATCGGCAATCGCTTCAATTTCATTGGTGAAGATGCTGGTGTGCGACCTTCGCTGCTAAGTGTATAGCCATTCCTTGCGCCCACCGCCGATATAGCGGCGCGCACGCTTTTTGACGATGAAATTGATTTCCGCAACTTCCTGCGCGGTAAGCCTCCGCTCGCGGATCAACGAGTCGATCTTGGTTATGGACTGCCGGTAGTTGCGCGCAAAGGTCCTCTTCTGGAGGGGGTCAGTCCTCGGGTCCTTTGCGTACTCCAGATTCGTGAGGATCAAACAGTGGTCGCGATCCATCGGGTAAAGCGTCTGCGAACCCCGCAGCGCTATTCCGGGATCAAGCGGGTACGCGCACGCGCCATCCGTGGGAGGGACCGCGTGGTTGTAGATCGTCACGGGGTGGTCGCTAGTAATGAACTTCACGTCGGAGTCTTCGGCAGAGACAATCTCGGGCACGCCTCCGACCCAGATCGCGCAGTGCAGCATGCAGATGCCCTGCATCTCGAACATCAGTTCGTTCTGCGTGAGATTGGGATATTGGGCCTTGAGCCAGTCCAAGCCCTTCGGCGTACGGAGTTTCTGGATATCGAGAAACTCGAAGAAGTCTTGGAAATGGTCGTGCCATTCGCCAATGTCTGTGCCTATGAAGGCGCGAACCGCTTGCGAGCCCCTGGCGTCGACATCGCCGAATAAGCGGCGCTCAATTTCGTCATTGACGGACGTTCCGAAAAAGGTCGAATACAAGTCCTTCTGGCGAAATGCCAATGAGGTCGGCGTACTGTCCCACGCGCCCCTTTGAGTAATCACGCGGCCGTCCGCCAGGACCTTCCGATCAGGTGTCGTGTCGACGTAGGCAAGCGACGAGCACCCAGGCTCAAAGAACCCCTGTTGATACCATTGCGGGACGTAGTGGTTATTTCTTGTGATCGACACCGCAGCGATTCGCCCGACATTGTGACACCCCAACGCCCTGACCTGACTTCCGTCGCGATTGTCGACTGTCGCATCTTCTCAACCGAGCGGTTATCTTGCAAGGCTAGTTGGCGAGCGCCTCGTGCTGCGTCCGACATATTGAAGGACGGCGCAACGAGGTGTCGTCGCTGCGCAAAATCACGCCACGCTGCCATTGTGCGCAATGTCGATGTCCGGGCCTGAAGAACTCTGCTGCTGCTGCCGGTCCTCTGCCGGCCTGGTTCACGATACCGATGATCGCCATGCGATGATCATCGCCAGTATGATGATGACGCATCGAACGGCATAAGTGCCGATGATCATGATGACCATCGGATACGCAAGCGCAGGTCTGATCGAGGCCGCTTCGTACCAGCCGAGATCTCGGTCGGATCAAGTTTCGTCGAAATCGGTCTCGGTAAGGATGGGCTCTTCGCCGAACGGACGGTTGATGATGGCGAGAGCTTCCGGAGCGGCGTAGACGCGGTTGCGCGCGTATCCGGTCCTCTCTTGCAGAATGCCGGCTTCTTGCAATTGTGCGATGCCCTGATTTATCTGTGCAGGGGAGACATCGAGGAGTTGTCCAAGTCGCTTCGCGGTCACCACTGGATAGTTGTGAAGTTCGTCCAAGGTTCGCAACGCGGCCGAGCCCTTTCGGAATTTTCGTCGCTGCCTCCAGCGCTCAGATAATTCCGACAGCGCCGTCCTGGTTCGGATCAGTTCTTCGACGGTACCGGCTATAGCGTCGGCCATGAATGTGATGATGGGCTCCCAGTCAAGCCGTTGTTGCGCGTGCTTCAGCGAGGCGTAGTACGTACCCTTTTTGCTTTCGATGTAAGGCGATAGGTACAGAGGCACATGCTTCTCCGCCGCCATCATCAGCGGAAGTAAAAGGCGACCGACGCGACCGTTGCCGTCGCGGAATGGGTGTACCGCCTCGAAATGGGTGTGGGCGATCGCCATGCGCGTGATGAACCCTTGCGTCATCTGCTGCATCCCTTCGTTGCGAAGGTAATCAACCGTTTGGGCGAGGCAGCCCGGGACATCGGCGGGGGGCGGAGGGTTGAGACTTGAATACGCGATGTCCTTATTTCCGCCGATCCACACGACGCGGGAGCGGAGGTCGCCGGGAACATCCTGGTAGTCGGGATCGTCCTTCATCACAGCGCGATGGAGATCACTGATCAGGTCCATCGTGAAGACGCTGTAGCCGTGCTTGGCGGCCCTCGGGATGAAGCCATCCAAGGCAACGGCGTAGTTGCGGACTTGGCGCGCTTCGTCCCGGGCGCCATCATCGCCGGTCTCCTCAACGGACAGCAATTCGTCGAGGGTGCTCTGGGTACCTTCGATTGATGAGGAGCTGACCGCCTCACGTCTGGTCAGGACCCGGCTGACGATGTAGGGGTCCTTCATCTGGGCCGCGATGGCGTCGACCTTCCCGAAAGCCGCTTGAGCAGCTTCAAGGGTTTTGGTCGCTCCAGGGGCGAAGACGCCGTCTTCCGGAGGCGCCGGCGGGACGATCCCATAATGGGAATCGTAGGGCGGGGGCAACCTCTTAAGGGTCTCGCGGATCGTGTGGCTGAGATCACTGCGCTTCATGGGAACCCATACCAAGTCCAAGCTTTTCTAGTTATATTTTGGTTTTTTTAGAAAAACCATAGCATGCTGCGATCGCGGACCTGCTTGTTTTGGCTTTACAGGTTCCGAGTCGACTGCGATGTTCGTTATATGTTCTAATCGCCGATGGCCTCCGAAAGACCCGCGAGTTGGCGCATGCCGACCCGAAAACAAATGGACAAGTTGGCTGCTGCCGCTCCCCAAGCCGGCAAGACCGCCTCGATATCGCCTGCGGTCGGTCCGGCAGATCCGATGCCGCCGGAATACTGGCAGGCGATTTTGGACCAAGCTGCCGCCGACGCGCGGCCCGCCCCCAGCTCGGCCGAGGCTCGGCGCCTCTGTGAGATCAACCGGCACGTGTTGCGCGTCGACTGCCGCCGATGCGGGCGCACGGTCGAAATTCAGAAGGTTGACGCCTTGCGGCTATACGGTCCCGAGTTGATCTGGAAGAAGGTGGGGCAGCGGCTCCTCGATGATACCTGCAATCGGAGAACAGGCGGTCACGAGGAAGACGGCTGCTGGGCCTCGTTCTCGTAGTCGCCTCGCGCCTATTCGTCTGCCGGATGAGATAGAAACGCGGCCTCCACCGTCGTTCCGCTCTGGTCTTTCTCTTCTAGGTCTACGGCACTATTGCGAAAGCGCAGCCAAGATTCTCAGGCGAGCAGATGGCCACTACGAGCGATAGCAATATCGCCGGCTCCGCTGAACAACAGCAAAGGCAACATCGGTCCGATGTCGGGATGGGCTTGCACTCGTAGTAACCCCCCGCTGAGTACAGGGCTCAGGAGCTGCGTCATTTGAACCGGTCCTGCTCCAGGCGTGACACTCTACAAACAGGCACTTTCATTTTATGCTCGATCCAGCTGACATCTCCTCTTCGAACAGAATTCCATTCCCATCAAAGGGTGAGAACACGAGAGCGCGACTCGGTCGAGCAAGTGTCCGCTGACTGCACTCCCGCAGATCGAACTTATCCAGGGTTCGGCGCGCTCCGTCAGCTTCTTCTGATCTGGAGATGATTCTCCGCGGCAAAACAGAAAACTGCGCGTAAAAGCTGCTCAATGAGGCCAAGAAACACCCTGCACGAGCGGGGAGAAAGCTTGAGCGAGCTTGCGCGGGAATGCAGACTTACCTCAAGACGGGACTTAATAGTCCTGCCCTTGCTATTTGGGTCGATTGGAGATGCCGAATGGCGGCCTACGCGACATTGGCATCGGTTCTTTCCTCGATCATCTCCAAGTATTCTGGTGTTTATAGGGCGCGTCGCGAGCGCCAGACAATGCGCGCCTCTTTGTCAGATTTGAGCGATCGGGAATTGATGAATTTCGCCGTCAGCCGGGCTGAGATCGACTATGTCGCCTCCCGCAGACATCGAGTGGCGAGCTAAGTCGTCCTCGCCGAACAACGCGATTTACGTTTGTGGGGCTGGAATATCGGACCCCGACTGTGCTGTGGCAGCATTTTCCTTTATCTTTCTCTTGGCCAGGGACGATTCAAGGCGGTCGCATTCGATCGCCATCCGGAAATGCAGGTCAGCATGCGCTCGAATCAACTGGGCAAAGTGCCACTCGCGGTAGGTTCCGGCTTCTTCTCGAGGCTGGTTGCGACCGTATCGCCGCCTCCGCTGCTATCAGCCTGGTAGTATGTCTTGGCCTTAAGATGGTTCTGCAAGGCGACGGGCCGGTACGGTGCGAAGCTCGTAAAATTGCGCACCGCCTTCATTGCTAGCCGCTCATAGACGGTTGGGTGAAGTTGCGCTGTGTCGGGCACCTGGCGCACCGCCTTTGACCATTTGAGCGCGGTGCCACCCATACCCATCATGCATTCATCGTGCATCATGCCGTCCGCCGACGGATATAATCTTAATAGGTCTCTATCGACCAAGACGCGACCGGTCTCCGGAATCTTCTGGGTGATGAATTCCACCATCCAGGCAAGCGTGATGTCAGACAGGCGAGATTCGTTCTCGGGATAGCTTCCACCGATGTCGGCGTGATTGCCGGCAAACCAGATCTGGTCGAACTGCTCGGGCTCACCCTGTCGCTCCGGCCACTTCACGGTACCGCTTCCACCCCAGGGTACCCGCTTGAAGTCCCTCCGGCCCTCATCGATTGATTGCAGATGCCGGGCGTACTGGATATCGGATGGAAAATGTCGATCGTAAGCCCAGTCTGGAAAGAAGCGTTGCCAACCGATCGCGGCGACAGCGTCCCAAATTCCGATAAAATAGGCGGAAGCCCCTGCACGACGTCCGACTTGTGAGCTGTAGGCATTGCGAAACTGCGCCGCCCGCTGTCGGCCTCCGCGGCTGCCCTTGGCATTCCAAGCCAGTAGATCGAGGAGACTGCCTCCTTGGCAACTTTCCTCAACGAAGCCGGATCAAGACTGATCGGCTGACCGTCCCGCTCCTTCGTCGGAATACCGCAGAGCTCGAGTACGTGCGCGAGGCACCTCGCCGTATAGGCGCCGCGGCTGAAGCCGAACAGGTAGATACGATCTTCAGGCTCCCAGACGCCGATAATCGCGACATAGCAATCGATGATCTTCTTCGTGATGCCGAATCCGAACATCTGCTGGACAGTCTCTTTCAACCTGCCCCAAGCGTTGGTGTGTCCAGGCACAGGCGTCCCAATACCGGGAATGTAGAGTGCTAATTGCCTCTTTGGGTCGATGATCGAATCCGGCCCGGTACGCGTTGCTCGGTAGAGCTTATAGACGTTCGTGCGGCTCTCGTCAGGCAGGAGACCGCCTTCGTTGCCCGTGCCGTCCGCGAACACCAAGATGTTCTTAGCCATGTCAGTCTGCCTTTATCATGTGACGAGAGGTTCGAGGGATGCATCTGCGACGGTAATGCCGGTCGCATCGGTGAAGATGGCGGCTACATCCCTGGCTTTCTGACGGTATGCGTCGTAGGTGCTTTGGCCCACGAGCGGGATCGCCTCTGCCAGGCTTATCACCTGCCCCTGCTTAGCGGCGATCGCGGCGGCCTTGAGCTTCTGCTCTTCAGAGCGGAGACTGGCAATGGCCGCATTGAGGTCGGAAATGTTCGTCGGTGTCACCAGCTTGCCGCCGATGTAGACGAGCTGGCTAAGTCCGACGATGCCCAGGATCGTGTCCGGAACGACGAAGGTCGAAAGCTGGTTTACGCCCGCCGCGATCAGCCCACCGATCACGACCAGCCCGAATATAAAGCTTTGGTAGCGGTACACATCGAAGACACCGTCAGTGGAGAAGAAGTCACGCCAGCTCGCATTCGACGGATCGACTGACGTCTTTGCCATCGGAAGCCAATTGCGGCGCAGGAGCCATGCCCGATTGTCTGCCGACAACGTGTTCCGTTGGCTGTCAGTGCCCTTTGCTATGGTTGCGCCAATGCCGCTAATGCCCAAGAGCGTCAGGATCGATCCGGACAGATCAACCAACGTTCCGGTCTGAAGGAGAAGCAGCGAAATCAGGGCAGCAACCGCCAGAGAGAAAGCCAGTGTCTGGAAGGTCGACAGACTTCCTTTGCCGTCCGGGCCCGCGGAGACCTGTGCGGGGTTCAACGCGCGCAAGAAAGATCCCAACGTGTGATCCTTCTTGCGGAGTGCAAAGGCTATCCAGAGGTAGAGAACCAGCACCTCGACAAGGACGGTCCCAATGCTGAACCAGTACGGACTGAGGCGGACGCTTACGGATGATACACGCCAGGGCGACTGACCGACTGGGCTGTTGCAGGTGTAGAGATAGAGATCGACCCTACTCCAAAACCAGGCCAGATCGTCGCCCATATTCAATGTGACGATGGTCTGATCGGGCTCGAGCAGATGCTTCTTGACTAAGGCGTCCGTCTCCGTCGCGCGGTGGGTGACGACGTCTTGCCGCTTAAAAAGATAGGTCTCGTCTCCGTAGTCGATGCCCGCGAAATAGCGCGCACCATCGACAAACGGCGCGCGCACGCCGACATCGACCCGCTGGTCGGTGGGCAAGAAGTTCGTGGCCAGGACGATTGGGGAGCCTACAGGATTGCGACCAGATCGAAGTTCTACAGCGAACTCTCCGGGCTTGACACATTGCTTCTGCGGATCGCTCGGCGCGATCTGAGGGGCGTTAGCGCCCGCTGACTGCGCAGGGCTCTGTCCGTCACCCTGTGCCGGCTGAGCCTGCTGCCCTCTCGCCGGCGCAGAGAGAAACAGAACCGTTAGCGCGACGTAAACAGCAAGGATACGGGATTGAGCCATTTATTTTCACCGGCAAGCAAAACATCATCATTTACCGGTGATTGTAGAAGCCGCGCAAGCCAACTTACATGTTTCAGCTTCTTTCTCCCCGACTAAAGCCATCAATTGTTGCCGCTAAATCTCTAGAGCTCTAGCCGCAAGCTCAGGAATTCTGTCGATGGAGTCGAGTAAAGGCCTCACCATAGCTTCGACACTAGCGGGCACGACTGGCGCCGCACATTGCTGATCGCGGTAAGCAATTGGCTTCCGTGCTGCGTAATACCAGTTCGATAGTGATTCGCGGCGACCAGAAGAGATTTTTTGCCGAATATCTGCATCGCGTTGTGTTAGCGATGCAAATCGGATCACGCAGTACTGAAAGCATTGCGTGGCACCCCAGCCGCCATCGCGTTCTCGGTATTGCCGCTGGCACCTGAATTGACGATCAAGGACGTGCGCGACGCATTCGCAGGAGCTCCGGTAAGCCCCTCACGTACCGACACAGGGCTTGATCGCGCCGAATATATTCTTGGTTGGAAGGAAACTAAGACTATGGCGACTTACCGTATTGATTGTGTTCGCAAGCCGAACCGCATGAGCCAGCATGAACACATCACGGAGGTGGGTGGACCCAAGCCCGAAGGAGGACGATGGCGGGACAAGGTGGAGAACGTCGTCCATTCTATCGAGAACAAGTACCACCGGTTCTATACGCAAAACGGCAATTCGACGGCCTGGGTTGCCGTGCGAAAAAGCCCCTCGGGACGTAAATTCATTCAGACTTATGCCGATGGGGTCTGGAACGACAATCTTCTCGCCCTCGACGACTGTTCGGCCTAACTCAGCCGCAGTATAGACACGCAATCGATGCCTTGACGAAAAGTCCGGGCCAAAGTCGCTCTCCAACTCGCGATCAAAACTCATTCGGCGCAAACGTCAATGAGCCGAGTGCGGGGCAGTCATCGCCGGAAACCATGTGGCAAGTAAGAGTGTGGGACTCAACTGAGCCCTGCGCCGCGATCCAGCGTGAGTTGGGGCATGCGCGCCGCATTCTGTTGTCGAATGCACGATATGAGCAGCGAACGTGACCTCAGGTTGTACCAGACTGCACGGTGTTCCACGTCTGTTTGGGAGCTTCAATATGAAGAAACTTCTAGGATTTTTGTTGCTCGTTCAATCCGTATTGCTCTCCGCCGAGGCCATGGCGCAAGGGCTTCCTGCCCCCTCTTACTGGAAAAATGAACGCGGCTCTGAACTGTTTGTTTGGTCTACCAATGGCGGGGTACTACAAGGGACCTTCACAAACCATGCCCAAGGTTTCGCCTGCCAGGGCATACCGTATCCTGCATCGGGATCGGTTAGTCCAACCGGCTTGTATTTTGTTGTCACTTTTGCCCAGTGCAATTCCTTCACTAGCTGGGTGGGTACAATCAAGGGATCGCAGATGCCAACGTCATGGACGCTTTTCTACGTTGACAGCAAAGGCAAGCCCCGCAAGCTGAAGGGCGCGGATATATTCAGGCGCGTATGGTAGTTTTCCACCCTAAAGCAAACCAGGCGGACGAGAGCTGAACTGCTCTCAGAGGGTCCGCGCTCCGAAGCAGCGCGGCTGGCTCAGTCCGGCGCATGAGCGCCAGTGCCGCGCCGACGCGTCAAACTTGGGTCTACTCACATCTCGAAGAAGAAGAGCTTGAGCATAACGCCGATCCGCGCCGACCTATCAGAGCTCAGCGATCGTATTCGGCGGTCCGGCTGCCTTCCGTGAACGCTGGTCTGCTGCAGACCATACATCAGATCACCTGCACAACATTCTTGCTTTCAGCTCTGACATTTCTAGTCGTTCCTGACAGAGCCTCACGAGCGATGTGCTTCAGACGCTCGCGGGCTTTCTCACCTGTATTGGCCGCCTCTAAGATCTTTGCGGCAACGTGAGCGCGAGCGCCGGTCTCATCGCGGGGAAGGCTCGCACAGACCTCATCGAGGACGGATCGTAGAAGCGCAGTTGTGGCGGCATCAAGCATTTTCGAGATCTCCCAATGGTGACACCATGATGGACCATGAGGCTGACGAAAACGCTACAGTCAGATGTCTATTCGAAACATTGGCACCTTTTCGTTAAACTGAAAGAATCAGGTGGACCAGGACAAGGATTGATAAGCCTGTTTGGAGCGAGTTTATTTTCAAAGCCCTCTGGGCGACGCTGCTCGACGTGTGAGATAGGTCCTGCACTTTCTCGGGACATCGTCTTAAGCTCGGAGATTGTTCAACGGCAGGAGGGACAGCAACGATCAGGCAGCCGACTGTACCGCCGATACACAACACCGATCACACGTATATCAGGCACCCCGAACCGCCGGACTGGCGCTCCAGGTACCGCGGAAATCCCTGTGGCACGCATGAATGACACCGGCTGCACGCACCGCTTTCCAGATGCCTGCGGGTCTGCCGTCGAACACCAGCACGACGCGACGGCATCAAGTTCAAATAATCCGGCCGGCGCAGATGTGCCCTCCGCGCTGGCTTGGGGCGATCATGATTGGCACGAAATAGCGATCGGTGGTGCTTCAGGCTGCTGCCTGTGGCTTCCATCGCATGAGGTGCCGCTCCAGACCTTGAAGCATGGCATTCAACGCGAGGCCGATCACGGTGATACCCAAGATACCGAAATACATCTGAGGGATCAGGAAGCTGTACTGGCTGTTGATGATGAGGTAGCCAAGGCCAGCCTTCGCCCCGACCATCTCGGACGCCACTAAGACCAGCATCGCGGACGCGCTCGCAAGGCGGATGCCGACAAAGATGGTCGGAAACGCGGCGGGAAGAATAACTTTGCGGAAGAGTTGCTGCGGCGTAGCCCCCATGGTTCGCGCCGATTTGATGAGGAGCGGATCCACCTGCTTTACAGCCGCGACGGTGTTGAGGAGAAGCGGCCAAGCGCAGCTATAGATCACCATGGTGATCTTCGACATCTCGCCGATGCCGAGCAGCAAGATGAACACCGGCAACAGCGCGAGCGGGGCCGTGTTCCGGCAGATCTCGATGAACTGGTTCAGGAGATTGCCGAGGCGCGAATACCAACCGACAGCGAGACCAAGTGGCACGATCAGCACGACTGATATCAGGAAGCCGCTCAAGGCCCGTAGCAGGCTCGCGGAGACATCATCATAGAGCTCTCCAGCAATGCAGCAAAGGGCTCATCCATCAGCAGGACCTCGGGATCGTAGGCGAGACTTCGCGCGATGGCGACGCGCTGCTTCATGCCACCGGAGAGCTCGTGGGGGTACCGGTCGGCGAAGCCGGATAGCCCGACCAGGTCGAGGTAATGCAGCGCGCGTTCGCGCCGCTCCTTTGTCTTTAAACCAGCGATGTCGAGCCCAAACTCGACATTCTGTGCGGCCGTACGCCACGGAAACAACGCGTATTGCTGAAACACGATGCCCCGATCGCGCGCAGGCCCCTCGATCACTTTGCCGTCGAGCAGGATCCGTCCGCTGCTCGGCCGGGTGAGGCCGCCGAGCAGGTCCAGCAGGGTCGACTTGCCGCAGCCGCTCGGTCCCACCAGCGCCAGGAATTCGCCGGCACGGGCGTCCAGCGTGATGTCATCCAGAGCTGTGAAGCCCTGCGCCGGCCTGCCATCCTTGCCGCGGACAAGGAATTCCTTGCGCACATGCTCGAAGCGGATTTTGGACGTGGTCATCTGGCCTCCGCGGTCTTCCCAGGACGGAAATAGTTGAACGCGTTGGTATAGGTATCTGACGCCTTGATCTGACCCGGCTTGAACAAGCCATCCTTCACAAGCCAGTCGATCCACACCTGGATCTCGGCATCCGAGATCATGCCGCCTTTGGCCGCAACGCCCGTGCTCTTCCAGTATTTGATCGAGGAGCCGTCTTCATTGCGCTTGCGATCTGCGATGATCCGCTCGAACCGCGCCCTCACCTCCTCAGCCGGTGCTGTGTGTGCCCATCCGATGGCGCGGGAGACGCCCTCCACGAGCTTGCGGGATGCTTCGGGATTGTCCTTGATGAACTTCTCCCGCAGCACGTAGGAACCGCCGGTGAATTGACCGAATAGATCAGTGTCGTTGAAGAGCGCGTGGATTCCGCCGCGCTCCAGAGCTTTGTCGCGCAAGATGCCGCTCAGCGTGCTCACCTCGACCTGTCCCTGACGCAGCGCCTGCTCGCCCGTGACGGGCGGCACCGCGACCAGGGTGACCTGCTTGGCCTCGCTTGCGCTAAGGCCGTTCCGCGCCAGATATTCGCGAAGGACGAACTCCAAGTGGGCGCCCAGCGTATTGACGGCCACCTTCTTGCCAATCAGGTCTCGCGCCGTCTTGATCGGGCTGTCGTCCTTGACGTAGTAGCCTTGGTAAGTGTTGGCGTCCGAGCCGTAGTAGCCGACGACGGCCTTGATCGGTGCCCGCGCCGAGATCAGCTTGAGGATCGCGCCATAGAAGGCGTCCCCGATGTCGATATCGCCGGTCACGACAGCCTGGATATCCTGCGGCCCGCTGATGGTGTTGCCGACCCATTTGAGCTTCAGCGGCGCGAGATAGCCGAGGTCCTCGGCAAGCTCGATGAACGTCACCTGCCCGACCCAACCCTGGTAGCGGATCTCGGTCTTCTCAAGCGGTGGCTCAGCGAAAGCCGGGGCCATCAGGCCAAGGCTCAATGCACCTGCGAGCAGAAGCCGCGCGGCGTCGTGCCCCGCACGAAGGAATTTGATCATTGCATGCATCCTGGTGGTTGCTCGGATCGGATCAGGCGGCCTTCGCCGCCTGCGGCTTCGATGTCTTGATGCGGGTCACGCTGCGGCGGCCATCGACGCTGAGCGGAACGTCGCCATCGATCGTGGCGCGGCGGACCACCCGGTGCTGATCACCGTAGTCGTTGACCGCATAGTGCTGGGTCGCGCGATTGTCCCAGATCGCGACGTCACCGGCTTTCCAGCTCCATCGCACGGTGTTTTCCGGCGCCGTGATGTGGGACTGGAACAGGTCGAACAACTTCTGCCCGTCATATTTCGGCAGGCCGACGAAACGCTGGACGAAGTTGCCGAGCACCAGCGTCCGCTCGCCGGTCTCCGGATGAACCCGCACCACCGGATGCTCGGTCTCATAGATCGTGCCGGTGAAGACTTCCTCGAAATGCTTCCTGTCCGCCTCACTCGCGCGGGTCCTCACCGCGTAGTCATAGGCATTGCTGTGAACCGCCCAAAGCTCCTCAGCGAGCTTGCGCAAGGGGGCCGGTAGATCGAGATACGCCGCCGCGGTGTTCGACCACACTGTGTCGCCGCCGAAGGCCGGAATCACAACGCCTCGCAGCACAGAGATCTTCGGATAAGCATCGACGAACGTCACGTCCGTGTGCCATTGGTCCGCGCGACCGCCGCCGCGCTCCGAATCCAGCTCCAGAATCGATGACGTTCCCTTGGTTGCGCCCACGGTCGGATGTGGCACCAGCTTGCCGAGCCTGACGGCGAAGCGCTCCTGCTCCGCGTCATCCAGATGTGCCTGATCGCGGAAGAAGATGACCTTGTGCTCGAGCAGCACCTGATTGATGGCACGAACAACGTCGTCGGGGAGATCCCCTGACAATCTGACGTTCTTGATTTCGGCTCCGAGCCGGGCCGCGCGCTTGACGATGTCCGCACGGGGAATGACGTTGTCGATGATGGTAATATTGCTCATGATTGTGCTCTCGATTGGGATGTCTGAACAAAGCTCCGCCGCGCGCTGGTCGCCCGAGCAACAGCGGAGTTAGGGATGGAGTTATTTTCTGGCTTCGATCCTAGTGGACCGCGATGCGCTCCGGCGGTCGGCGAACAGGCCGCTGTAGCCGATGCGCGGTGATACAGCTCTCCGTCGTCGCGTCTGCACAGCGCAGCGCGTTCAGAGCCGAAGCCGGCTGCAACGCTTTGCGAAGGACGCAGATTTGATCGGATTGCCGCATGATGAACGACCTCGTTTGGACACCGCAGATCGTAAAAGCGATCGCAATCCAGTCAATGAAACGAAATCAGCTTTGTTTTTGCTGCAAGGCAATGATCGCCTCGCCCGTGACCCAACCGCTGAAAGATTTGCAATCGTGACCGCAATTTCGACTGCTTCGCGGACCACAAAATCGGACCGAATGACGCGCGGAAGCACCTCAATCTATGCTGTGTCTCGTGCGCGCGCACGCAGTCGTCTGCGATGGATGGCCATCTCACGCGGTTCGTGCTGGCCCGCCACACAACAAAGCAAATTCATTTCATCGCCAGAGCTGACGCTCACCAGCCAGCCCATCGACGGCTTTTTGTTCGTGAGCTCATCGTACGCGATTGCCCCCAACAGCTCAGACTTCTAGCTCAACACCGTTAGAAGATGATCGCGCGCCTGATGGGATGAGTTGAATCGAAGGTTCGCTCAAACAACTTGAGCAGCTCGCGCGTGAAGTGGTGCCCTTCATTCTTCAGATCACGAAAAACCGGGTCATCCCGCTGCTCTTTGGTGAGCCCCTTAAGATGCTCACGAATTTCAGGTTTCTCCAGTTGGTTCAGAAATCGGTCGTAACTCCTCAAGACCTGCCGACAATCGTGCTTACCGCAGATGTCGAGCAAACGATCGATGACAGTCATGTTGAACAGCTTCTCGAGCTCCTCTATCTTCTTATCGCGCCGGAGATCGGCAGTCGCCGCAACGCTGAACAAGCCGCCGGCGTAAAGCAGCTTGCGGGAAAAAAGAGCTTTATATTTCTAATGCCCCAGGGCTTCTTCTTCGGACCCTCGACGGTCTTGAACTCGTAATCCACGGCCATGGTCCGATAATAACGAACAATGTCGTTGAGCAAAAACAGCGCGAGCTGATGATCGGTGATGGTGTCGGCTATATATCGCTCTAGGATCGATCTACGAACGCTCTTGAGCCCGGCATCGTTGAACAGCCATTCGCCTTCCAGCAGGAGGAGCATGCGCCGCGTGATGTTCTGGTTGCTGTCGTTTTCCCCGCCGATATTGTGCAGAAGGGTTTCTCGCGGCTCGATTTTTGCGAAAGCCCCATCCTCCGCGGGTTCAATCGGCACAACCCGTTCAATTTCGGATTTTACCTTGTGTACCCAATCGGGCGTTTCCTCCGGTTTCGGCCCGGTGGTTACGACATAGAAGTCGATATCAGATCCCTCTGAAGCTTCCCGCCGCGCATAGGAGCCGTTAACGAAAACCATTTCGTCCGAGGGCACCAGATCTTTGATATTGCTCCGCAACTTTTCAAGTTGTTTCTCGGAATAATGCTTTGCTCGTTCAATCGCCTCGGTCACCAAACAGATCTCCCATTTCGTGCACTTCCTTCATTTCATGAAGGTCGACTTGCAGCGCCGCGGATCTCCGTGTTTGCAAATAGCGCTTTTTATCGTCTCGCTCAAAGAAATCGCTATTCTGGTCCACGAAGAATCTTCTTATCGTAACTCCGATAGTTCCGCTAACGGACCTGGTAACCAACTCGTCAAAATTCCTACTTCTCAGCAAGTTGCGGAGCCCAGGCAACTTTCTGAAGATGGCATCCTCAGTAGAGAAATAATCCTCCCGTTCAATGTCAGCCAAGTGCTGCCTCATGAAAACCTGGCAAGCCAGATCAGCCAATACACCTGCCTTCGAATTGATGACATGCGTATAGATCTGATCCTTGTATAACCAGAATTGATCGACCGTTTGCCGGTCGGCGGCGCTAGACCTGTTTACTGCGGCAGCGACAACGAGCTCGGGGGCCAAGGGACTAATCGAGGGCCTCGTATATGCTCTCGTTCTAAGAATTCCTTCGATCGTGTCAAAATTGATCGGACCAGAGAAGAAGCCGTGGTAGCTGGCATCTTGCCCCGAGATGAGGGCGATCACTCTGTCGGCATCTATTCCGTAAGTTCGCAAAGTCTGCGAAAGTGATTGACCAATGGAAACGCGACCCCTGATAATGTCCTTCGTGGCTTCATGATGATCGATTTCAAACAGCTCCTTGAAGACCGGCTCCAGGGAGTGCGAGAGCGGCGCGTGGCCCACGTCATGCAGAGCGGCAGCCGCGAAGATAAGTCGTCGGTCATGATCGGGTAATCCGCAGGCGCGGCTGTACATGAGACTGAGCCGCGCGACACCTAAACTATGCTGGTAGCGCGTGTAGCGCGTATTGCCCCAAACGCCATTCGGATTTTGCACGAGAACGTAATCGATACCCCCGAGGAACCTGATGGAACGAAGACGCTGGAATGCTGGCGTGGAAACTATCTCAAGCAGGAACGGATCCTCCACGCCCCAGGATTTCAAATCCATGGGATTTGAGAAATCATAGGCGTGGAGATCGTCGGCACTCATATGCGCCGAAGGAAATGAACTTTGTATCACTTAGCATCCGATCTGTTCGGATGGTATTTTAGCATGTCGGCGCGTCGGTCAAAGTAAAATTCCCCATCGGCGACTCTCGCGACCATCTCTCTGAAGATCGGCACTCCCCAGCTCGTCGTCAACCGCCCGGATGCACTCGGAGACTATCTTTTCGCGCAAGGATCAACGCTGGCCTGTGCTCAGGTCCGAGGTAAGTGGCGGCTCCAACTGACACACGTTCGTCTGGCTTAGATCGACCGAGAGACCTTGTCGGCTGACCTCGGATGCCGCGGTGGATGTGGCGGAGAAAGGGATCCGGGCACAGCCAGGTTCTGTCAAAACTCGATTTTGGCAGTCAGCGCTGCATACTTCTGTTTTAGCTCGGCTTGCCGCGCACTGATGTGGGCGATCTATACTGAATTTGCGCTTTAGAGCTCGCGCTTGATCGCGGTTTTGCCATGAAATGCGTCAACGGCGCGCGCGCATGCTTTATGAGGAGCGACCGAACACGCACGGAGCGTAGGCGTCCGCGCCGCAGCACAATACGGTATCTGGCAGCGGCATCATTCCGCGTCACGCGCGATGTAGCTAGTTGCGCGGGAATATTGAAATAATGGCCAGCCTTTCCAACTCAGCAATGCTCGCGAACCTTAAGGGCAAAAAAGATTTGAGACTTACCTCGGATCCAGAACCAAGCTCATCTCGCGGATTTTTCCATCGATCTTTTCGAGGACAGCCGTCGGAACAACATCCCGCTCAGGAAGCTTCCACCAAAGATCGTTCACCGATGAAACGACTTGCTTGACGGCCGAGATGACGGCGGGATCCGGTAGCCGCGCCCGGTTGGCAAACTTCCGCCAACGATCCGGAGTAAGTGCCTTGAAGGACTTCTCGCCTCCCAATGACAGCGCCATGTCGTCCTTTGGAAAATAGGCCGTGGTCGACAGCACGTCGTACACTGGGGCGATGGCCGGAGTGCAACCGTCGCCCGGATAGATCGCGGACCAATTTTTCAAGTGCATGTCTCCGTTCCCGACAAGCGCGGCAAGAGCCAGGCGGCGAACAAATTCGAGTGCGGCATCTGTCGACACCGCAACATTCAGTGCGGAGGCGATATCGTGGTATGAAGCGTCGTCGTACTTTTTGGATGGTTGCCGGCCGAAAACCTGAGCAAAGTCTTCGATATGTATCCGACTGCCTTCGGGGCCCCTATCGAAACGCTTCACCAACAGAACCTTACCGGTTGAGAGGGTGTTGAACTCTTCGGGTATTTCCTCGAAATCGGATTTTTCAACAAGCTCTCGTTGAGGCACATCCATACCGATGGCCTCCGAGAGTGCCAGGATGGCGAACTCATTTTCCGACAATCCGACAAGATTGGTTGAAGGGAATTTCGCAATGTATTGGCCCTGCTCGTCGCCGATGGACAAGGTTAGTCCGCCTGCCCTGCCCGTGTTCTTCATCACAGAGAGCTTCATCTGAACTCCGGCCAGAGAAAAGCGGGCTTTGATCGCATGCAGATCGTCTTGAGCAGCTCTCGTGGTGGTGCCGTCGCTCGGCACGACGCGCACGGCGCCCGGCAAGTCCGTGCCAAGCGCAGCCAGCAGGTCGAAATCGTTACCCGGCCTCACCGCTCCTGCGTGGTGCTTCTCCATTGCCTCGCGGAGCCTGTCCTCAGGCAACATGTTCGCAAAGAATGCCGGCAAGACGTGCGCCGCGGGCTTCGGATCTTTGCGAAGGCCACCGTCGACAGAGCGCAAGGAAAGACTCAAGATGGGAGGCCTCGCCATGGCTCGATAGGCTGGATCGAGGCTGAAGGCGTTGAAATCGCCCGGGGTGCGTACCAGCGTTCCGACCTGTAGCTTTTGAAGGAACACGTCGAGCGATTGGATGGTTTTGGGGGCGCGGACCTGGACACTCATTGATCATCGTCCCGATCGGTTGTGAAGGCCGGCCGGTCTTCGTCGTCGGAAGGGCGAAGCAGAGCATTGACGCCCGGGACCATTGCTTGTGGGATCAGCATCAACTCCATACCCAGCGCGCGGGCGACGTTGATCAGGGTCGTGGCACGCGCGGCGGCCGCGCCCTGCTCGATATCACGGTAACGAGGCCTGGAAATCCCGGCGCGTTCGGCCACCTGCTCTTGAGTCAGACCCGCTTGTTTCCTGGCATCCCGGAGGAGGCGCCCTAGCTGGAAGGTGGTCTCCGAACCGCGCTCCATGAGCTGTACTCGTACCTTTTGTTCAAACAAAGATACGTATACATACCCCCCCAGGCATTAGCGTCAAGCCATTATGTTCCGTTTATGTATCTTTTTTATAACAAAGATCCGTAAACGTATCATTTAGGGCAGTGGATTTCCGATGCCGCACGCGACGGATCTTCGGTGATGCGGAAGCCGCTTAAGACCCACTCCCGCGGCGAGAGCGGTCGATTGGCTATCGGCGTTCACGCCTTCCTCTCGGCTGGTGGTGTCTTCGGGCTACCTCGACCACCGGCATCGTTACGCCTGTCGAGACACATCTGGTCGACGGGACGAGAGACAATCTGGTCACCGATCTCATCAACTCCGCCATTGACGCTACCCTCGTGGCGGAGCCGGTTCCAAGATGGAGCGACAGGCCGTTGTTAGTCTGGAGCGAACGCGTTGTTGTCGCTCTTCCAGAGAATCATTCATTGGAGGCGCGAACGATGGCTGCATGCGCTCATCCACAGTAGGTTCGCCATCGTTGCATTGTGCTTTTGGTACGGCGCAGTGTGACGGCAGGTTGTTGTCCCCCCATAAATCCGTGCTCGGCTTGTGCGTGCGAAAGCCCCACAGATTAACGGGTATTCGTCCTATTTGTACGCCATAGCCACCCGGCAGCCCTACCCCAGCTCTAGCTTCCTTCCTTGCTAAGGAAGCCCAATATCTTTTTGCCTCGTTCAGTCGAAGACACGGGCGACGAGGACGAAATCACTCGGATCGATGTATTTGGGTTGCGAGGTAATAGGAAAATGTCGCGTGATGTGAAACGCAAGAACCGTGGCATGCCGCCGCCAGCGACGTTCGATTTCGATAAGCTGCCGGGCAGCTCCAATTTGACGGCACTGGAGGTCGCCGCGATCATCCGGCGTACGCCTGGAGCGCTCGAGCAATGGCGACGCAATCCGGACCACCCGTTGAGATGGCGCTACGTCGATGGACGCCCGCTCTATCGCGTCGATGCAGTGCGCGACTATTTGGATGGGTGCGATAACACTGTTAGGCGCCCTCAGCCGCATAATGCTCGCGGAGACGACCCAGCAGTTCGGCCTTAATAGCGTCGAGCGGATTCGTCCGCTGCAGCCGCACGACCTTGCCGACCCGTTTCGCGCCGACCAACTGCGCGATGTAGTCATGTGCAGCTTCAAACGCCATCTTGCGGATGATCCACTGTTCGTCGTGGTTGTAGACCTGATCGATGCCCCGCGGCTTTTGCCCGACGCACAGCCGCTGGATCTCGTTGTCGTAGCCGCACCGTGACATGATGGTGCGCAAGCTGCGCCTTAAATCATGCATGGTGAATCTGGCGACACCTGCTTCCTTCACCAGGCGGCTAACCATCTTGGTAAAACCCGACATCTGGCCGCCGGTCTTCGGTGACGGGAAGACATAGTCGGAGGTTGCCCGCTGGAAGTATTTCGCCGCAGAGAGCACCTCGTCAACGAGGTGGGTGCGTGGTACGTCGTGGTGCAGCCCCATCTTGGTCCACGCCGCATCGAAGGTAACGCGATCATCCATGATGTGCTTTCGCCACTCGATTGTGGTTGGCTCGCTTCGCCGCGGGCCGCTGAGCAGGCACATGCGCGTCAATAGCCCAAACGCTCCAAGCTTGCCGGCCGCCTGCCAGACCTTGATGATCTCGTCGTCGGTCAGCGCCCGTCCTTTTGTGCGACGGCCGAGCCGCTGCGCCCGGGTTTCCTTCGGCGCGCGATAGCCGGCGAGCACGTTGTGCTCGACGTAACCTTCACCGACACACCATTCGAGGAATGTGTGGGCGTGCTTGCGCAGGTCCTTGGCTGCGCCGCGCTTGCCAGTCTTGGCGATCTTATCCACCGCCGCCATGATTTGCCGCCGCGTCAGTTCGCCGATGGCGAGATCGACATGAGCCTTGAGACCGCGCCTGAGCGCCGACATCGCTGGCTTCCAGTTGACGACTTGGCGTCCAGTCAGCGATGTTTCGTAGGGGCCGTCCTCAACGATCAGGTTCGCCAGCGTGATGCACTCCCGCTCGGCCTGCTGTTGTCGTTTGGCCTCACGCTTGGCGTCGTTCGGATCGCCCCCCTTGGCCACCTCGCCGGCGGCGATGGTGGCGGCCTGGCGCGCGGCTTTCTCGTTGAACTTGGGCCATGCACCCAACGTCTTGCGTTGCGTGCCCCTCGCCTCAGGCTTGGTGAACAGGTAGACCCAAGTCCGGCCGCCAGTCGCGCGCATCCTGATCGCAAGCCCAGGCTGCTCGGTGTCGTGTAAGTAGTGCTGGGACTTGCCCGACGGCAGCGCGGCCGCGCGGATCGCCGCATCAGTGAGCCTGAAGTAGTTCGTCCTCGCTCCAGCGCTGAGGGCTTTGTCGCTCGCTTCCATCGTCCCTACCCTTTCCTTTTGTCCCGCTCCCGCGACATCCCAGGCGAGAGCCGATAAATCGATGACAACCCGTTCGCTTCACGTTCCTCTATTGTGCCCGCAGGGAAAAATCACGGCGGGTACAACGGGGGCATACAAAAATATGGGATGTCCCGCCATGGACCATTGCGGTCGCATATGGACAGCTAGCCCCCTTAAGGCAGACACTTGTGCAACTTTACTGTGGCGGGATTTGGTTGGCGGCGATCTACAGATTGTGGTTCACACGGGAGAGGTCCAAGGTTCGATCCCTTGTGCGCCCACCATTCATTTTCCTGAACCCTTCCGGTTGCGAATGATCGTCGACGCTGATGGCGTTGGGCGACCCCAAGCTCAACCAAAATGCGAAAACAACCCCATGCACAGTAGCCGACGTCAGCCGGATCAAGGGGTTAGGCTTCTACGACTTTTCCGAATCTCCGATTGACTCGTCGGGCAAAACAGGGGCAGGATGGCATCATCCGCGAAGAAGCCCGCGACGATGAGTTGGAACGAAGCCGAGATCGTCGCGGCCCGTCGCAAGATACTCAAATCCGCACAAGACATGCTGGCTGGACAGCTCTCTTCAATCGAGTGCGCACGGACCATTGTTACCGCCGGCACGAAAGCACGCCTCGACGAGCGGGACGTCGACCTGCTGCCCTTTGTCGGCATTGTTTCCGAGACAGACGCGCTACCCCTTTGGTGAGATGAGAAAGCAGCCGATGGCGCTCGCCCGCCGATCCCGGCAACGTGAGCGACGACCAACATCGGAAACGCGCGCGGGCAATGTAGAATGCGTTCTGAAACATCCGGAGGAGCGGCGCATGGCGATCGTATTCATCACCGGCAGCGCGGACGGTCTCGGCCGCGCGGCGGCACAATCCCTCCTCGATCAAGGTCACCGCGTCGTGCTGCACGCGCGTTCGGCCGATCGTGCCGCAGCACTTGGCCAGCTTGCGTCGCGTGCCGCCGGAATGGTGGTCGGTGATCTCAGAAGTGCCGCTGAGACGAAGAGCATCGCCGACCAGGTCAATGCGATCGGGCGCATGGATGCGATCATCCACAACGCCGGCGTCTACACGCGGCCGAGCCGTGGCTCGACACCGGAAGGCCATGCCGAGACTCTGGCCATCAACACGCTTGCGCCGTACATGCTGACGGCCCTGATCGAGCGGCCCGACCGATTGGTGTATCTCAGCAGCGGGCTGCACCGCGGCGGAGAGGGTTCGCTGGACGACCTCGACTGGACGAAGCGGGCTTGGGATTCGGCCAAAGGCTATGCCGAGAGCAAGCTGCATGTCGTCGCGCTCGCTTTTGCGCTGGCCCGACGCTGGCCCAAGGTCCTGAGCAACGCCGTCGATCCCGGATGGGTGCGCACGAAGATGGGTGGCGCGAACGCGCCGGTCGATCTCGACACCGGACAACGGACCCAGACCTGGCTGGCGGTGAGCGAGGATTCCGCTGCCCTGGTCAGCGGGCGCTACTGGCATCATCTCCAACAGCAGCAGCCCGCCAGTGAGGCGAGCGATCGGATATTTCAGGACCAACTCATCGGCAAATTGAGCAAGCTGACGGGCGTCGAGCTGCCGGAGGCGTAAAGCGCGATGATTCGTCGTCATTGCGAGCGCAGCGAAGCAAATCCAGTCTGCCTCCGCGGACACACTCTGGATTTGCTTCGCTGCGCTCGCAATGACGGAGCAAGCTTCAATCGATCCGATCCGGCCGCCATGCCGCATACAGACCGACGAGGGTCCCGATGGCGACCAGCCCTGCCGCGAGCAGCACCTGCAATTGCCCGCCATCGGTGGCGCCCACGGATGACACTAATCTGGTCACGACGATGAACAGAACGCTCACTGAGGCCGCCGCACCCACGCAAAGATGGGCGAGCTCTCGCGTCAGGTTCCGGCCGAGAAGTCCGAGTGCCGTAAAATACATCGCGCAAGCGTTGGGATGGACAAACAAGGCAACGCGGGCGTAGCGGCCGTAAGCGTCGAGCAAGGACTCACATCGGCTCAGTGCCGCTCTCGAGGCAACGCGCTGCAGGAGCGGTCTGAAAAAGCGAGCCTGTCCGTAACTCAGAACGGCGCCCACGATGATGGCCAGCCACGCCACGATAAGAACGGAGACATCCGCGGACTTCGGAGTAAGCGCGACGGACATCAAGATGAGGGCAGTTCCGGGAAAATAGCCAAAATAGGGGAAGAGCGACTCGGCGAGAATGCAGACGAACATGAAGACCGGAAACCATGATGAACCGGTCGCCCCCTGGACGATGGCGTTCAAGTCGAAAAGATTCGTCCTGTACAGGACGAGGTACATGCAAATGGCCAATCCGGCCAACGCGTAAAACGGCAATGCGCCGGACAGAAACCGTCTCATTCAACCATCAAGCTTTGTTGCGCTGACATAGCGGCCTCGCTCTTTTCCGGATCATGCTTTAGGCGAATGAGATTGCCTCTGTCGATAGCGCCCTTTGCTCACGCAATCCTCGCTTCGCCCTGCGCGCCTATCCGATCGACAGAATCTCGATCTCCTGCGCTCCCGCACCCACGACATCGCCAGCCGCCTTCCCCATCAACGCCCGCGCCACTGGCGAGACGAACGAGATCGTCCCCGCCTTCGGGTCGGCTTCGTCCTCGCCCACGATGCGGTAGGTCTGCACGCGGCCATCAGTGCGGCTGAAGGTGACGGTGCTGCCGAAGGCAACGACATCGCTCGAGGTCGGATCGGGAACGACCTGCGCGGTGCGCAGCCGTTCGGTGAGATAGCGGACGTCGCGCAGTGGCACGGCTGATTGCCGGCGCTTTTCGTTGACGTCATCGATCGCTTGCGCGGCTTCATAGGCCTCGCGCGCCTCGGCAAGCTGCGTCTGCAACGCCTGCAAGCCTTTTTTCGTCACGAGGTTCGGATGCGGCGAGATCGGGCGGTCCGGCAACAGCGTTTCGGACGCGGTTTCGGCGCTTTCTTCCTTGGTGAAGGCGACGCTCAATTTTCAAAATCCTGTCGAACTGTCCTGGCTGCCGGCAGCGCGTTCCGCCGGTGACTGACCCGGACTATATCTCAAGTTCGACGAAACGGCGCAGCTTGAAGACGATGTCCGGCATGGCCTGGCGGAACCGGGTCGCGTTCTGGAACGTCGTCGAGAACGGCGCGAAGGTGATCATGGCATTCCAGTGCTTGTAACCGTAGACCGTGACGGAGGCGCCGGTCGCGGGAAAATTCTCCATCTTGCGCAATTCGCCAAGCACGAGATCGGCAATCGCTTCCGCAGGCAGCAATTGCTTGCCGTCTCGTGTGGTGACGATTTTCGGGGGCGCCTCGACCTGCGTGTCGGCTGCTACAGTCTCGACGGCAGGCGCTGCAGCATCCGTGTTGGACGGCTCGACCGCCTCGAACCCGTTCGTCGGCGCTGTCGGCGGAGCCTCGGCGAGCGGCGGCGGCGTCACGACGTCTGCGCGCTTGTTGCCCCCCAGGATGCTGGTGATCATGGCCACCAAGCCAGCATCCTTCCCGTCCTCGCTCATTCCTTCCCCCGGACCTTTGGCCTTTAGCGTATTATCGGTTCTGATTGAACCGAAGCTCCAGATTCTTGTTTTGACGCGTTTTCTTCACGCGAACCGGTATCCACTCGCTCGAAAACGCTCTCGCTAGAACCCGCAAGCGGATCGCCACAATGTATGCGGTCGAACCCAATCTGGCCAAGCCCATACGTTCGACGGCACCGGCGCCGCAACCGCTATCCCGGTCGCGCCGCGGCGCATCCGCTACTGCTTATCGAACGGAATGTATTGCTGGTATTGCTTGGGCACCGAGCTGCGGTAGCGCGCGGCGACGGTGCCGGTGTCGACCGAATGATCGATCTCCTGCTGCCGCGTCATCTTCTTCTTCGCCGGCTTCTTCGATGCGCTCTTCTTGGAATCGGTCGGCTGGCTGGAGGTGTCGGTGGTCGCAGCCGGTGCCGTCGTCGCGGCCGGCGCAGTGCTCGTTGCGGCAGGCGCAGCGGTTCCGACGGCGGCCGGTGCGCCCTGCGCCAGTGCGAGCGGCGTTTGCATCACGAGCACCAGCGCTGCCGTCGCAGCCAGCAAATATGATCTCTGCATCAGAACCTCCAAAATGCCTGATCCGAATGAGGCAAGCCTAGTCCCACGGGATCGAGGCGTGCAAGTTCGTTGAGATTAGGTCGGAACCTCTGCGCGAACTGTGGTGGAGATCACATTGTCCGCCGCCGGCTGCGTCAGGATGTAACTCACCTCGAACGCATCCCGCGTCGCGGACACCAAGATAGGCATGACCGTGCGTCAGACAGACCACGGGGAACGCCGAGGCACGGCCGTTCCACCTCGCCCCAGAAGGAGATTGAAATGCGTCGCACCATCCTCACCCTTGCATCGTTCGCAATCGTGATCGCCGCGTCCTTAGCGGCGGCGCCGGCCCAGGCCGCAAACGACAGATATTGCCTGCAAGGCCGCAACTGGGGCTATCCCGGCAATTGCCAGTTCGCGAGCTATCAGCAATGTGCCGCCACCGCCTCCGGCACATCGGCCTCTTGCGGCATCAACCCGCGCTACGCCTACTCGCAGCCGTACTATTACTGACGAGAAGGCGGCGTGCGTGACTGCGCACACCGCGCTCCGCTATGCGCGAGCTCCGAGGCCGGTCTCCTCCAGCCGCATCGCGAACCAGCGCGACAGCGCTTCATCGACGAGCCCGCTGACATAGACCTCCGACATCGTGACCTGGTGCCTATCCAGCACCAGCAGCACGCCCATCCAATAGGGAAACCAGACATGCACGTCGGTCAACGCCCTCAGTTTGTGCTGGTCGTGCTCGAGCGGCGTGTGATTGCTCGCCTTGCGGATCTCGATCGTGAGCAAATTGTTCGGGATCTCGCGCTGATGCACGGCAACATCAGGATAGATCGACTTGCCGAGATGGTCGTCGGTCGAGATGATGGTGCCGTGCGGCAGATGCAGCGTGCGCTCACCGAGCCGGTCGTAATTGCAATCAACTGACCAGCCGGAAAACTGCTTCTCCAAGTGCACGGCGAAGCGGTGCGTGATCGCGCGCTCGCCGACGTCCTTCTCGAACAGGAATGATTCCTGCGCGTAGAAGTCCCGGAGCGCCGCGATCACCTTGTTCAGCTCGGTCTGCATCGTGCCTCCGGGCCCATCACGCGCACTCAGTTGCGCCGCCGCCAGATCCTCATGGTGAGGAGCGCGGAACGCGCGTCTCGAACCATGAAGGCCCGTATCCCACCTGCAAGCATCCTTCGAGTCGCCCGCTCACGCGGGCTCCTCAGGATGAGGACTGAAGTCGCGGCGCGACCGGCCAGACTCACATCTGAACTTCGATCAGGCGCGGCCCGGGCTCGGCGACGGCTTCGGCGAGCGCCTTGTTGAACTCGTCGGCATTGGTGACGGCACGGCCGGGGACGCCCATGCCCCTCGCGAGCGCGACGAAATCCAGCGTCGGACGATCGAGCCGCAGCATGTCGTTGGCGCGCTGGCCGGGCTCGCCGGCGCCGACATTGTCGAACTCGCCGCGCAGGATCTGGTAGATGCGGTTGGCGAACACGATGGTGACGATGTCGAGGTTCTCGCGGGCCTGCGTCCACAGCGACTGGATCGTGTACATCGCGCTGCCATCGCCGACCATGGTGATCACCTTGCGATCCGGACAGGCGATTGCGGCGCCGATCGACAGCGGCGTCGAGAAGCCGATCGAGCCGCCCATGTTCTGGAGCCAGTCGTGCGGGGCGGCGGCCGCCGTCGGCGGGAAGAAGCCGCGGCCGGTGGTGAGGGATTCGTCGACCATGATGGCGTTCTCGGGAATCGCACAGGCGATCGCCTGTGCGATCGAGGCAAAGGTGAGCGCGCCGGTCGGCTTGACCAGTTCCTGCAGAGCCTGCGGCTTGACGTCCGTGACGCTGGCCTTTACGGCGCCCGCAAGCGCTTCCAGTGCGGCGACCGAGTTCTCGCCCCAGGAGGTCATGCGATGGACCTCGCAGCCCTGCGGCTTGAGCATGCTCGGCTTGTTCGGATAGGCGAAGAACGCCACGGGATCGTCGGACTCGACCAGCACGATGTGACGGAATTTTGCCAGCATCGGCAGCGCCTGCTCGATGACGTAGTGAATGCGATCGATCGAGAAACGGCCGCGGCCGCGCGCCATCTTGGGACGGAAGGTCGGGCCCATCACCGTGCATCCGGTCTTGCCGGCGATCCGCTCGGCGAGCGCCAGGCCCTGCTCGCTCAGCGCGCTGCCGGTCATCAGCAGCAGCGTGCCCTCCCCGTCGCCATGCAGGATCCTTGCGGCCTGGTCGACCGCCTGCGGCGAATAGCTCGCCCGCTGCTGCTCGGCCGGAACCTCGGCGATGCCGTCGGCCTCGTTCCAGGCGGTGTCGGCGGGCAGGATCAGGGTGGCGATCTGCGGCGGCGCGCTCTTGGCGGCGGCAATCGCTGCGGCGCCGTCGGCGGCGACCGATGTGGAATCCGGCGAGGTGCGGACCCAGGACGACATCGGCCGGGCCAGGCCCTCGATGTCGGAGGTCAGCGGCGCGTTGTAGCCGATGTGGTAGACGGCGTGCTGGCCGACAATGTTGACGATGCCGGAATTGGCCTTCTTCGCGTTGTGCAGATTGGCAAGGCCGTTGGCGAGGCCGGGGCCGAGATGCAGCAAGGTCGAGGCCGGCGTTCCCTTCATGCGGAAATAGCCGTCGGCAGCCCCGGTGACCACACCTTCGAACAGGCCGAGCACGCAGCGCATGCCGGGCACGCGGTCGAGCGCTGCGACAAAATGCATTTCGGAGGTGCCGGGGTTGGTGAAGCAGACGTCCACCCCGCCCTTGACCATTGTCCGCACCAGGCTTTCCGCACCGTTCATCCCAAGGCTCCCACGACAGGCATTGTCCAGATATCCGTGCGATCAATCATTGTTCGCGCGTTCCGTCAAAGCAATAGCCGCCATCGCCGCCCTGCCCGGCGTAACGATGCGCCGGCTTGGCTAATTCTTTTCGGCAAATGGGCGCGGTTGCCGATTTGGTAACGCCAATCGTTAAGCATGGCGTCCCTCACGCGGCCGTGGCTTGCGAAATGCCCGCAAATATGGCCTCTGGCTTCCATTGAATCGATTTTTTGTTGGGGGAGACAATGATCCGGTTTTTTGCCGCGCCGATCGCCGCCATGGCACTGCTGTCGGCCATGGCAGGAGGCGCGCTCGCCGAAGAGTTCGACTCGCGCGACATCATGGGCGGCGGCCCGAACTTCTTCCGTTCCGGCGCCAATCCCGTCCCCCGCACCACCGTCATCTATAACGGCAATTACGCGCCCGGCACGATCGTGGTGAACACGAGCGAGCGGCGGCTGTATCTCGTGCTCCAGAACGGCCAGGCGCTGCGCTACGGCATCGGCGTCGGCCGCGACGGCTTCCGCTGGGGCGGGGTGCACAGGATCACCGCCAAGAAGGAATGGCCGGACTGGACGCCGCCGGCGCAGATGCTGGCCCGCCGGCCCGATTTGCCGCGCCACATGAAAGGCGGCGTCGAAAATCCGCTTGGCGCGCGCGCGATGTATCTGGGCTCGACGCTGTACCGCATCCACGGCTCCAACGAGCCGGAGACGATCGGCCAGGCCGTGTCCTCGGGCTGCTTCCGCATGACCAATGAGGACGTCACCGACCTCTACAGCCGGGTCGCGGTCGGCACCACCGTGGTGGTGCTGAACAACTAGGCTGCCACAGAGGGAACCCGCAGGGCGCGTGAATTTGTGGGCTTGTGCGCGCGACGCGAATGCGGCAGCGTCGCACGACAATGAGCGCATTGAACCTGACCGCGCCCGCCGTCCGCGCCGCCGTGCTGGCGCTCGCCGCGCTCACATTGGTGCCTGACACCGCGACCACGGCCCGAGCGGGCGAACTGCCCGCGATCGCCTCGCGCCAGCGCTCCGAGAAGAAGAGCTTTACTGACGGCGAGATCGTTGACGGTTTTCTCAAGACGGCGTTCGGCGCCGAATATCACCTCGCCGGCCGCGTCGACCGCATCCGCAAGTTCGACGGGCCGGTGCGCGTGTACGCCGAGAGCGACCGCGCCGACCGCAAGATGCAACTCGCAAGGGTCGTGACCGACATCGCCGCCCGCGTGCAGCATCTCGA
Source organism: Bradyrhizobium sp. 147 (assembly GCF_023073935.1). Taxonomy (NCBI): domain Bacteria; kingdom Pseudomonadati; phylum Pseudomonadota; class Alphaproteobacteria; order Hyphomicrobiales; family Nitrobacteraceae; genus Bradyrhizobium; species Bradyrhizobium sp. 147. The sequence continues at coordinate 118,376 of NZ_JADPKL010000020.1, read as the reverse complement.
CATCGCCATGACCGACACCAATGAGGCGGCGAATGTGCGGGTGAAGCTCGTGCGCGATCGCGATCTCTACCGCACCCTCACCAGCTTCTACGGCGCCGAGAAGGCGCGCGAGATCCGCACCTCGCTCGATCCGCAATGCCTGTCCGGCTTCCGCAAGAACGACAATTTCGAGATCGAGCATTCCGACGTCATCCTCACCGTCGACAACGGCGATTTCGTCTTCCTCGACTGCGCCTATGAGGAGCTCTTGCAATCGCTCGGGCCCATCAACGACACCACCAGCGTGCCGTGGACGATGTTCAATGACAACGTCTCGATGGGCTATTTCGACGTCTACGACCAGTACATCCTCAATCTGCTCTACGACCCCCGCATCAAGCCCGGCATGACGGTGCAGGAGGTCAAGGCGGTGCTGCCCCAGGTGCTCGCCGACGTGCGCACCTGGGTGAAGCGGGTGAACGATCTGAAGGAATGAGGCGCTTCTTACCATTCCCTGGAGAGCAGGCAATCGCATATGGGTTTTTGGGCGGCGAATGAGCACGCGCCTCGTCCTTCGAGACGACCGCTTCCAGCGGTCTCCTCAGGATGAGGCTAAGCGGCATCGGTGCTCGTTGAAACTGCGGCCGTACACTCCGTCCTCATCCTGAGGGCCCGCCAAAGGCGGGCGTCAAGATCGCGCCCTCACACCTTCCTTGCTCTCGTCATCAGATATTGCTGGCGCATCACGTTGTTGCCGGCATCGAAATATTCCGAGATCAACGCCTCAAACTCGGCCCGGAAGCTCCTGAGCTTGTCCGGCTCGTCCTTGTACTGGGCGACGAGCTTGATCAAAGGCCCGATCGTCGTTTCCATGGTGCGGCGGAAATGCTGCGGGCTGAGTGCGGACGGCGTCATCATGTCCATCTCGAAGGAGATGTCCTGTGCTTTCCCGGCGAGACGCTCGGCGACCGTTTTCGGATCGCCCCACAACACCGGCGACGCCATACCCTCGGGCGGCGGCAGATGGCGGCCGATCAGCGCGAACATCCGTCCGACATAGAGATGTGGCGGCCAAGTGGAGAAAGCGATGGTGCCGCCGGGCTTCAGCACCCGCAGCATCTCGCCGATGGCAAGGTCGGGACGCGGTGCAAACATGTGGCCGAACTGGCTGAGCACCACGTCAAACTCATTGTCGCCATAGGGCAGGCTTTCGGCGTCACCGTCAGCGAAGTCGATATCGAGGTTCACCAGCTGGGCGTGCTCGCGGGCGCGCTCGATCAGAACCGGCGACAGATCGAGACCCCTCACCTTCGCACCGCGGCGCGCGGCCGTGATTGCGACCACACCCGTGCCGCATGCAACGTCAAGCAACCTTTGGCCGGCGACGACGCCGGCAAAACCGACCAGCTTGGCGGCGGCCGGTGTGGTGAACACTTCCATCGGGGTGAACAGCGACCAGGCCTCCTTCTGAACGGCCTTGAAACCTGCAAACGGATCCTGCGCGGTCATGGAACTCTCCTTCTCGAGCTCGATGTTCATGAGGCTGACGACGGACGCCGAAGGTTCAACGCGCTCACCGAAACCTTCTTCCCGTATGGTCCGCCTTGTCCGTCCATCCTTGCAAGGCTCAGCGGCACGAGGAACGTGGATGCGCGGGGCAAGGTTGGGCATGACGATCCCACTGCAACAGTCTAGCCTCGCGCGGGCCCGCTGCAGGCTCAATAGATCGAAGACTATTGCACGAGATCGGCAACGGTGGTGGCGGCTTTCAGGCCGGTGCCGGTGAGGACGGCGACCGTGGTCTCGTTCGCCTTGATGGCCCCGGCAGCGGACAGTTTTTCCAGCGCGGCAGCTGCGCTGGCGCTGGTCGGCTCGGCAAACAATCCTTGCCGTGCAAGACGCCGCAGGGCAGCAACGATCTCGTCCTCGGTGAGCGCGACGGTGCCGCCGCCGCTTTCGCGCAAGGCGCCGATGATCTCGCGCAGGCGCAGCGGATTCTTGATGGCGGTGCCTTCGGCGATGGTCTTGTGCACCTCGCGCGCGACAGGCGTATCGACGCCGGCCTGGAAGCTTGCATCGATCGGCGAGCAATTTTGCGGCTGCGCCGCGAACAGGCGCGGCAGCTTTGCGATCTGGCCGGCTTTGCGCAGCTCGCGGAAGCCGAAGGCGCAACCGAGCAGGCTGCTGCCGGCACCGACCGGGACGATGACGTTGTCGGGCGCGCGGAAGCCGAGGTCCTCCCAGATCTCATAGGCGAGCGATTTGGTGCCTTCGAGGAAAAACGCTGCCAATTGTGGCTGGCATAAAACGTCTGGTGCGACTGGCGGATCGCCTCGGCCTCCGATTCCTCGCGCGGGCCATCGACGAGCTGCACCGCGGCGCCATAGGCGCGCACCTGCGCGATCTTGGCCGGCGAGGTCGAGGCAGGCGCGAGGATCTTCACGCGTAGGCCGCCGGCGGCACCCAGCCCGGCCATGGACGAGCCGCCATTGCCTGAAGAATCCTCCAGCACCGCATTGATGCCGATCTGGCGCAGGAAGGACAGCATCACGGAAGAGCCACGGTCCTTGAAGCTGCCGGTCGGGTTGAACCATTCGAGCTTGAACAGCGGTCGCAGTTCGCCCCAATCCTGCTGGACCAGGGGCGTGCAGCCCTCGCCGAGCGTGATCGGCTTTGCGATCTCGACCGGCAGCGCCGCCCGGTAACGCCAGAGCGATCGCATGCGGCCATCGATGTCTTCGCGCGACATGCCGGCGCCCGGCGTCACCAGCAACGGCGTGCGCTCGTCCGAGCACCAGCGCGGCCGGTCCAGCGGATAGAGCTGTCCGTTGCGGGGGTCGATGTAGCTGGCGGGCATGGCAGTCTCCAAGGCAAGGCGATCCTACGGTTGGGCTGAGTCAAGGTTTTGTCGAGAACGTGTCGTCCGCATAGCCAACCCATTCGGCACCCCTTGAAAACATGAAAATTGGAAATATTTCAATCTCTTAAACTGGCCGCAGAGGTAGATCGGCCGGGTCCGCCAACGCGGGCGCGCGGTGCCAAAGGCGGCGCTGCTGGCGCGTTGACGACGGGAATTAGGCACGAAGGGGCTCTGCCCGCCCGGCACGATTAACTTGTCTGTCGTGCCTCGCCGCTACAATATGTTGGATTGAGCTCGCGTCGCCGGTGTCCTCGACTGGCAACGCGACCGAGCCAGGCCCGTCCGAGCGGCGGGCCGTTGGCTTTTTGGGAGCCTGGACATGAGCCGCGCGAACCGAACCGACCACATCCGCCTGACCTCCCATCCGGAGCCGGGCCGGAAGGCCGCCTTCCCGATCCATTGGGGCGCCACTGAGGCGCGCGCCCGGGGTCCGATCATCGGCACGGTGTCGCGCGCTGGGGATCGCAACGTGATCGGCAGCCATGGCGGATCCTACGCGATGTACCGGGCACTCGCGGTATCCGCCGGGGCGCTCGATCCGATCCGGCGTCCTGACCTCACCAACACATTTCCCGCCGCGACCATTGGTCCGTTCCCGCAATGGAATGATCCCACGAAAATCGTCGCGCTCGATCCGTGGGGGCATCTCGTTGCGGAAAACTTCCGCCAGGAGATCGCCGAGGGCTTCGACATCAGGCCGAGCATCGCGGTAACCCGCGCGCGACTGGACCTGCCGGAGATCCGCGAGGCGCTGGCGGCAAAGCGGCTACGCGCCGACGGCGAGGTCGTGCACGCCAATGGCAGCGTGTCGGTGGTGAAGATCGCGATCGATCCGGTGTGGTACCTGCCGGGCCTCGCGACTCGCTTCGGCACCGGCGAGACCGAGCTGCGGCGCACGCTGTTCGAGCAGACTGCCGGCATGTTCCCGGAGCTGGTGACACGGCCGGACATGAAAGTGTTCCTGCCGCCGATCGGCGGCACCACGGTGTACTTGTTCGGCGATGTGACAAAACTACCGGACCACCGCACCAAGATCACCTGCCGCGTGCATGACGAGTGCAACGGCTCGGACGTGTTCGGGTCCGACATCTGCACCTGCCGGCCCTATTTGATTCACGGCATCGAGGAATCCGCGCGCGGCGCGCAGGAGGGCGGGCTCGGGCTCGTCGTCTACAATCGCAAGGAAGGCCGCGCGCTTGGCGAGGTCACCAAATTCCTGGTCTACAACGCGCGCAAGCGCCAGGAGGACGGCGATGCCGCCGCCGCCTATTTCGAGCGCACCGAATGCGTCGCCGGCGTGCAGGACGCGCGCTTCCAGCAATTGATGCCGGATACGATCCACTGGCTCGGCTTGACCCGCATCGACCGCTTCCTGTCGATGAGCGACATGAAATACGACGCGCTGACCTCGCAAGGCATCGACATCGTCGAGCGCGTGCCGATCCCGCCGGAGCTCATTCCCGCCGACGCCTATGTCGAAATCGCCGCGAAGAAGGCCGCTGGCTATTACTCGACCGAGATCGCGCCGGAGAAGGACGTCAACGACGTGGTCGGGCGTTCGCTGGAAAAATACTGATCGCGCAATGGTGGAGGCTTTGGAACGAGGGGCGCGCGCGCTGCTCACTGCGGCGGCGGTCCGCGCGCGGGCCGCGCAGATGCTAGAGATCGGCCTTGCCGGCGGCCTCCAGCATTTCACGATCGATCTCGACCGTATGGACGGCGTCGCGGAGGCCGTGCTCGCGGTGACGCGCAAGGCCTATACGAGGCTGGACATTCCCTTCCATGCTCGATGGCGGCATTTCGTGCTTGGCGGCGTCGATCGCTGGGCGGAGCTCGCGGACGCTACGTCCTGGCCGGATCGCGCGGCGCGGGCGCGCGCGGAGTTCGACCTCGCCATCGTCAGCGTGCTGCTCGATGCCGGCGCGGGTGCGGCGTGGCGCTATCGCGACGCGGTGACAGGAGAAAGCATCGGCCGGTCCGAGGGGCTTGCGATTGCAAGCCTTGATATGTTTGCGGGCGGCCTTTTCTCGCGCGATCCCGGCGCGCCGTTCAGGGCCGATGCGGACGTGCTTGCAAGGCTGCCGCGCGACAGGCTCACATCCGCCTTTCAGGTCGGCGATGCCAATCCGCTGCTTGGACTCGAAGGGCGCACGGATCTGCTGCGCCGTCTGGGCAAGCTGGTCGCAGAGCGTTCGGAGGTATTCGGTTTGAACGATACGCCGCGGCCGGGCGGCCTGTTCGATCACATCGCCGCGCAAGCCGTGGGCGGCGCGCTTCCCGCGCCCGCCATCCTTTCCGCGGTGCTGGACCAGCTCGGACCAATCTGGCCGTCGCGGCTGGAACTCGCGGGCATTCCGCTTGGCGATTGCTGGCGTCACCCGGCGATCGAGGCGGACGACGCCACCGCCGGTCTCGTACCGCTGCACAAGCTGTCGCAATGGCTGAGTTATTCGCTGATCGAGCCGCTCCAGCGCGCGGGCTTCGAAGTGACCGACATCGACGGCCTGACCGGGCTCGCCGAATACCGCAATGGCGGCCTGTTCGTCGATCATGAAGTGCTGCGTCTGCGCGATGCCGCGGATGCCGCGCGCGCGCATGCCGTGGATTCGCTGCTCGTCATCGAGTGGCGCGCGCTCACCGTCGCCCTGCTGGACCGGCTGGCAGAGCGCATCCGCGCCAAGCTCGACCGCACGCCTCAGACGTTACCGCTCGCCAGCATTCTGGAAGGCGGCACCTGGGCCGCGGGCCGCGCGATCGCCTTTGCACGCCGTCCGGACGGTTCGCCGCCGCTCAAAGTGATCAGCGACGGCACGGTTTTTTAATAACCCTCTCCCCTTGTGGGAGAGGGTGGCTTCGCGAAGGCGAAGCCGGGTGAGGGGTTGTCTCCGCCGGCACATCCCTCATCGAAGCTTGTGGAGACGACCCCTTATCCGGCGCTTCGCGCCACCTTCTCCCACAAGGGGAGAAGGGAAGAAGAAGAGCATCCCATCATGGAAGGCGTCACGATCGTCGATCATCCGCTGGTGCAGCATAAGCTGACGCTGGTGCGGGACAAGTCCATCTCGACCAAGTCATTTCGCGAGCTGATCAAGGAAATCGGCATGCTGCTGTGCTACGAGGTGACGCGCGATCTACCGCTCGCCGACACGGTCATCGAGACGCCGCTGGCAATGATGCACTCGGCCAAGATCGCCGGCAAGAAGCTGGTGTTCGTGCCGATGCTGCGCGCCGGCACCACCTTTGTCGACGGCATGATGGATCTGGTGCCGACCGCGCGCGTCGCCCATATCGGGCTCTACCGTGAGCCGCACAGCTTTGCCGCGGTCGAGTATTTCTTCAAATCGCCGTCCGATCTCGGCGAGCGGCTCGCGATCGTGGTAACGCCGGTAGTCGCCACCGCCAACACGGCCGTCGCCGCCATCGACCGGCTGAAGGAACGCGGCGCCAGAGACATCCGCCTCGCCTGCCTGATCGCCGCGCCGGAAGGCCTCGAGCGCCTGCGCGGACTGCACCCGGACGTTCCGATCTGGACGGCCGCGGTGGACGAAGGCCTCGACGAGAATGGCTTCATCCTGCCCGGCCTTGGCGACGCCGGCGACCGCGCTTACGGAACGCGGTAAGTGCTACGCGCACATTAGGAACAGCTTCCGTCGCGCGAGGTTCTCCTGCTCTAGCATGGAGAGCACGATGACCTATCAGAATGATGACCGCAGAACTGACCGTGCCCGCCGCAACAGCCCGGTGGGCTGGGCGATCGGCGCCATCTTCGTGATCGCCGTGATCGCAGCCATCTTCTTCTACAATGGGCGCGAGGTCGGTCAGCAGACCACGACATCCAGCCCGAACAATGCGCCGAACGTCACCACTGGCTCGAACCCGCCGGCGGCGCCGGCGAAGTAAGCCCCGGCGGCTCACACCTTTCCGCTGCCGCAAATCGCCTTCAGCGCCCGCCACTCCTTGTCCGTCAGCAGCGGCGGGCCGCTGGCGGGGCGATCTTCCTTGGTCATGCGCGCAAGACGGTCTTCGGTCAGCGGATGGCTGGCGAGGATCGTCATGAGACCGGAGCCGCCTTCCTTGCCGGTGATGCGGGACATCAGCTCGGCCGCGGGCTTGGGCGAGCGGCCGAGTGCGTGCATGACGTCGATGGCGAAGGTGTCGGCGCCGGTCTCGGCCTCGCGCGAATAGGAGGCTTCGACCACACTGCGCGAGGCGAAGATCACGGCCGAGGAGCCGGTGACGTCGCCGAACAACAGGCCGATCAGGAAGGAAGTGCCGCCGTTGTAGATCAGGCCACGCATGTTGTCGTGATGCTTGAGATGGCCGAGCTCGTGCGCGAGGATGCCGGCGAGCTCGTCGGGGCTTTCAGCCTTGTCGAGCAGGCCCTTCAGCACGAACACCTTGCCGCCTGGGAGCGCGAACGCGTTCGGCACCGAACTCGGCAGCACGCCCGCCGTCATGGAATCGTCGTCGAGGCCGGCAGCATCGCGCAGACGGTTGACGAGCTTTGTGAATGCGGCCTTGCCCGCGGGATCTTCGCACGCGCTGCGGCCGAAAATGGTCTTCACCTGGACCTCGGACGCATCGCCAATGCGGCGCTCGATCGGTTTCGGCACGAGCGGCGCGAGCCGGTCGGCGGCGAGCGGTACGCCGAACAGCACGACGCAGACGATCGAGACGGCGGCGGCCACCGACCAGCCGACGATCCTGGCGACGCCACGGCGCGTGGTCTGGTGCTCGTCGAGGCGCAAGCATCGCGCGGCTAGATCGGCTGCGAGCGCGGCATCACGGACCTCGAGCCGCGCGAGTGGCGGCGCGGATATCGAAGCCAGACGCAAAACCCCGGCCGGGCTGTCGGCGCGGCGGATATCGGCATAGACCCAGCGAACGGGCGCTTCGCCGTCCTCGGCGATCTCGAGCGCGTCACCGAGCGTCAGCGTCACCTGACGCTTGCGGCTCGAGACGCCGTCGAAGAAGATCGTCGGCTTTGCGGACTGCGCCGGGGCCTCGGTCAACAACTCGCTCACAGCTCAGAATCCCGCAACATCCAGTCCATCGGCAAAACCTTCGCCGAGCGCGCCAGCGAGCTCGCCGCTGCCGCGCACATCCGCCGCGGCCGCGATGTCGTGCACCTCGACAGTCTCCAGCACCTTGGCCCAGAGATCGCGCTGGAGATAGACGCGCATGACGATGTTGACGGCAAGGGCGAGCGCGAAATAGCCGATCACCATCATCACCAGCATCGGGATGCTCTTGGCAGCATTGTCCGGGCCGAACACCTCCTCCACCGGAACGCCGCTCAGCGTGACGACGAGCATGGTGGCGCCGCCAAGATAGGCGGCAAAAGCCATCGAGAGCAGCAGCCACCAGCCGATCACCTTCCAGTACAGGCCATAGAAGGCGTCATGAGGCAGGCGCGAAGACAGGCTGACGCTGCCGATACGGATGCCGTCGAGCCACCAGCCCCATTCGCGCGCCTTGAACTCGGCGTAGAAGAACGGTGCGAGCGGGAAGATCACCAGGGCGATCGGGCTGAGCAGCCACAGCCACCAGCCGCGCTTGAAGAACGTCCAGCCGTCGCCTTCGAAATCGCCGGTGAGATCGCCGTAATGGGTGTGCTGCATCTTGTAGCGTTCGAGCGCAGCCTCACGCCAGGGCAGCGCCAGGCCCAGCGTCAGGAACACGAGCAAGCCCCACAGCATGGCACGGAACGAATAGGCCCAGCCCGAGCCGTCCATCCAGAACCGCACGCCGCGCCAGACCGTGCGCGTCAGGCGATAGCGGCGCGCACGAAAAATCGCGAACTGGCCGAAGGCATAGAAGGCGATGAAGAGCGGCGCCGAGGCAAAGCCCTGCCAGCGTTCGAACTCGATGCCGACAAGGAAATAGGCGAGATAGATCGGCACCAGGATCGCAAGTGCGAACAGAAAGCCGACCAAAAGCTCCTTACCACGTCCGGTGTATTCGGCTGCATCGCCGTCGATCGCAGTGTTGGTCCACAGATGACGGCGGATGTCGGTGACGAGCCAGAACCGGTAGAAGCCGAAGGTGACAAGCTCGAGCATGGCACCCCTGGTGACCAGTTTGCGGAATTCGGGGCGGTTGCCGGTGAAATCGACCCGCATCGGCGGCAGCGGCGGCGGTATGGGTTCGGAGCCGGTAGGGGCCCATTGCATGTCGTTCACGGCGGCAACCTCGGGGTGCGGATCTGTGACGGCCAAACTATAGATCAGAGGTTAGTCGATCCCCAAGGTAACCGGGTTCGATTTACCTCGATTCCAGTTGGTTTCTTGCACAATTCCCCACTGAGCGGCGTGCGCGAGGTCACGTTCGCGTGCCAGCGTCACGTCCGCCCGACGCTCTCGGGAAGGTTGGATGTGGCAAAACTCTCCTTGCCCCGGCGTAGACAACCGGCTGTAATTGCAAATCAAATACCGCAGCGCAGAATTCAACGACGCGCGGTTCACAACAGGGAGAGCGGTCATGCATGGGACCATCGAGAGCGCGGCTACGCTCGACGCGTTGCGCGAGCGCGCCACGTCGCTGCCGCTGGAGCAATTCGATCCCGGCGATCCTGAACTGTTCAGGACCGATACGTTCTGGCCCTATTTCGACCGCCTGCGCCGGGAAGATCCCGTGCACTATTGCAAGGACTCGATGTTCGGGCCGTACTGGTCGGTGACGCGCTACAACGACATCATGGAGATCGAGACCAATCATTCGGTGTTCTCCTCCGCCTCCGCGCTCGGCGGCATCACCATCCGCGACATCGATCCAGACCTGCGCCGCGAGAGCTTCATCTCGATGGACCCGCCGCGCCATGCGGCGCAGCGCAAGACCGTGGCGCCGATGTTCACACCGACGCATCTGGACAATCTCGCGCTCAACATCCGCAAGCGCTCGGCCGAGTGCCTGGACAATTTGCCGCGCGGCGAGGTGTTCGACTGGGTCGACCGCGTCTCGATCGAGCTCACCACGCAGATGCTGGCGGTGCTGTTCGACTTCCCCTGGGAGGACCGCCGCAAGCTGACGCGCTGGTCCGACATTGCCACCACCATTCCCGGTCCCGACGGCCTCGTGGCGACCGAAGACGAACGGCAGGCCGAGCTGACGGAATGCGCTGCCTATTTCTCCCGCCTCTGGAGGGAGCGCATCGCGCAGCCGCCGAAGAGCGACCTCCTGTCGATGATGGCGCATGGCGCCGCCACGCGCGACATGGATGCGAAGAACTTCCTCGGCAATCTCATTCTTTTGATCGTCGGAGGCAACGACACCACCCGCAACACCATGTCGGGCTCGATCTACGCGCTGAGCCAGCATCCGGAGCAATATCGCAAGCTGCGCGAGAATCCTGATCTGCTCGACAGCTTCGTGCCGGAGGTGATCCGCTGGCAGACGCCGCTCGCGCATATGCGGCGCACGGCGCTCTCCGACTTCGAGTTCCGCGGCAAGCAGATCAAGAAGGGTGACAAGGTCGTGATGTGGTATGTCTCGGGCAACCGAGACGAGGAGGTGATCGAGAGGCCCTACGATTTCATCATCGATCGCGCCCGCCCGCGCACGCATCTCTCCTTCGGCTTCGGCATCCACCGCTGCGTGGGCTTGCGGCTGGCCGAACTCCAGCTCAAGATCATCTGGGAAGAGATCCTCAAGCGCTTCGACCATATCGATGTGGTCGGCGAACCCAGGCGGGTCTATTCGAGTTTCGTAAAGGGTATCGAGACGCTGCCGGTGAAGATCGCCGTGTGAGTCGAAGAACTCCCCTCTCCCGCGTGCGGAAAGAGGCGAAGGAAAGATCAACTGGAGCCACGACCATGAACATCCAAGCGCCGGTTAGAGTGGACAAGGCCGAACGCATGCGCAGGGCCCGCGAGGAGGCCTATGCGACGCCGTTGTCGCAATTCCACCCCGGCGCGCCCAGGCTGTTCCAGGACGATACTTTATGGCCGTGGTTCGAGCGGCTGCGCAAGGAAGAGCCGGTGCATTATTGCACCAACGCGCCGATCGAGCCCTACTGGTCGGTGGTGAAGTACAACGACATCATGCACGTCGACACCAATCACGGCATCTTCTCCTCCGACTCCAAGCTCGGCGGCATCTCGATCCGCGACGTGCCCGAAGGCTATGACTGGCCGAGCTTCATCGCCATGGACCAGCCCCGGCACTCGGCGCAGCGCAAGACTGTGTCGCCGATGTTCACCCCTCAGCATCTGGACGAACTGGCCAAACTGATCCGCCAGCGCTCGCAGACCGTGCTGGACAATCTGCCGCGCAACGAGACTTTCAACTTCGTCGAGCGCGTCTCGATCGAGCTGACGACGCAGATGCTGGCGACCCTGTTCGACTTCCCCTGGGAGGAGCGACGCAAGCTGACGCGCTGGTCCGACGTCTCGACCGCGCTGCCCAAGAGCGGCATCGTCGCCTCGGCCGAAGAGCGCCGCCGCGAGATGGACGAGTGCTATGCCTACATGTCGAAGCTGTGGAACGAGCGCGTCAATTCCGAGCCGCGCAACGATTTGTTGTCGCTGATGGCCCATAACGAGGCTACACGCCACATGGACCCCGACAACCTCATGGGCAACATCATCCTGCTCATCGTCGGCGGCAACGACACCACGCGCAACACCATGACCGGCTCAGTGCTGGCGCTGAACGAGAACCCGGAGCAGTACGACAAGCTGCGCGCCAACCCGGCGTTGATCGATTCCATGGTGCCGGAGGTGATCCGCTGGCAGACGCCGCTGGCGCATATGCGGCGCACCGCGCTCCAAGACACCGAGATCGGCGGCAAGCACATCAAGAAGGGCGACCGCGTCGTGATGTGGTACGTCTCCGGTAACCGGGACGAGGAGATGTTCGACAAGCCGAACGATTTCATCATCGACCGCCCGCGGCCGCGCACCCACCTCTCCTTCGGGTTCGGCATCCACCGCTGCGTCGGCATGCGTCTGGCCGAGCTCCAGCTCCGCATCATCTGGGAAGAGATGCTGAAGCGCTTCGACCGCATCGAGGTGGTCGGCGAGCCCAAGCGGATCTACTCGAGCTTCATCAAGGGGTATGAGTCGCTGCCGGTGCGGATTCCGGGGTAGGATAGGCTCCGCTCCTAGAAGGCTCTTTGGGGCAAGCGACCTCATCAATCTCCGCTGTCATGCTCCGCGAAAGCGGAGCATCCAGTACGCCGCAGCCTTTCGGTTCCAGCCGTGCGGCCTCTGGAATACTGGATTGCCCGCCTTCGCGGGCAATGACACCGAGGGTGAGGCGAAGAGCGCATCGCCCCTGATACTCGGCAAGCGCAGCGACACCTCGGCTATAAAATTCCGGCATGACAGCTCGCGCCAGATGCGAAGGCAAGTTGGCACCGGGCTGTTCTAAGCACGAGCGCACTTAACTCAGCCTGATGTCCCACAGGCCCTCCTTGCGGCAGGCCGCGACCTCCTCGCGCAAAAGTCCGGTGATGGCGAGCGAGGCCGTCGAGGCCGGACGATCGATCGGAGAAGCGAAAATGAGCTCGCGCGTCATCGGCTTGGATACGGGCGCGGTCTCCAGCCGGCCGTCCGCGACCTCGCCGTGGACGGATGATGGCGGCAGCAGCGCGAAACCGAGGCCCTCCTCGACCAGGCTCGTCAGCACGCGAAACGAATCCGCTTCCAACTGGACGTCGAGCTTGATCTTGCGCTGGGCCGCCGCGTGCTCGATCAGCGCGCGGAGGCCGTGCGAATGACTGGGCAGCACCAGCCGTTGCCGCAGCAGCCAGCCGATGTCGACGCTCTTCCTGCGCGCGAGACCACAGCCGCGCGGGCCGACAGCGACGATGTTGTCGCGGCCGAGACTCTCGACGTTGAGATGCAGGTCGGCCGAGCGGCCGTAGAGGATGGCCAAGTCCATCTCGCCGCGATGCAGCCATTCGACGAGATGGCCGCTGTAGCTCTCGACGATACGCAGCGAGATACCGGGAAATTTCTCGACGCAGCGCCGCGCAAAGCGCGCCGACAGCACGCAGCTCACGGTCGGAACCAGGCCAAGCACGACCTGGCCGGATGGCGGGCCCTTGGCCGACTGGATGTCGTCGCGGATCTGGTCGATCTGCCGGACGATGCCGGAGGTTCGCGCGAGCAGCAGGCGCCCGGCTTCGGTCAGCACCATGCCGCGGCCGTTGCGCGTGAACAGCTCGGTGCGCAGCTCGTGTTCCAAGAGCTTGATCTGGCGGCTGAGCGCCGGCTGCGCCACGCGCAACGTGTCGGACGCCTTGGACAGGCTGCCGAGCTCCGCCACGCAACTGAAGGTCCTAAGCTGACGGAAATCCATGCTTGCCAATCCTGGAAGGCTACTCCATACGCTATAGCAAATGAGCATAGGGGACTGGCGTTGTTTTCACAACGCCGGGGGATTGGCCGGCGTTATCTTAACTGCCGCTATTGATTGGAAACGCCATGAGTCAAGAACACCACACCGAAGATTACGCCGACATCCGCGAAGCGGTCGCCAAGCTCTGCGCGCAATTTCCCGGCGAGTATTGGCGCAAGCTTGATCGCGAGATGGCTTACCCGAAGGCTTTCGTCGATGCGCTGACTGAGGCCGGCTATCTCTCGGTGTTGATCCCTGAGGAATATGGCGGCGCGGGGCTGAAACTCTCGGCCGCAGCGGCGATCCTGGAAGAGATTCAACGTGCGGGCTGCAATGGCGGCGGCTGCCACGCCCAGATGTACACGATGGGAACGGTGCTGCGGCACGGTAATGCCGAGCAGAAGGCGAAGTATCTGCCGAAGATCGCGAGCGGCGAATTGCGCCTGCAAGCTTTCGGCGTCACCGAGCCGACCAGCGGCACCGACACCTCCTCGCTCAAGACCTTCGCGCGCAAGGACGGCAACGACAGCTACATCGTCAACGGCCAGAAGATCTGGACCAGCCGCGCCGAGCATTCCGACCTGATGGTGCTGCTGGCGCGCACCACGCCGAAGGAGCAGGTCAAGAAGCGCACCGATGGTCTCTCGGTATTCATCGTCGACATGCGCGAGGCCAAGAACAATGGTCTGGAGATCCGCCCGATCCGCACCATGATGAACCACGCGACCACCGAAGTGTTCTTCACCGACATGAAGGTGCCGGCGGAAAATCTGATCGGCGAGGAAGGCAAGGGCTTTCGGTACATCCTCTCCGGCATGAATGCCGAGCGCATTTTGATCGCGGCCGAATGCGTCGGTGACGCCAAATGGTTCATCGCGAAGGCCACGAACTATGCCAAGGAGCGCGCGGTGTTCGGCCGACCGATCGGCCAGAATCAAGGCATCCAGTTTCCGATCGCCAAGGCCTACGCCTCGATGCGTGCGGCCGAGCTGATGGTGAAGGAGGCCACGCGTAAATACGAGGCCGGGCTCGATTGCGGTGCGGAGGCCAACATGGCCAAGATGCTCGCGGCGGACGCGTCGTGGGAAGCGGCCAATGCCTGCATCCAGACTCATGGCGGTTTCGGCTTCGCCGAGGAGTACGACGTCGAGCGCAAGTTCCGCGAGACGCGGCTCTACCAGGTGGCGCCGATCTCGACCAACCTCGTGCTGTCCTACGTCGCCGAGCACGTGCTCGGCATGCCCCGCTCGTATTGAGGCAGCCATCATGGGAGCACTTGACGGGATCAGGGTGATTGCGGTCGAGCAGGCGGTGGCGGCACCGTTCTGCTCGTCGCGCCTGGCCGATGCCGGCGCGGAGGTGATCAAGATCGAGCGCCCCGAGGGCGATTTTGCACGCGGCTATGACGCGGCAGCCAAGGGCCAGAGCAGCTACTTCGTGTGGCTCAACCGCGGCAAGCAATCGGTGGTGGTCGATCTCGCAACGAAAGAAGGCTGCGCCGAGCTGGAAAAGCTGATCGCAAGCGCCGACGTTCTGATCCAGAATCTCAAGCCGGGCTCGATGGACAAGCTCGGCTTTTCGCGCGAGCGGCTGCTGAAGGACTATCCCAAGCTGATCTCGTGCACGATCACCGGCTACGGCGACGAGGGCCCGTACGCGCATCGCAAGGCCTATGACTTGCTGATTCAGGCGGAAAGCGGCCTGGCCTCGATCACCGGAAATCCCGACGGCGCCTCGCGCGTCGGCATGTCGATCGTCGACGTCGCGACCGGCGCGACCGCGCATGCGGCGATCCTGGAGGCGCTGATCGCGCGCGGGCGTACCGGCAAAGGTGCCGACATCCGCATCTCCATGTTCGACGTGATGGCGGATTGGTGCACCGTGCCGCTGCTCAACTCGGAGGCCGGCAATCCTCCAAAGCGCATGGGCCTGCGCCATCCGTCGATCGCGCCCTATGGCGTGTTCACCTCGGAGGACGGCAAGGACATTCTGATCTCGATCCAGAGCGAGCGCGAGTGGAAGACGCTTTGCGCGAAGGTGCTGAACCAGCCGGACCTGCCAAGCGATCCGCGCGTCGCCAACATGGTCGAGCGCGTGCGCAACCGCGACTTCACCGACAAGACCGTCGCGGACGCCTTCAGTCATATGACGCGCGACGAGCTGCTGAAGCGGCTGTCCGACGCCGACATCGCCTTTGCCGAGGTCAACACCATGGCCGACCTCACTAACCATCCGCATCTGCGCCGCATCGAGGTCGATACGCCCAACGGCCGGGTCAGCTATCCCGCGCCGGCGCCGATCATCGTTGGCGAGACGCGCAGCTATGGGCCGGTGCCGGCGATCGGCGAACGTCCCCAATCCAAGACATAGCAGAGCGAGGCGTCATGACCGAGAAGCTCGACATCGATCATTTGCGGCAATGGATCGGCCGCAGCCAAGAGGCCACCGACATCGTCACCGCGCAGCTCGTGAAAGGATTGCGCGCGACGCTGTTCCAGGAGGTCGGCGAGCCCAGGAACGGCGATGCCGCACCGTTCACGGTGCATTGGTGCCTGGCACAGCCGGTGTTTCCAATGTCGATGTTAGGGCCCGACGGCCACCCGACCCGCGGCGGCTTCCTGCCGCCGGTGCCGCTGCCACGCCGGATGTGGGCCGGCGGTGAGATCGAGTTCCTTGAGCCGCTGCGCGTTGGCGATGAATCGACGCGCACCTCACGCATCGCCGACGTGCAGGTGAAATCGGGCTCGACCGGCACGCTGTGCTTCGTCTCGGTCGAGCACAGCATTTCCTCGCCGCGCGGGCTCGCCATTCGCGAACGGCAGGACATCGTCTATCGCGAGATGACGAGCAGCGCGCCCGCGCCCGCCAAGGCTCCGCCCCCGCCACCGAAGGCGCAGCATCGCGAGACTCATGTCTCCGATCCCGTGCTGCTGTTCCGCTACTCCGCACTGACCTTCAACGGTCACCGCATCCATTACGACCGCGACTACGTCACCAAGGTCGAGGGCTATCCGGGCCTGATCTTCCACGGCCCGTTGCAGGCGGCGCTGATCATCGAAATGGCGGCCCGGTTGCATGGCGGCAAGGCGCCGAAGAAATTTACCTATCGGGGCGTGCAGCCGCTGTTCGAGGGCACGGAGTTCTCGATCAACGCGAACGACAGCGGCGAGAGCATGGAGCTGTGGACCGCGAACGCGGAAGGGCAGCCGACGATGAAGGGCACGGCGGTGTGGTAGTGCACTGCTCCCTCCTCGTCATTGCGAGCGCAGCGACGATACGGGAATCTAGACCCTCACCCTGAGGATCGAGAAGGGACCGAAACCATGTCCAAGAACGGCAAGACCGGCAGCAAGTCCGTCACCGTGAAGCAGGCCACGCTCGACCTGCTGCGCTCTTTCGGCATCGACAGGGTGTTCGGCAATCCCGGCTCGACCGAGCTGCCGTTCCTCAGCGACTGGCCTGACGACATCGACTATGTGCTGGCGCTGCAGGAAGCCAGCGCGGTCGGCATGGCCGACGGCTACGCCCAGGCCACGCGCAATGCCGGCTTCGTCAATTTGCATTCGGCGGCCGGCGTCGGCAACGCGCTCGGCAACATCTACACCGCGCATCGCAACCAGACCCCGCTCGTGATCACCGCTGGCCAGCAGGCGCGCTCGATCCTTCCCTTGCAGGCGTTTCTCTACGCCGAGCGCGCGTCGGAGTTTCCGCGGCCTTACGTCAAATACAGCGTCGAGCCGGCACGGGCCGAGGACGTGCCGGCCGCGATCGCGCGCGCCTATTACACCGCAATGCAGGCGCCGTGCGGGCCGACCTTCGTGTCGATCCCGATCGACGATTGGGCGCATGCGGCATCTCCGATCGAGGCGCGCAAGGTCAGCCGGGAGATCGGGCCCGAACCTGATGCGATGCAGGCGCTGGTGAAAGCGCTGACGTCTAGCAAGCACCCTGCCGTCGTCGTTGGCCCCGGCGTCGATCGCGCCGGCGCAGTCGATCTGATGGTGCGCGTGGCCGAGAAGGCCAAAGCCAGCGTCTGGGTCAGCCCGTTCTCGGCGCGCTGCTCGTTCCCCGAGCGCCATCCGCAATTCGCGGGCTTCCTGCATGCTTCGCCCGCGCAGCTGTCCGATGCACTACGCGATCACGACCTGATCGTCGTGATCGGCGCGCCGGTGTTCACCTTTCATGTCGAGGGCCATGCCGCGATCTTCGACGGCAGTGCGACGATCTTCCAGATCACCGATGATCCGGATGCAGCGGCGGTGACGCCGGTCGGCACCAGCATCATCGCGACGATGAAGCCTGCACTGAGCCTGCTGCTCGAGCTTCTGCCGGAGAGCAAACGCGCCGCGCCAAAGGGCCGCGCGCTGCCGCCGGCGCCGCAGGCCGCCGATCCGCTGCCGGTCGAATTCCTGCTGCATGCGCTGTCGCAGGCAATGCCGGACGGTAGCTCGCTGGTCGAGGAAGTCCCCTCGCACCGGCCAGCGATGCAAAAGTTCATGCCGATGCGCGGCCAGGACAGCTTTTACACGATGTCGAGCGGCGGCCTTGGCTATTCGCTGCCCGCCGCGGTCGGCATGGCGCTCGGCAAGCCGAAGCAGCGCACGGTCTGCCTGATCGGCGACGGCTCGGCGATGTATTCGATCCAGGCGCTGTGGACCGCCGCGCAGCGCAAGCTGCCGCTCACCGTCGTCGTCATCAACAATTCCGGCTATGGCGCGATGCGCTCGTTCAGCCAGGTGATGCAGGTGAGGAACGTGCCGGGCCTGGAGCTGCCAGGGATCGATTTCGTGCGGCTCGCCGAAGGCATGGGGTGCGAAGCGGTGTGGGTGACGAAGGCGGCGGAGCTGGGCGAGGCGCTGAAGCGCGGAATGACGTTTGCGGGCACGAGCCTGATCGAGGTCGTCGTGGATTCGACGGTGCCGGTGCTTTACGGGCAGAAGCACTAGGGGCGAATTCCGTCACACATTCAACTGTCATCGTCCGCGAAGGCGGGCGATCCAGTACTCCGAGGCCGCAGCGATCAATCGAGAAGCCGCGGAGTACTGGATGCCGGCCTGCGCAGGGCATGACAGCGCCCTTACTTCCCGAACTCCTCCCGCATCTTCGCCTGGATCTTGGCCATGCCGCCGATCCAGCGGTCGTAATTCTCGGTCTTCTTGCGCATGTAGCCGAGCACCTGGGGGTGCGGCAGGATCAGGAACGTCTCCTGTTCGAGGCCGGCGAGCACGTCTTTTGCGACCTGCTCCGGCGTCAGGTCACCGTCGCCGGATTGCGGGCCTTTCGGGATCGAGCGCAGCATGTTGGTGTCGACGCCCTGCGGACAGAGGATCGAGACCTTGATGTTGTGCGCCTTGTGCGAGATCGCGAGATTCTCGGCAAAGCCGACCGCGGCGTGCTTCGTCGTCGAATAAGCTGGGCTGCCGACCTGCGACAACAGGCCTGCGGCCGAGATCGTGTTGAGGAAATAGCCGCCGCCGCGCGCCCTCATGCGCGGAACGAGATGCCGCGCGGCATAGACGTGGGCCATGACGTGGATCGCCCAGCTCCGCTGCCACGGCTCATCGGAATCGCCGCCGGCATTTTCCGACATCGGATCGAAGCCGCCGCCGATGCCGGCGTTGGAGCAGAACAGCTCGATCGGGCCGAACTGCCGCTCGGTCTGCTCGATGACGTGGGCGATGTCCTTTTCCTGCGCGACGTCGCATTTGAAGGCGGCACCGTCCACCATGGCTGCGACCGCCCTTGCGTTGGTGGCGTCCATGTCCGCGACCACGACCTTGGCTGCACCCGCCCTGTGAAAAGCCTCGCACAGCGCCTTGCCGATGCCGTTGGCGCCGCCCGTGACGACCACGACCTTGCCGGTCACCTGCATGCGACGTCTCCTCTTGTCTTGGCCCGCGTCTCTTCTACCGCTTCGCGGCTTGCTCAGCTCAACACGAGGTCGAGCACCGCGGTATAATGACACGCCGCGCCGGCCAAGACAAAGCCGTGCCAGATCGCATTCTGGAAGCGCAGCCGCCGCCAGGCGTGGAAGATCACGCCGAAGCTGTAGAGCAGGCCGCCCGCAAGGATGAAGCCCAGCGCCAGCGCAGGAAGCGCCCTGACCACGGCGTCGTAGAGCATGACGCCGCTCCAGCCCATCGCGAGATAGATGCCGACTGAGATGCGGTCGAACCGGCCGGGATAGAACAGCTTCAGCACAATGCCGAGGATCGCGACGCACCAGACGCCGGTGAGCAGTAGCAGCGCGAACACGCTGTCCTTCAGCTCCAGGATGAAGGGGGTGTAGGTCGCCGCGATCAGGAGATAGATCGCCGCATGGTCGAACCGCCGCAGCACCCATTTGGCCGGCGACACCGGCCATAGATTATAGGTCGCCGACAGCACCAGCATCGAAAGCAGGCCGGCGACATAGATCGAGACGCCGACGATGTCGGTGGCGTCGGCATAAACCGCCGCCAGCACCACCAGTACGGTCGCGGCGATGAGCCCGGCGAGCACGCCGATGGCGTGAATGACACCGTCGGCGATCAGCTCGGCGCGGTCATAATCCCAGCCGATCGCGTCGGCCGCGGCATGGACTGAGGAGGATGCGAAGTGTTTCAGTTGGAAGACGGTCATGGCAATCCGCAACGTGAGGCAATGCCCTTCTTGTATGGGTGTTTCGCGACCGGCGCGTCGTTCAAGCGGCTGATTTGCCGAGAAAGGCGGTGGAAGTATGAAACTTGATTTTCCTCACGCAATTGCCACTTTTGTGAACGGTCGCACATTCCTCCCGCCCGAGATCACTCAGCGTTCATATGGCATTCAGTTTCCAGGATATGGTCGAGGAGGCGCGGCTGTCGGCGAGGGCGCTGATCGACTATGGCGAGCATTTCTTCAATCCGACGGTGCGGCTCGGGGTCACCGGCCTGTCGCGGGCCGGCAAGACGGTGTTCATCACCGCCTTGATCCACGGCCTTACCCGCGGCGGCCGGTTTCCGGTGTTCGACGCCTATGCCTCGGGCCGGATCGCACGGGCGCATCTGGCGCCGCAGCCGGACGATGCCGTGCCGCGCTTTGCCTATGAGGCCCATCTGCGCGCGCTGATCGAGGAGCGGCGCTGGCCGAACTCGACCGTCGACATCAGCGAGCTCCGCCTCGTCATCGATTATCAGCGCCGGAACGGCGCGGACCGCACGCTCACGCTCGACATCGTTGACTATCCCGGCGAATGGCTGCTCGATTTGCCGCTGCTGCAGAAGAGCTACGAACAATGGTCGGCCGAAAGCCTGACACTGTCGCGCGAGGCGCCGCGCGCGCATCTTGCCGCAGACTGGCACGCGCATCTTGCAACGCTCAAGCCCGAGGCACGTGAGGACGAGCAGGCGACGCTCACGGCCGCCAAGCTCTTCACCAATTACTTACGCGCCTGCCGCGACGAGCGTTTTGCGATGAGCCTCTTGCCGCCCGGCCGCTTCCTGATGCCCGGCAATCTCGCAGATACGCCGGCGCTGACCTTTGCGCCGCTCGACGTGCCCGCTGGCGGGCAGGCGCCCGAGGGATCGCTGTGGGCGATGATGGTGCGCCGCTATGAGGCCTACAAGGACATGGTGGTGCGGCCGTTCTTTCGTGATCATTTCGCCCGGCTCGACCGCCAGATCGTGCTGGCCGATGCGCTCACGGCATTCAACTCCGGACCCGAAGCGCTGCACGACCTCGAAGCTGCGCTTGCCGGCATTCTCGATTGTTTCAACATCGGCCGCAGCACCTTGCTCTCCAGCCTGTTTCGGCCGCGCATCGACCGCATCCTGTTCGCGGCAACCAAGGCGGACCATCTGCATCATTCCAGCCACGACCGGCTCGAGGCCGTGCTGCGCCGTGCGGTCACCCGCGCGGTTATGCGCGCCGAAAATACCGGCGCGGAGATCGACGTCGTCGCGCTCGCCGCCGTCCGCGCCACGCGCGAGGCGCAGGTGGCGCATGGCCGCGACAAATTGCCGTCGATTTTAGGAACACCGTCCGCAGGCGAAAGCGCTGGCGGCGAGTTCTTCGACGGCAACACCGAGGTTGCGACCTTTCCAGGCGATCTACCGCTGGATCCCGAGCCGCTGTTCAATGGTACGGCTGCGTTCCGCGGACTCGCGACGCAAGCTGCCGAGAAGAGTGATTTCCGCTTCCTGCGCTTCCGGCCGCCAAAGCTCGAGCACGAAGAAGGCACCGAAGAGCCGGCGCTGCCACATATTCGCCTCGACCGTGCCTTTCAGTTCCTGATCGGAGACAAGCTCTCATGAACGAGCGATCCCAGCAGCGGCGGCCGGCGACGTTCCGGCTGGACGATCCCGGCGTCGTCGTCACCGAGGCCGACGAGACGGGACGGGTCGGTCGTGGCACGATCCAGATCACGCCGGAGCCCGATCCGCTGGCGCTGCCGGTACCAGTTCAAACCACGCTTCCGGCGCGGCGCGGCTTTCCCTGGGGCGCGCTGTTCTGGTCCGGCCTCGCCGGGCTGACGCTGCTCGGTACCGGGCTCGGTGTCGTTCGTCTGATCGAGGATCTATTTGCGCGCAGCGACAGCCTCGGCATGGTTGGCCTTGCCTTCGCGTTCGTCACCGCACTTGCGCTCGCGGTCGTGATCGGGCGCGAGGCGTTCGGGCTGGCGCGGCTCGCGACGATCGAGAAACTGCATCAGCGCGCCGCCGCCGTCCTTGCCAATGATGATCGCAAGGAAAGCCGCCTCATCGTGCACGACCTCCTGAAGATTGCGCACCAGAACCCGCAGCTCGCCCGCGCCCGCGCGACGCTTGAGAGCCATGCTGGCGAGATCATCGACGGCGCCGATATGATCCGCCTCGCCGAGCGCGAGTTGATGTCGCCGCTGGACGCAGAGGCGCGGCGGCTGGTGTCGTCAGCCGCGCAAAAGGTCTCGATCGTCACGGCAGTCTCGCCGCGCGCGGCGATCGACGTACTGTTCGTGTTCGTCGCTGCGCTGCGCCTGATCCGCCAGCTCGCCTATCTCTACGGCGGCCGCCCTGGCGCGCTCGGCATGGTCCGACTGCTCCGCCAAGTCATCGCCCACCTCGCCATCACGGGCGGCATGGCCGCGAGCGATAGTTTGGTTCAGCAGATGCTCGGCCACGGCATCGCGGCGAAGCTGTCACAGCGGCTCGGCGAAGGCGTGCTCAATGGGTTGCTGACGGCGCGGCTGGGGCTGGCCGCGATCGATGTCACGCGCCCGCTGCCGTTCGCGGCGCTGCCGCCGCCGAAGCTCGCGGATCTCGCGACGGATCTGCTGCGGCGGAAAGACGACGAGGAGTAGCGCGCCCTCTCTTATCCTCCCCTGGAGGGCTATGGGATGCCCCCGCCAGCACCCGCCACTGGAACAGCGGCGAGTCCTTCGGCGGTGAGAGCTCCGGGGTCCAGCCGGTGAGCTTTTCCAGCACATAGGTGTCCATCACGAGCCCGCGCCAGCGGCGCTCGACTTGGCCAAGCTGCTTGCGTTTCGCCGGGATGCTCTCCCACAGCAATGATCGATGATCCGGCTCCCGCCCGACATAGATGCCGGCGTGGTCCCTGATCCGGTCCATGCCGGGATCGCGGAAATCCTGGAAGCGGCCGCGCTCGTTGATCTCGACGACGGGCACGCGGCCCCTGAACAGCCAGCGCATCATGGCGTAGGTGCGGTAGTCGGTCGTCGCGATCCAGGTCGCGCCGGTCTCATCGAGTGCGGCCTGCGCGCGCGCGGCGACCTGCTCGTAGCCGGCTTCGGCGCCGATCGGATCGATCTTGCCGAGGAGATTCCAGGGCGCGGCGACGTAATAGAGGAACACGATGACGACGAAGGCGATGCCCGTCGTGATGGATGTCCTGGCCCAGAACGCCGACGATCTGACCATGCGAGCCGACCATCTCTCCTTCGTCATCGTTGCGAGGTTCACAGCCGCAGCGGCAAAGCCGACCGGCCACATGAACATCGGCCAGGTGTCGCCGACCCGCAGCGTCGTCGACTTGACCAAAAAATAGAGAAACGGCACCAGCACCGCGGTCGACAACAGGATCGCGACCGGCTCGCGCGTGCGATAGCCGCGCCACGCCGTCAGCACCAGGCCCGTTAGCATCACCGGCAGCATCACGAAGCCAACCAGGCCGAATTGCAGGCCGATGTAATCACCGATGGTGCGCAGCGAAATGCCGTAATTGGCAGTGGCGCGCACGCCCTGGAAGCGGAACGAGGCCCAGTCGTGCTGCGCATTCCAGATCAGCACCGGCGAGAACACGAGAGTCGCGACCAGCACAGCGAGGTAAGGGTAAGGACTGCGCAACCAACGCCGACGCCAATCCGGCACCAGCAGAAAGGCAGCCACCGCGGGCGCAAACAGGATCGCGGTGAATTTCGACAGCATAGACAGGCCCGCGAACAGCCCGGCCGCAAGCCACCAGCGTCCATCGCCGCTTTGCGCCAGCCGCACCAGCGACCACATCATCGCCATTGCGAACGGGATCATGGCGACATCGGGCGCGACCTTGGCCATCAGCAGGCCGTAATAGAGCGCGGCCTCCGGCATCAGCACCGCGATCATGATTGTCCGTGCGTCATGGGTGAGACGACGGACGATGTCGGCGAGCAGCAGCTGCGTCATCAGCATCGCGACGATGCCGCCGAAGCGGACGCCGAGCGCGGTATCGCCGAAGATCGCGGTGCCGAAGCGAATGAGCCAGGCAATGCCAGGCGGATGATCGAGGAAGCTGAGCGCCGTTTCCTTTGACCAGGTCCAGTAATAGGCCTCGTCGGTCCGCAACTCGATCTCGGAGGCGTAGACGATCCGCAGCACGGTCATCGCGGCGATGATCGCTGCGGCCATGACGAGGGGCCGGCGCGCGGCGCCGCGAAGGGAAACGGTGATATCAGGGGCTGTCGTCACGGCCGCGCTTTTCGCCAACCTGTAACGGGGAGTCAATGCGGGAGCTCCATTCTCCCTGTCGTCCCGGATCGACGCGCGCTCGTCCCCGACGACGGCGGAGTGTGTGGCTCCTTGCCGCGCATGTGATCTCCAAAGCTGTCCACCTCCGGAATTAAACGCTACGCTGGCGGTTCTCTTTCATGAACTGATACAGTCGAATCATGGCCACCGCTCCCATACAGATGTCTGCCGTCCGTGCCACCAGCGTGCGGCAGGTGCGCCTCGTCTGCGGCGTCATCCTGTTCTGCTACGTGGTCAGCCACTTCCTCAACCATGCGCTCGGCAACATCTCGGTCGATGCCATGGAGGTCGGGGTCTACTACCACACCGTATTCTGGCGGTTCCTCCCCGTCGCGATCGTCTTCTACACGGCCGCACTTACCCATATGGGGCTTGGCCTCTACGCGCTGTACCAGCGCCGGCAGTTCCGCTGGCGGGCGATCGAGCCGCTACAGCTGGTGCTGGGCTTGAGCATTCCCGTCCTGATTATGGGACATGTGATCGGAGTGCGGCTCGGCCAGACGCTGTACGGACACCAGAAACTCTATCCGCAGGAGCTCTATCTGTTCTTCGTCGCCTCGCCCGGCCGGCTCTGGCAGATGACGATCCTGCTTCTGATTGCGTGGGTGCACGGCTGCATCGGGATCTTCTTCTGGCTTCGCCTCAAACCGTTGTTCACGCGCGCGGCACCCTATCTGCTCGCGGCTGCCGTGCTGATTCCGACGCTGTCGCTGCTCGGCATCTACCAGGGCGGGCGCAGCGTCGCCGTCGAGAGCGACGATGGAGAATGGCGTACGCACAATCTCACCCGCCGCCAGGTCGGCACGGTCGCCGAAGGCAATACGCTCGACCGCATCACCGGCAGCCTCACCATAGGTTATTTCGGCCTGCTCGGACTGGCGCTAGCGGCGCGCGGCGTGCGCGCGTTACGCGAACGGCGCGGCGGCATGATCGCGCTGTCCTACGGCAATGGGAAAACGGTGCGGGTCCCCAAGGGGCTGTCGGTGCTGGAAGCAAGCCTGCGCCACAATGTGCCGCATGCCAGCGTCTGTGGCGGCCGCGCCCGCTGCTCGACCTGCCGCATCCGCATCATCGGCGATCATGGCGCCCTGCCCGAGCCGTCGCCGCGCGAGGTCTTCGTGCTGACCCGTGTCGGCGCCAGCGACCCTTCGATCAGGCTCGCCTGCCAGCTGCGGCCGACGTCCGACCTCTCCTTCTTTCAGCTCTTCACACCGCACACACTCTCCGCGAATGCGCAAGCCTCGACGCCCGCCAGAATTGGCCAGGAGCGTTATCTGGTCAGCCTGTTCGTGGACATGCGCGGCTCGACCCGGCTCGCGGAAAAGCAGCTGCCGTTCGACACCCTCTTCATCGTCAACCGCTTCCTCGGCGCGGTGTCGCAGGCGGTGATCGAGAACGGCGGTCAACCGAACCAGTTCATCGGCGACGGCATGCTGGCGCTGTTCGGGCTGTCGGCCGAGCCGCAAGCGGCCTGCCGGCAGGCGCTGAAGGCGGCCTCCGGCATCGCGACGCGTATCGACGAGCTCAACGAGCTCCTGAGCCACGATCTGCGCCAGCCGATCCGCTTCGGCATCGGCATCCACGGCGGCGAGGTCATCATCGGCGACATCGGCTATCGCGATCACATCGTCTTCACCGCGCTTGGCGATGCTGTCAACGTCGCTGCCCGGCTTCAGGACATGACCAAGACGCTCGCTTGCGAGGCTATTGTCTCGGAGGAAGTCCGCCGCACCGCGGGCCTTGCCGACGACGCCCTGCCGCAGCAGGAGGTCGCGATCCGCGGTCGCGATGAGCCGCTTGCCGTGCGTGTCGTCGCGGATGCGAGGGACTTGACGGCGCTCGTCGACCGAGGCGAGCGCGTTGCCGCGTAGCGCGTAAGCCACACGGAAAGTGCACTCCCTCCCCGCTTGCGGGGGAGGGTTGGGGACAGGGTGCTTCCGCAACGGGACAATCCCCTAGAGGAGAGAACCCTCACCCGGCGCTTCGCGCCGACCTCTCCCGCAAACGGGAGAGGTGGAGCGCGCCGGCGCCGCGGTTACAACTCGACTCCATCTCATCGCCCTCGCCTTACTCCCGTAACACCGGCCTGCTGCAACGCAGCGGCATGGGCTTGCTGCGAAAGCACGAATTGACTTCGTCCAAATCGTTGCAACAGATGAGTGCGGGATCGCGGTGATGACCGCGATCCGACGAAAAGCTCCGGGAGGGGATGAGAATGTTCGATCGACGCGACCTGCTCAAAGGAGCGGGCCTTTCCGCCCTTGCGGCCACACTGAACTCAACCAGAGCGCTGGCGCTCGACACCGTCATCCTGCCCTTTGCGAATGGCGAACGGCCGCTGGTGAAATATCCACAGAAGCGGCCGATGATCGGCCTGACCAGCCGGCCGCCGCAGCTCGAGACGCCGTTCGCGGTGTTCAACGAGGGCCCGATCACGCCCAACAACGCATTCTTCGTGCGCTATCATCTCTCCGACCTGCCCTACAATCTCGACCCCGATAAGTTCACGCTCGAGGTCAAGGGCAAGGTCGACAAGCCGCTGAAGCTGTCGCTGAAGGAAGATGAAGGCGACCGAGATCGTCGCCGTCAACCAGTGTTCGGGCAACAGCCGCGGCTTCTTCGAGCCACGTGTCGCCGGCGGCCAGCTCGCCAACGGCGCCATGGGCAATGCGCGCTGGCGCGGCGTGCCACTGAAGGCGGTGCTGGAAATGGCGGGCGTGCAGGCCGGCGCCAAACAGGTCACCCTCAACGGCATGGACGGCCCGGTCAGCGACAAGACGCCGGATTTCGTCAAGGCGCTCGATCTCGATCACGCCACCGACGGCGAGGTGATGCTGGCCTATGGCATGAACGGCGAGGACCTGCCGTTCCTCAACGGTTTCCCGCTGCGCCTGATCGTGCCGGGCTATTACGGCACCTACTGGGTCAAGCACCTCAACGAGATCACGGTGATCGACAACGTCTATGACGGCTTCTGGATGAAGTCGGCCTATCGCATCCCTGACACGCCGAACAACGCGGTCGAGCCGGGCACCGCGCCGAAGGCGACGATCCCGATCAACCGATTCACCATCCGCTCCTTCATCACCAGCGTCCCCGACGGCGCCAAGCTGAAGGCGGGAACTGCGATTCTGCGCGGCATCGCCTTCGACGGCGGCAAGGGCATCAAGGAGGTCGAGGTCTCCTCCGACGGCGGCAAGACCTGGACCAGCGCCAAGCTCGGCAAGGATCTGGGCAAGTACTCGTTCCGCGAATGGAAGCTGCCGGTGAAGCTCGCGGCCGGCAGCCATGAGCTCAAGGTCCGCGCCACCGGCAATGGCGGCGAGACCCAGCCGGATACGCCGCGCTGGAACCCGGCGGGTTATCTGCACAACGTGGTCGAAACCGTCCGCGTGACCGTGGCCTGAAGGAGAATGACCATGCAGCGCACCGTTCTCCTCGCCATCTCGCTCGCTCTCGCCGCCGTGATCGGTTCGGCACTTGCGGCGCCGGTCAATTACAAGACCCCAGACGAGGTCGCGGCGTTCAAGCCCGGGCCCAATCTTGAGGTCGTGCAGGGCAATTGCAGCGCCTGCCACTCATCGGATTACGTCGCCACGCAGCCGCCGATGAAGGACAAGAAGGGCTTCTGGCAGGCCGAGGTGACCAAGATGATCAAGGTCTATGGCGCACCGATCGACGATGCCGACGTCGGCAAGATCGTCGATTATCTGGCCGCGACGTACTGAAGGACCGCATCAACCGCGTTTTCTCTTACCCTCCCCTGGAGGGCCCTCCAGGGGAGGGTTAAGGAAGAACGGCTACGCGATCCCTCTCGATAGTAGATCCGCAGCACACGGGCCATTTGACCGCGAAACGGGCAAAACCGGCAAAATCGCTGCGAAGTTGAGCGGAATTCGGCGAAATGCCGATGTGGTTTGAGCTACCAAGCCTGCCACATTCCGCGTATCCTGTTAGGACCGAACCGGCCGGTTGGCGGGGACTGGCGATTCGAGATCTCGGAGGAAGACCCGCGGAGAAGTCGTGATGGCTAAAGGTACGGTCAAGTGGTTCAACCCGACGAAGGGTTATGGATTTATCCAGCCTGCGTCGGGTGGCAAGGATGTGTTCGTGCATATCTCGGCAGTGCAGAAGGCCGGTCTGTCCACACTTAACGAGGGACAGACGGTGGAATACGAAGAGATCGCAAACCGGGGCAAGACCTCCGCAGAGAACCTCAAAGTATAAGCCCGCGTCAGCCTTTGCTGCCTCCCGGATCCGTCCGGGAGCTGGGCCAAGAAAAATTTCAGAAGACGGCCAGTGCATTCGACGACAGGCGTTGCGATTGCACAAGGACAGCTATTTTTCCCGTGAAGACCGCTCATCCAACGCCACAGCAATGACAATCGCGACGGCATTTCGTCAGCCCACCGGCAACGGTGCGTCGCGCTTGATCTCCTCCATCACCGCATAGGTCCGCGTCTCCCGCACGCCCGGCATCGACAGCAGGGTCTGGCCGAGGAAACGTCGATAGGCGGTCATGTCTGCCAGCCGCGCCTTGACAAGATAGTCGAAGCCGCCGGCAACCATATGACATTCCAGCACCTCAGGCGCCAGCTTCACTGCGCGCGCAAAACGCTCGAAATTGTCGGGCGTGGTCTTGTCGAGCAGGACCTCGACGAACACCAAGAGACCGAGGCCAAGCCGGTGCGGGTTGAGGCGGGCGCCGTAGCCTTCGACAAACCCCTCGCGCTGCAAGCGCTTCAACCGCTCGCCGATCGAGGTCGGCGACAGCCCGATGCGCTCGGCGAGCTCGACATTGGCGATGCGCCCATCCTCCTGCAAGATCGAGAGGATTTTCCGGTCGATTCGGTCAAGTTCCATATCTTACAGGGCCAAATAGCCAATGATCTTCATTTTCTAAGGCAACTTGGCTAAATTGTCTATCGAGCTACGGTAACGCGGGCCTTATCCTGGATTTCAGCCACAGGACACGCCATGCCGAACATCCCACCGCCCTTCTCCGCGCCCTACGCGGCCGATGATAGCGAGATTGCCGCCCGCCTCTTGCCGGCGTCGCATCTCAGCCCGCTGCAGGAGGCGCGGATCGACCGCACCGCGACGCGGCTGATCGAGGCGATCCGCAAGCGCGACGACCGGCTCGGTGGGGTCGAGGACATGCTGCGGGAATTCGCGCTCTCGACCAAGGAGGGGCTCGCTTTGATGGTGCTGGCCGAGGCGCTGCTGCGCGTGCCCGATGCGCGCACCGCCGACCAGTTCATCGAGGACAAGCTCGGCGAGGGCGACTTCATCCATCACGAAACCAAGTCCACCGCCTTCCTGGTCAATGCCTCGGCCTGGGCGCTCGGCCTCTCGGCACGGGTGATCCAGCCCGGCGAGACGCCTGACGGCACCATCGGCCGGCTGGTGAAGCGGCTGGGGGCGCCCGCCGTGCGCACCGCCACGCGCCAGGCGATGCGGCTGATGGGCAATCATTTCGTGCTGGGGGAGACGATCGAGCAGGCCCTCGAGCGCGGCCGGCCGCGCTCCGGCCAGAAGCCGCGCTATTCCTTCGACATGCTCGGCGAAGGCGCACGCACGGCGGCGGACGCCAAGCGCTATTTCGAGGCCTATGCGCGCGCGATCGAGAGCATCGGCAAGACCGCGGGCAACCATCCCCTGCCCGATCGGCCCGGCATCTCGGTCAAGCTCTCGGCATTGCATCCGCGCTTCGAGGCGATCAGCCGCGAACGCGTGATGCGCGAACTGGTGCCGCTGCTGCTGGACCTCGCGCAGCGCGCCAAAGCCCATGATTTGAACTTCACCGTCGATGCCGAGGAAGCCGACCGGCTGGAGCTGTCGCTCGACGTGATCGCGGCAACACTCGCCGATGCCTCGCTGAGCGGCTGGGACGGATTTGGCCTGGCGATCCAGGCTTATCAGAAGCGCGCGAGCGCGGTGATCGACTATGTCGATGCGCTGGCCCGCGCGCATGAGCGCAAGCTGATGGTGCGGCTGGTGAAGGGGGCCTATTGGGACACCGAGATCAAGCGTGCACAGGAGCGCGGGCTCGACGGTTATCCCGTGTTCACGCGCAAGGCGATGACGGACCTGAACTACGTCGCCTGCGCTTCGAAGCTGCTGGCATTGAGGCCGCGCATCTTCCCGCAATTCGCCACCCATAATGCGCTAACCGTCGCGACTGTGCTGGAGCTTGCGCAAGGCAGTGGCGGCTTCGAATTCCAGCGCCTGCATGGCATGGGCGAAGCGCTGTACGAGCAGCTTGCCAAGGACCATGCTGACATCGCCTACCGCACCTATGCGCCTGTCGGCAGCCATCGCGACCTGCTCGCTTATCTGGTGCGACGACTGCTCGAGAACGGCGCCAATTCCTCCTTCGTGGCGCAGGCCGCTGATTATCGCGTGCCGGTGTCGGCGCTGTTGCAGCGTCCGGCCGATGCCATCGAGCGTCCGCAACAGGCGGTTCATCCCAGGATTCCGCTGCCCCGCGATCTCTTTGCGCCGGAGCGCCGCAATTCGCGCGGGGTCGAATTCGGTGAGCGTGCCGCACTCGACCAGCTGCTGGCCGACATCAGGGCCGAGGCGATCGATCTCAAGCCCATCCCCGATGCCACACCGGATCGGGCCAACGCAGCGGTGACTGCCGCGCGCGCCGGCTTTGTCGCCTGGAGCCGGACGCCGGCGGCTGCGCGCGCGGCGGCGCTGGAGCAGGCTGCGCATCTTTTGGAAAGCCGCAGGGCCCATTTCATCGCGCTGCTGCAAGCCGAGGGCGGCAAGACGCTGGACGACGCGCTGTCGGAGCTGCGCGAGGCCGCCGATTTCTGCCGCTATTATGCCGCGCAGGGCCGCAAATTGTTCGGCGTTGACGCCGCCATGCCCGGCCCGACCGGCGAGAGCAATGCGCTCGCTATGCGCGGCCGCGGTGTCTTCGTCGCGATCTCGCCGTGGAATTTTCCGCTCGCGATCTTCCTCGGCCAGGTCACAGCGGCGCTGATGGCCGGCAACAGCGTTGTCGCAAAGCCTGCCGAGCAGACGCCGCGCATCGCGCGCGAGGCCGTAGCCCTGCTGCACCAGGCTGGCATCCCCAAGAGCGCGCTGCATCTCGTCACCGGCGACGGCCGCATCGGTGCCGTGCTGACCGCGCATGCTGACATCGCGGGAACTGTCTTTACCGGCTCGACCGAGGTCGCTCGCAGCATCAACCGCGAGCTCGCCGCCAAGGACGGACCGATCGTGCCGCTGATCGCGGAGACCGGCGGCACCAACGCCATGATTGCGGACGCGACCGCGCTGCCCGAACAGGTCGCCGACGATGTCGTGACCTCTGCCTTCCGTTCCGCCGGCCAGCGCTGCTCGGCGCTGCGGCTGTTGTTCGTGCAGGAGGACGTCGCCGACCGCATGATCGAGATGATCGCGGGCGCGGCGCGCGAGCTCAGAATCGGCGACCCCAGCGATGTCGCGACCCATGTCGGGCCGGTGATCGATCGCGAGGCCAAGCAGCGTCTCGATGCACACATCGCGCGAATGAAGGGCGAGGCACGGCTGCACTTTGCAGGGCACGCACCGGAGGGCTGCTTCGTCGCGCCGCACATCTTCGAGCTCAAAGAAGCCAGCCAGCTCACCGAGGAGGTGTTTGGGCCGATCCTGCATGTCGTACGCTACCGCGCCGAGAATCTGGAACGGGTCCTGCAAGCGATCGAGCGCACCGGCTACGGCCTCACCCTCGGCGTCCACTCCCGCATCGACGACACTATCGAGGCCATCATCGATCGAGTCCAGGTCGGCAACATCTACGTCAACCGCAACATGATCGGCGCCGTCGTCGGCGTGCAGCCGTTTGGTGGCAATGGCCTGTCCGGAACTGGCCCCAAGGCCGGCGGCCCGCACTATCTCGCGCGCTTTGCGACCGAGCAGACCGTGACCATCAACACCGCGGCGGCCGGCGGCAATGCTGCGTTGCTTGCGGGGGAGGAGTGAGGCCCTGCAGCGGGCGCCGTTGCATCCTGCCGAAACATCGGTCTAATGCTCCCACGAGGCGCCCGCGCCAATTCCAGCGCGCGGGAAACGACAAGAGCGAGGGAGCAACGCCGCGATGGAAAAGGGCATCTTTGCCGGGCTGAAGGTTCTGGACTGCGCGAGCTTCATCGCAGCGCCCGCGGCCGCGACCGTGCTGTCGGATTTCGGCGCCGACGTCGTCAAGATCGAGCCGCCCGGCACTGGGGATCCCTACCGCAATCTGCCGAACCTTCCGGGCTATCCGACCGGTGAGCACAATTTCGCCTGGCTGCTGGAGGCGCGCAACAAGAAGAGCATCGCGCTCGACCTCTCCAAGCCGGAAGCGCAGGCCGTGCTCTATAAGCTGGTGGCGGAGGCCGACGTCTTCATCACCAATATGCCGCCGCCGGTGCGCGCCAAGCTCGGCATCACCTATGACCACCTCGCCCATCTCAACGACCGGCTGATCTACGCCTCCTTCACCGGCTATGGCGAGAAGGGCGAGGAAGCCAACAAGCCCGGCTTCGACAGCAATGCCTATTGGGCGCGCTCCGGCCTGATGGACCTCGTCCGCGCCGATACCGACACGACACCGGCCCGCTCCGTCGCCGGCATGGGCGACCATCCCTGCGCCATGGCCTTCTATGGCGCCATCGTCACCGCGCTGTATCAGCGCGAGAAGACCGGCAAGGGCTCGCATGTCGCTTCCAATCTGATGGCCAATGGCGTCTGGGCCGCGAGCGTGCTGGCGCAGGCGAAACTCTGCGGCGCCAAGTTCGGCGAGCGGCGCCCGCGCGAGCGCGCGCTGAACGCGGTGGCCAACCACTACCAGTGCAAGGACGGCCGCTGGCTGATCCTGTCCCTGCTCAACGAGGAGCGGCAGTGGCCGACGCTGGCGCGCTGCCTCGGGCGCGAGGACTTGATCGACGATCCGCGCTTCGTCACCAAGGCCGACCGCCACGCCCGCTCGGTCGAGCTGATCAAGATTCTGGACGACACCTTCGCCACCAAGGATCTCGCCGAATGGCGCAGGATCCTCGACGGCAATGGCCTCGTGTTCGGCGTCGTTGCCATTCTCGACGACATCCCCAACGACAAGCAAATGCTCGACAATGAGGTTCTGGTGCCGTTCGAGAACGACACCATGCTCACCATCAACAGCCCGATCTGGATCGACGGCGCCAGGAAGGTGCAGCCGCGCAAGCCGCCCGCTGTCGGCGAGCACAGTGACGAGATTTTGCGCAAGGCGGGATACGACGAGGCGGCGATCAAGCAGCTGCGGGGTTCGGGGGCGGTGGGTTAGGAGCCGCACTCGCACGGCATCGTCATCGCGAGCGCTGCGAAGCAATCCAGAATCCCCCCGCGGATGCATTGCTGGATTGTTTCGCTATGCTCGCAATGACGGCGCGAGACCGTCTCGGTATAATGATCGGCAGCGCATCCCGTCTGCCTGCGAGGTCCCATGCCCAGCTACCGCCTGCACTACTTCCCCGAATCCGGCAACAGCTACAAGCTGGCGCTGATGCTGACGCTTTGCGGCGAGAAATTCGAGCCGGTCTGGACCGATTTCGGCGGCGGCGTCACGCGCACCGCGGAATGGCGCAGGGCGGTGAACCCGATGGGTGAGATCCCCGTGCTCGAAATCAACGGCGTGAAGATGACGCAGACCGCGCCGCTCCTGCTCAAGCTTGCCGATCAGTACGGGCGCTTTGGCGCTGATACGGACGAGGAAAAATTCGAGCTGTTGCGCTGGCTGTTCTGGGACAACCACAAGCTCACCGGCTACATGGCGACCTATCGCTTCATGCGCGCCTTCACCGCCAAAAACGATCCGCAGGTGCTCAAGCATTTTCGCCGACGGCTCGAGGACTTCCTCGGCATCCTCGATGAACACCTCCAGCACAATGAATTCGCGATCGGCGCAAAGCCGACGGTCGCCGATATCTCGATGATGGCCTATCTGCATTATCCGAGTGACGAGCACGGCTTCGACTTCGCGGCGAGCCATCCGGCCATCCACGCCTGGCTCGGCCGCATGGCCGCACTGCCCGGCTGGAAGCCGGCCTATGAACTGCTGCCAGGAAAACGGATGACGAATTACGCCAAGTGAGGGCGCCGACTACCGCACGGCCAGCCAGCCGAGCGTAAACAGGATCCCGCCGATGATGACCACCATCGCGACCGCCCAGGTGCTAACGCGGATGCTGCCGGTGACCTGCTTGGCTTCCTCGTTGTGCGCAATCTCGCGATTGCGCTCCTTGTTGGCTTCGCTCGGATCCGTCATGGGTCATCCAAATCGGTTTAGCGCGTCTTGATGAAGCACATGCCGATGCGGCGCGAGGCCGCAGCAGCCTGACAGGTAAGGCCTTTAGCACAGCTCCATGACGTAAAACTCTTGTCCGTCGTTCCCGATCCCGCATTTTGCAGGGAACAATGCGCGCCCCAGCCGTCCTGATATTCGGTCCCGGCCAGTTCGTGGCCACCGCGGGTCTGTGGCCGGCTGGCAAATCCGCGTGAGAAATCGGGACGTTTGCCCGCGGCGAATGCGGTCAGGATGTCGCGGCGGCGGAGCTGGTCGCCGAAGAAATGCGGCGAGGCCGGCACGTTGGCGGAGTTGGAGGACTTGTCCGCAAGCCAATCCACGCCCGGGAAATGGAAGCCTCCGATGCCGCGGGTCTGGTGGCAGCCGGCACAAGTGACGTCGTTGAGACGGCGCTGAAAGCCCGCGGCCGAGCGGACGTTCTGCAGCTCGATGCCGCGCGCGGCAGCCTGGTTCAAGGCACCGACCACATCGTCATCGCCGAAAACGGGAACGTCGCTGCCCTCCCCTTTTCCTTCTCCTTGCATCATGCCGAACTCTGGCTGCAACACCGAGGCATCGAGCCCGGCAGGTGTCGGCACCACCGCAGATGTCGCCAGGAATTTTTCCGGGATCAGCACCGTGCCGCGATCGAACTCGCGCAGGTTTTCGGGCGCGAGCAGCCAATCCCTGAACTCGCGCCGAAGCGCATCGTCGGCAAGGATTCGGTCGCGGTCGATTTGGTTCTCCAGCGTCGCTTCCTCGAACGTTTTCCTCGCAGCGTCGTACTTGAACACCTTGAGCAGATAGTCGGAGCGAAAATCGTGCAGCGCCGATTTCGGCGCGATGGAGACCTGGATGTTAGTCTCGATGCGGTCGAGCATGGCAGGCGAGGAGCGACTGCCGATCAACTCCTGCCAGTCGCCATTGTCGAGCCAGCGGCGCGCGATCTCGGCGCAGGTGACGCGATTGTTCCCGTCCGTCTGGCGCGCGTCGCGCGCCTTCATCACCAGATTGAGCGTCATCGGCAGGCGCGTTGCGGTGTTGCCGCCCTCCGGCCTGCTCTCGTAACGCGCGAGACGGTAGATCAGCCGGATCTCGCCGCAGGACTCTTCCGAGACATAGGCGCGGTCCATACGGTTGACGATGCCGGCCAGCACGAAACGCGTGTCGGGCGATTTCAGATTGGCTCGGTCGAACAATTGCACGTCAAAGCCCTCGCCGACGCCGATGGTCTCGCCCGGGTATGTCGCCTTGTACCGAGCGATGTAGCGGTCCAATTCCGCATCGATCGCCGGCGGAATCGCTTTGAGCTGCGGCAACGACGAGAACAGCAGGTCCGTCGTGAGCGGAACGTCGGCGTTCCGTTCCGGCTTTAGCAGGCTCACGATCGTAAGAGCATCGCTCTGATCGAGCCGGCGCAACAGATCAGGATCGGTGATCGCCGTGCCGCGCGTCAATTGCGCGCTCTCCGCCGCGGAAAGCGAGACGACACCGCCAAAGAATGCGGCGGCGGCAACGACAATTCGCAAGGCGCGGCTCATGCCCCAAGTAACACCGCGCCGACCAGCCGATTCAAGCAAAAAGGCGTCTCACGCGGTGGTGAAGCGCCTTTTCGAAGGCCGGATATGAGGGCTCAACGCGCGACGATCAGGCCCTTGCTGGTGACGACCACCCAGCGGCCGTCCTGGCGGCGGATCGCATCGACGCGGCCGACGCCGGGGATGGGATCGCCGGGATATACCTCGTAGAGGCCGTCGCGGCCTTCGATCAGCGCGCCGCCATTGGCTGCGTTGCGCAGCCTCCAGCCTTCGATCGTCGGCAGGCGGCCGACCTCGGTCTTGGGCGCGGCGGGTGCCGGCGCAGCTGCGGCGGTCGCAACCTGGGCCGGCGCGATCGAGCCGGTGGTCTCCTTGGCGGGCGCGGCAGCTGCGGCCTGCGCAAGGGCCGCTGGCGGCGCGGCGCGGAGTTTGTCGACGGTCTCCGACAGTTTTGCGATCTTGGCCAACGGCTCGGCCTGCGCCTTCTCGAGCTTGTCGAGGCGGTCGTTGGTCCGGTTGAACTGACTGACGTCGGTCTTGGAGGAGCGCTCGACATTGGCCTTCAGCGCGACGAGGTCGGCATCGATCCGAGCGACGGAAGCGTCCAGCGCGCTGGTATCGGCGACCTGTACCGGCGCCGGGGCCGGGCCGGCAAAGTGCATCATCCCGGCGGTCGCGAGCGCGCCGCTGATCGCGCCGACGCAAGCAGCGATCGCCACCACCGCAGCCATCGCCGACAGGCGGCGCTTGCCGCCGGTTTCGCGCGGCTCCTCCGCCTTCACATGCGGGGCAAAGTCCTCGCGATCCCAGGAGCGTTCCGAAGGTGCCATTACAATCAGCTTGCCGGGCTCGGGCTTGGGTTCAGTCCTGGACTCAGCTTTGGACTGAGCCTTGGGTTCAGTCTTGGATTCGAACTTCGGCACCTCGATCCTTGATGCCTCGATTTTTGGCGGCTCGATCTTGACCGGGTCGGCTTTGGGCGGCGCCTCGTGGTCAGGGGCGATCGAGGGGGCGTCGATCCCGGCGGCCTCGACGGTCTGCGACGCGGTCGCTGCGGCTTCGACGGCGCCATGATCCAGGGCGGCCTGCTCGGGCATTGGTTCGCTCACGGCTCAAATACTCCAGTCTAGGTTGACCTTTTGGTAACTTTCATTGCTTGCGAAATCCTTACCTCGGGACCCGCTTACCGAAGTTTTAGGAACTCGTCCGAGGCCGAATTTGGCCGGGAAAGTGGAACCGGCGTGGCGGCGTGCAACAAATTGTCAGCGGAGGCGGCATTGGGGCGCATTGCGCCCGTAGGATTCATTCGCGAGGCAGGGCGCCTCTCCGACGTGGTCCTGGCCTTGGCCAAGACCAGCGAGATCACATCACCACGGGCGCATCCGGCAGCTCGTTCGAATGCGGTCTTTGCGGCGGGAAATGCCGCGCCAGCTCGCGCGACACGGCCTCAATGCCCGCGATCACGCCGCGTTCGAACTGGCCCGCCCTGAACTCGGTCTCCATCGCGCGGCAGATGCTCTCCCAGCGCTCGGCTCCAACCCTCGCGTCGATGCCGCGGTCGGCGACGATCTCGACGTCGCGGTCGGCGAGCAGGAGGTAGATGAGAACGCCGTTGTTGTGCTCGGTGTCCCAGATGCGCAGATGCGAGAACATGTCGAGCGCGCGCGCGCGCGCCGGCTGGTTGCGGAACAGCGGCGCACCATCGAGCGCGCCTTCGACGACGAAGCGGACCTGGCCGGAATGGGTGGCTTCGCCCCGCTTGATCGCCTGCTCGATGCGGTCGAGCACGGCCTGCGGAAAAATCCGCTTCGCCCGCCAATGATGCTGCACGAGGTGCCTGGTGATGCGCTTGATGCTCATGACCTACCAACTCCCCGAGGCGCCGCCGCCGCCAAAACTGCCCCCGCCGCCGCTGAAGCTATCATCGCTGCTCGACGATCCGCTGCTCCAACCGCCTCCCGATGAGCCGCTCGACCATGAGCCGCCGCGCGAGCGGCCCGTGCCTGGCGTTGCCGCCGAAAACAGATCGGCGATAAACCCGATGATAAAGCCGAGTACGCCGACCGCCGCGGCGAGCGCGGCAGAGCCGAGGATGAGCCAAGTCACCGCGGCAATGATGCCGCCGGTCACCAATGATCCGAGCAGCCGCCCCAGCATCGCGCGGAAGACCCCGCCGATGCCTATGGAAGCGAATAGCGCCACGGCAAATGCCGGCACGAGATCGTCCAGATTGTGGGCGAAGTTGACGCTGCGCGAGGGTGACGGCAACGGCTCGCCATCGATGACCCGCATCATGCGATCGACACCATCCGAGATGCCACCGCTGAAATTGCCGGTCCTGAATTTCGGCGTGATGACTTCATCGATGATCCGCCTCGAAGTGACGTCGGTGAGCACGCCTTCGAGGCCATAGCCGACCTCGATGCGCAAATGCCGGTCGTTCTTGGCGACGATGAGGATGGCGCCGTCGTCAACCTTCTTGCGTCCGATCTTCCAGGCCTCGGCAACGCGGATCGAGAACTGCTCGATCGTCTCCGGCTGTGTGGTCGGCACGATCAGGACGGCGAGCTGGCTGCCCTTCCGATTCTCGAAGTCGCGCAGCTTTTGCGACAGCGTAGCGATCTCGGCGCTCGAGAGCGTGCCGGTCTGGTCAACCACGCGGCCGGTCAGTTGGGGGATGGCGATGTCTGCGTGGGCGGGGAGCGCGAAGGCGAAAAGAAGTGCGACGGCGAGAACAAACGACGAGAAGACCGAAAGGGCCCACCACACCCTCGCTGTCATCGCCCGGCTTGCCGTCTTCGCTGACGCTTCGCCGGCCCAATACCGAGGTGCCCGGCGAAGCCCTTGGCGGAGCCGGGACCGGGCGATCCAGTATTCCAGAGACGCAGGCGAGATACGGAGAGGCCGCGGCGTATTGGATTCCCCGCTTTCGCGGGGAATGAGAGCGGTGATTGAGACTTGGCGCATTCGCGAAACGACGCGCCTACTTCGACGGCGCCGGCGCCGGGTTGAAGTCCACCTTCGGCGCGGTCGAGATCTCTTTCTCGTTCTCGACCGAGAAATTCGGCTTCTCCTTGTAGCCGAATGCCATCGCGGTGAGGTTGGTCGGGAACGATCGGACCGTGACGTTGTACTCCTGCACGGCCTTGATGTAGCGGTTTCGCGCCACAGTGATGCGGTTCTCGGTGCCTTCGAGCTGCGACATCAGATCCTTGAACAGGGCATCCGATTTGAGCTGCGGATAATTCTCGGTGACGACGAGGAGCCGCGACAGCGCGCTGGAGAGCTCGCTTTGGGCGGCCTGGAATTTCTGGAAGGCTGCGGGATCGTTCAGCACCTCCGGCGTTGCCTGGACGCTGCCAACCTTGGCGCGCGCATTGGTGACGCCGAGCAGCACGTCCTTTTCCTGCTGGGCAAACCCCTTCACCGAATTGACCAGATTGGGGACGAGATCGGCGCGGCGCTGATACTGGTTCACGACTTCGGACCAATTGGCCTTGATCTGCTGGTCCTCGCTCTGGATCGCGTTGTAGCCGCAATTGGCCAAGCTCAGCGAGGCCAGCGCTGCCAGCACGGTCAGGATCTTGCGCATCAAATTTCTCCCGGTGGAATCTGGCGCAAGCTACCAGATTGGGCGCGTGAGAAAAGCAGCCGACTGACGCAAGCCTCTTGCCTATCCCTGGACGACATAGTCAACTCGGATAAAACAAGAACGGAAACGGCAAGGGAAAGCGATGAGCTCGTTCGAGACCATCCTCGTGGAGCGGCCGGAGCCGCCGATTGCCCGGATCGTGATGAACCGGCCCGACGCGCGCAACGCGCAAAACCTGCAAATGACCTATGACCTCAACGCCGCCTTCGATGCGGCCGTGCAGGACGACGCGGTCAAGGTGATCATCCTGGCCGGCAACGGTCCGCACTTTTCGTCCGGGCATGATCTGCGTCCCGGGGCTAAAAATGCCGCGGGCGTCGATTTTCCGCCGATCGGAAATTGGGGTGGCTTTGCCGAGCCCAATGCTCACGGCCGCTTCGCGCGCGAGCAGGAGATCTATCTCCAGATCACGCGGCGCTGGCGCAACCTCGCCAAGCCGACCATCGCCGAAGTGCACGGCAAGTGCATCGCCGGCGGGCTGATGCTGGCCTGGGCCTGCGACCTCATTATCGCCAGCGACGATGCGCAGTTCTGCGACCCTGTCGTCACCATGGGCGTCTGCGGCGTCGAATGGTTCGTCCATCCCTGGGAGCTCGGCCCACGCAAGGCCAAGGAGTTCCTGTTCACCGCCGATAGCTGGAGCGCCCAGGAGGCGCATCAGCTCGGTATGATCAATCAGGTCGTCCCACGCGCGGAGCTGTCAGCAAGCGTGCTGGCGTTGGCGCGCCGGATCGCGACGAAACCGTCCTTCGCGCTGAAGCTAACCAAGGAGGCCGTCAACCGCTCGGTGGACGTGATGGGCCAGCCTGCCGCGATCGACCAGGCCTTTGCACTGCATCAGCTCTGCCATGCCCACAATCTCCAGGAGTACGGCATGATCGTCGATCCCTCCGGCCTGCATCCCTCGGTGCGCAAGCCGCCGGCGGCGGAGTAGGCACATGGACCTCAATCTCAGTGACGAGCAGCGCCTGCTGCGCGAGAGCGCGGAACGCTTCGTAGCCGAAAGCTACGATGCCGCTCACCGCCGCACGATGGCAAGCGATCCGCTCGGCTTCAGCCCGGCCATCTGGAGGCAGTTCGCCGAGCTCGGCTGGCTGGCGTTGCCGCTTCCCGAAGAGTTCGGTGGGCTCGGCGGCGGGGCGGTCGATGTCGGCATCCTGATGGAAGCCTTAGGCCGCGGGCTGGTGTCGGAGCCCTATGTCGCAACCGTGGTGCTGGGGGCCGCGCTGATCGCTAGATGCGGCACCACGGCGCAAAAGCAGGCGAGCCTGCCCAAGGTCGGGGACGGATCACTGAAGCTCACCTTGGCACATTCCGAGCGCGCGGCGCGGTTCGATCTCGCCAAGGTCGCAACCAGCGCCAACAAGACGTCGCAGGGCTGGCATCTGGCCGGCAAAAAGATCGCGGTGCTCGACGGGCATGCTGCCGACGAGATCATCGTCTCCGCACTCATGCATGACCATCACGGACCTTCGGAACGGATCGGCCTGTTCGTGGTGCCGGCGACGGCACCGGGCCTCACAATCGCCGACTACGCTCGCCTCGGCGGCGGACGCGCCTGCAACATCGAGCTGTCGGACGTGCAGCTTCCCGAAGGCGCCCTGCTTGGCGACGGCAGCGATGCTCTGCCCGCGATCGAATGGGCCGTCGACCGCGCCATGGCTGCGCTAGGTGCGGAAGCCGTCGGCATCATGCAGACGCTGCTCGACACCACGCTCGAATACACCAAGATCCGAAAGCAGTTCGGCCGTCCGCTCTCGGCCAACCAGGTGATCCGCCACCGCCTGGCCGACATGGCGATGCAGGTCGACGAGGCGCGCTCGATGGCGCTGCGCGCCGCACTGAAAGCCGACGCCGAACCCGTTGAGCGCGCGCGGGCTGCGTCGGGTGCGAAGGCCAAGATCGGCAAGTGTGCGCGCTTCGTCGGCGAGCAATCGATCCAGCTCCATGGTGGCATGGGCGTCACCGAGGAGCTCGAGGTCGGCGCCTATTTCAAGCGGCTGGTGGCCTTCGACACGCTGTTCGGCGGCAGCGCGCACCACTATGCCCGCCACGCCCAGCTTGGCCGTACCAAACTGCCGGCCTGATACGAGGAGCGCTTCATGGACCTGTCGTTCAATGCCGAGGAGCGCGCCTTCCAGGACGAGGTGCGCGGCTTCATTGCGAAAAACCTCACCGAGGAGATGAAGCGCGCAACCGCGCTGACGCCCTCGGTGTTCTCCGATCCTGACATCGGCAAGGCCTGGCAGCGCGCGCTGCACCGGCAGGGCTGGGGCGCGCCGGGCTGGCCGGTCGAATATGGCGGGCCGGACTGGACCCCGGCGCAGCGCTGGATCTTCGAGACCGAATGCGCACGCGCCGGCGTGCCGAACGTCAATGTGATGGGCGTGAAGATGGTCGGCCCCGTCATCATCGGCTTCGGCAGCCCCGAGCAGAAGAATTTTTATCTGCCGCGTATTCTCTCAGGTGACGATTATTGGTGTCAGGGCTATTCCGAGCCAGGCTCGGGCTCCGATCTGTCGTCGCTGAAGACGCGCGCGGTGCGCGACGGCGACGACTACATCATCAACGGCACGAAAATCTGGACCACGCATGCCCACCACGCCAACCGCATGTTCGCACTGGTGCGCACCAGCGACGGGCCGCGGCAGCAGGACGGCATCAGCTTCATCCTGATGGACATGAACACGCCTGGTATCACCACGCGCCCGATCCTCACCATCGGCGGCGACCACGAGGTCAACCAGGTGTTCTTCGACGACGTGCGCGTGCCCGTCGCCAACCGCGTCGGCGAGGAAGGCAAGGGCTGGACCTATGGCAAATATCTGCTCGAGTTCGAGCGCGGCTCCGGCATCGCCTCGGCGAAGCTGCGCGAGGGATTGAGGGCGATCGCGGATCTTGCCGGGTCCGACCTCACGGGCCGCGCGATCGACAGTCCTGACATCGCAACGCGCATCTCCGAGGTCGAGGTCGACATCGACGCGCTTGAAATGACCGAGCTGCGCGTGCTCTCGGCGCTGCAGACCGGACAAAATCCCGGCGCGGTGTCGTCGATCCTGAAGCTGCGCAACAGCGAAATCCGGCAAGCCGTGACGCGATTAGGGGCCGACGTGATCGGTCACGACGCCCTCGCGGTGGAGCCGATGCGGCCGCTCTACAGGCTCAACCACGAGCCGCCGGTCCCGGAGGAGATGCTGACGGTGATCCCGGAATATCTCAACGGGCGAGCATATACGATCTTCGGCGGCACCTCGGAGATCCAGCGCGACATCATCGCGAAGATGATGCTGGGGATTTGAATCTGGCTTCGTAGCCCAGATGGAGCCCCTTGCTCCGTGTGTCGTCCCCGCGGAGGCGGGGATCCATAACCACAGCGAGAGGTGGTTACGGGGACTCGGAGTTACCAGCTTCCCACCAAACCACTCTCTGTGGTTATGGATCCCGGGTTCGCGCTTTGCGCGCCCCGGGATGACGAGCTGAGCTTGACGCAGCAGCTAACGCAACAACGCGCCAGGCCTACCCCGCCTTCGCGTCCCGGATCGCC
Organism: Bradyrhizobium sp. 147; assembly: GCF_023073935.1. NCBI lineage: Bacteria > Pseudomonadati > Pseudomonadota > Alphaproteobacteria > Hyphomicrobiales > Nitrobacteraceae > Bradyrhizobium > Bradyrhizobium sp. 147. The sequence goes on along the minus strand of NZ_JADPKL010000020.1, from coordinate 75,144 downwards.
TGCCAGATCTTCTGCGGCGTCAGCGGCGTATTGAGCTGGGTGATGCCGAGCTCGGCCAGCGCGTCCATCACGCCATTGGTGACGCAGGGCGGGCCACCGATGGCGCCGGACTCGCCGCAGCCCTTGGCCCCGAGCGGATTGGTGCGGCAGGGCGCGGAATCGTCGAGCGTCACCACAATCGGCGGAACGTCGTCGGCGCGCGGGATGCAGTAATCCTGGTAGCTCGCGGTGAGGAGCTGACCGTCGGCATCGTAGGACACGCCCTCATACAACGCCTGACCGATGCCTTGCACAACGCCGCCATGGATCTGCCCGGTGACCAGCATCGGGTTCACGGCAACGCCGACGTCGTCGACGGTGGTGTAGCGCACGACGCGGGAAACGCCGGTCTCGGGATCGATCTCGACCTCGCAGATATGGGTGCCGTTCGGCCAGCTCGGCCCATCCACCTCGCCTTCGGAATTGACGCTGAGCTTGGCGCCGGTCTCCTTCTCGGCGAGATCGAACAGGCTGATGCGGCGGTCGGTGCCGACCACGGTGAGCATGCCGCCCTGATATTCGATGTCCTCGATCGAGGTCTCCAGCACGTTCGCGGCCTTCTCGCGCGCCTTCTGGATGAGGTCGTTGGAGGAGACGGCCACGGCGGTGCCGCCGACGAACAGCGAACGGGAGCCGACGCTGCCAAAGCCCATGGCGAGATCAGTGTCGCCTTGGACGACGTCGATCTTGTCCATGGGAATGCCGAGGGTGTCGGAGATCATCTGGGTGTAGGTGGTCTGCAAGCCCTGCCCCATCGCCATGGTGCCGGAATGCAGGACGACGCGGCCTTGCGAGGTCGCGTGCAGGCTGACCTTCTCGGTATGGGCGCGGCCGCCGGTCCATTCGATGTAGGAGGTGAGACCGCGGCCATAGAGCAGGCCCTTCTTCCTGGCCGCCTTCTTGCGCGCGGCAAAGCCGTCCCAGTCGGCGAGCTTCACGGCGCGGTCGAGCATGTGCGCGAAGGCGCCGGAGTCATAAACCTGGCCCGCGGCATTCGTATAAGGCAGCTGCGCCGGCTTGATGTAGTTGGCCTTGCGGATCGCGCGCGGATCCATGCCGATCTTTCGCGCAGCCGCGTCGAACAGGCGCTCGACGATGAAGACGGCTTCGGGACGGCCCGCACCGCGATAGGCACCGACCGGGGCGGTGTGGGTCATCACCGACTTCACCTCGAAATGCACCAGCGGCAGATCGTAGACGCCGGTCTGCACGAACGGCCCGAGCACCAGCGGGATGATATTGGCCGCACCCGAGGAATAAGCGCCGGTGCAGCCGATCGACTTGACGCGATAGGCCAGCACCTTGCCCTTTTCATCCAGCGCGAAGGAAGCGGTCGAGGTGAGATCGCGGCCATGGGTGCCGCCGACGAACTCGTCGGTGCGGTCGCCGCGCCAGCGGATCTTCTTGTTCAGCTTGGTCGCGGCATAGGCGACGATGCCGTCCTCGGGATAGAGGTTGGTCTTCTGGCCGAAGCCGCCGCCGATGTCGCCGACCAGCACCCGCACGCTGTCCTTGGGACGCTTGAGCACGGCCTCCGCCAGCACGTCACGAGTCGAGGCCGGTGTCTGCGACTGCACGTGCAGCAGGAGCCGTCCCGTCTTCTTGTCGATTTCGGCGATGGTCGAGCGCGGCTCCATTGCGGATGGAACGAGGCGTTGGCTGACGAGATCGAGCTCGACCGTGTGCGCCGCTTTGGCAAAGGCCTCGTCCACCTTGGCTGCATCGCCATAGCTCATCGCGCCGACGATGTTATCGGGCGCGTCCGGCCACACCACGGGCGCACCGGGCTTTACGGCCTCCACCGGGTCGACCACCGCAGGCAGCACGTCGTATTCGACCACGATCGCTTCGGCCGCGCTCTGCGCCTCCACGCGCGAGGCGGCCACGACGGCGGCGACCGCTTCGCCGGCGTAGCGCACGACTTCATGGGCCAGCAGCCGGCGCGGCGGCACCGTCATCGGCTTGCCGTCGGGACGCTTGAAGATGTTCAGCGTCGGAATGCTGCCGATGTCGTCCTTGACGAGGTCGGCGCCGGTATAGATCGCGGTGACGCCAGGCATCGACGCCGCGGCGCTGGTGTCGATCGAGACGATCTTCGCGTGCGCATGCGGCGAGCGCAGCACGTGCAACCACAGCGCGCCGTCCGCCGGTTTGTCGTCAATGAATTGCCCCTTCCCGGTGAGCAGCCGCTGATCTTCCAAACGCTTGACGGGCTGGCCCGCTCCGAAACGCAAATTGCCGGGAAGAATGTTCATTCCGTTATGTCCTTGAAATCCGGAAAACGACCGCGGCGGTTTTAGCCGATTTTGCAGTCGATACAACCGAGCCGCAGCACATCAGCATTGCGTGCCACGCCTCCATTGGCCGCGCAGATTGCGACGTCAGGAACGCTCGATGTCGATGATGCCCACATTCACGTCGCGGGTGTCCGAGCCCCGCTTGACAGTGAGGCGAATGGTCTTCCCGGCGCCGGCCTGCTCCAGCGCATCGGTCAAGTCGGAGAGGCGCCGCACCGGCTTGCCTTCCACCGCGGTGATGATGTCTCCGACCGCGCCAGTCGAAAAGTTGACCCCGCGAATCCCCGCCCGCTCCGCAGGGCTGCCGGGGGCGGTCCGCACCACGATCACCCCTTGGGCGCCAAGCCGCGTGGAAACATCCTCACTGGCGGCCACGATGCCGATACCGGGCGTCGGCACGCGACCGTTGCGGATGAGTTCGGGGACAATCCGGTTCACGACATCGACCGGCACCGCAAAGCCGATGCCGGCGTTCGAGCCGGACGGCGATATGATCGCCGTTGTGACGCCAATCAGGCGGCCTGCGGAATCCAGCAGCGGCCCGCCTGAATTGCCTGGGTTGATCGCGGCATCAGTCTGGATGACGTTGGCAATCTCCCGGCCGCCATGGGTCGGAAGCCTGCGCTTGAGAGCACTGATGATGCCGCTGGTCATGGATTGATCCAGCCCGAAGGGATTGCCAATCGCAAAGGCGGATTGCCCGACCTTCAGATCGTTCGAACTGCCGAGAGCCACCGGCGGAGGGAGTTCGCGCACACTCCGGATTCGCAGGACCGCAAGATCGTAGTTGGGAGCGGTACCGACCAGGTCGACCTGGGCCACCTCTCCGGACGCAAAGCGCACGGCGATCTCGCCGCCATTGGCCACGACGTGATTGTTCGTCACCAGGTGCCCCTCGGCGTCCCAAACGAATCCCGTGCCGGAAGCGCCGCCCTGGCCCTCCTCACCCATGAGAGGACTGGCCGCCGATTTCACCGCTACCTGGACAACCGAAGGCGATACGCGCTCGAAGATGTCGATCGTGGCCTTTTCGGCCTCCGACAGCGGCCCGCGCTGCTCGACGGCTCGCGCGGCGGGCGTGGTCCACGGCGCATGCTGGATTTTCGCGGCAGTGACCACGAGTAGCAGAGCGGCCAGAGCTGCCGCGGCAATTCCGTAGCGACGATTCATGGGTGATCACCGCGGTATACTGAAGACAATGCTCAGATGCTCATCCTAAGGTGGCGGATCTCGCTCACGCAGCAACGTCGCAAGCGCCTGGAAGTTTCCTGATCGAAGCAGATAGGGAATAGTTCGGCTTGCGGCAGCACCTGGGGGCATATTGCCGCGTGACAATCGGCTATGCCAGCTCCCGCAACGCCGCTTCCACCATCCTGCGCTGCTCGGCCGTCAGCGCGGCCTGCGGCGGGACAGGGTCGCTGACGTCGTAGCCCTGGATCGAAAGCCCCGCCTTGATGCAGGCGGCGAGATTAAAGCGGGCAAAGGCCTCGTTGATGCGCCACAGCCGGCGCTGAAGCTTCATGGCCTCCTCCCAGCGACCAGCCTTGCAGAGCTCGTACAGCGCAACGCTCTGGCGCGGGATGATGCAGGCCGGACCTGCCATCCAACCGAGACCGCCGATCAGCATCACCGCGACCGGGATATGGGCGGAGGCCGAGAACACCCGCAAGGCATCGCCGCAGCGGTTCATGATCGAGAGCAGCCGGCCGGTGTTGGTCGAGGCGTCCTTTAGCCGATGCGCGGATGCTCGGCGAGGCGCGCGATGACATCGAGGGTGAGGTCGGAGCGTTGGAATTGCGGATTGGTGTAGATGACGACGGGAATGTCCACGGCATCGGCGATGGCGCGGAAGTAGGATTCGACCTGGGCATCGGCGAGCGAGAAATAGGCCTCCAAAATCGCCAGGATGCCGTCGGCACCGAGCTTCTGGTACGCTTTCGCCTGCGCCAGCGCGTCCGCGATCGAGGTTGAAGCGACGCCCGCGACCACCGGCACGCGGCCCTTGGCCGCCTCGATCGTGGTCTGCACGATCGCCATGCGCTGCGCGGCATTGAGATAGGCGAACTCGCCGGTCGAGCCGAGCGGCGTCAGACCGTGCACGCCGGCGGCGATTAGATCGTCGCAGAGCTTGCCGAGGACTTCGGTGCGCACCGTGCCGTCGGCATCGACGGGCGAGACGAGATAGGGAAAGACACCGTGGAATTCGGACATATCGGGCGTGGACCCCGGTCAATTGGTTTGCGCCTGAGGCGTATTACCAACGCCTGCGCCGGCGATCAAACCCTGAGAAGGCGCACCCGCGTGCCCCAGGGATCGACGGCCTCCAGGCCGCCCGCAAGCGCCCTGACCCGTGCGCCAACCTTGCGCAGGCGCTCCTCCTGGGCTGCGAGGATGTCCTGCTTCTCGGTCACCAGCGAGAACCAGGCAAGACCCGTCATTTGATCGTCGCGCTGGCCGGCACCCTGGCTCTGCCAGACATTCATGCCGAGGTGATGATGATAGCGGCCCGAGGAGAGGAACGCGGCACCGCTGCGGCGGCGGGTCGGGTCGAGGCCGATGCTGGCGTGATAGAAGCTCTCGGCCTGCGCGAGATCGCTGACGCGCAGATGCATGTGGCCGATGCGCAATCCTTCCGGCGCGCCGGCATAGTCGGCCACGCGCGTATTGGTCAGCGACAGCAAGTCGGGGATGTTGAGCTCGTCGGTTGCCATCTTCACGCCGCCCTCGCTCCACTGCCATTGCGAGGGATCGCGGTCGGCATAGACCTCGATGCCGTTGCCTTCGGGGTCGTCGAGATAGACGGATTCGCTGACAAGGTGATCGGCAAATCCCGACAGCGGCACGCGGTGAGCGGCGGCATGCACCAGCCAGCGCGCGAGATCCTTGCGCGTCGGCATCAGGAAGGCGGTGTGATAGAGGCCGGCGGCGTTGCGCGGCTCGATTGCGGCATCGGGACGGGCTTCCAGCACCAGCAGCGCGACGCCGGCCGTGCCGAGCTTCGCGCCAGTCGCCGAGCGCTCCATCACGGTGAGCCCGATCACGTCGCGGTAGTAATCGGCGAGCTTGTCGAGGTTCTTCACCCGGAGCGTCACCATGCCGACCCGCATCGGCGTGCGGCTGGCATAAGTCGGCCCGCCGCCCTGCGCATTGTCCTCGGCGCGCGCCGCGGCAGCGGCCGCCATTGCGAGAGAGGCCGCGCCGGCGAGCTGAAGCAGAGTGCGGCGGGTGAGATCCATGCTCATTCAGTCAGGGCCCGCGGAAATGGTTGAGGCCGTACAGCGCAATGTCGGGCCGATTGCTACACGTTTCCGTGAGCGGGTCCCAATCACATGTTCGTCGGCCGGCGCTGACGCTGCCCTGGCCACGCGGCCAGTTTCCGGACCGCCTGCGATATCCCAGATTGAGGACAGCTTACAGGAGCCTGCCATGACCGACCCAACTCCTCTGTCTTCACTGTCGTCCGCGCTCGCGGACATGGTGGCGCGCACCGCACCGTCCGTCGTCTCCGTCTACTCGCACCGCTCCCGCGCGAGCGGCTTCGTGTGGAAGCCGGGCCTGATCGTCACGGCCGACGAGGCCCTCGCCGACGAGGGCGCGGTCGAGATCGGCCTTCCCGACGGCAACCGAGTGGCCGCCGCTATCGCCGGCCGCGACCATACGACCGATATCGCGCTGCTGCGCACTGAGGCCGCGATTGCCCCGGTCAAGCTGACCACATCAGTCCCTGCGCTAGGCACGCTGTCGATCGTTGTCGCAACCAACCGCGATGCGCCGAGTGCGGCGCTCGGGATGGTATCGGCGTCCGGCAAGAGCTGGCGCTCCTTACGCGGCGGCGACATCGATGCGCGGATCGAGCTCGACGTCCGCCTGCGCGGTAGCCAGCAGGGCGGACTTGCGCTCGATGCGTCGGGTGAAGCCTTCGGCATGGCCGTGCTCGGACCGCGGCGGGTGCTGGTGATCCCGACGGCGACGATCGCGCGCGTCGCGCCGCAGCTCGAGGCGCGCGGCCGCATCGCGCGCGGTTATCTCGGCGTAGGGCTGCAGCCGGTGCGGCTCGACGACGGTATCGGTGCGATGGTGATGAATGTCGACAGGACCGGACCTTCGGCCGCGGCCGGCATCCGGCAAGGCGACGTGATCGTGGCGGTCAACGACCAGAAACTGTCCGGCGTGCGCGCGCTGTCGCGGACGCTGGGACCTTCCAGCGTCGGCGCGGTGGTCGAGGTCGCGGTTCGCCGCGGCGGCGAGCCGGTCAGCTTCAAGGTCACGGTCGGCGAGAGGCCGGAGGCGTGAGCGAGGACAACGCGCCGGAGATCGTGCTGGCCCTAGAGATCGACGACCCAGCCCTCGCCGATCGCCTGGCCAAGCTGCTCGGCAACGTCGCCGGACTTCGCCTCGTCGCGCCTGGCGAAGACGCCGCGGCGACGATTGTTGCCCGCGATCCGCGCATCATGCCCGGCGACATCGCGCTGACCCAGCGCGAGCTCGACGTGCTGGCGCTGATGGCCGAGGGCGCCTCCAACAAGATGATCGCGCGCCAGCTCGGCATCTCCGTGCACACCGTGAAATTCCATGTCGGCTCGCTGCTCGACAAGCTGGATGCCACCGGCCGCACCGACGCGGTCGCGCATGCGGCGCGCCGCGGCGTGATCGATCTGTGACACCACCGCTTCACGTCGCTGATGCCGCCTTGAAGCTGAGCTGGACGGTGAGGCCCGGCGCATTGTCATGCAGCGCGATCTCGGCGCCATGGAGGCGCGCGACTGCGGCGACGAGACTGAGGCCGAGGCCATTGCCCGGCGTATAGCGGCTCTGCTCGAGCCGGTAGAAGCGCTTGAACACGTAATCGCGTTCCTCCGCGGGAATGCCCGGGCCGTCGTCGGCGATCGCGATCACCGCGCCGCCATCGGCGCTACGGCAGGTGACGGTCACCTGCCCGCCTTTGCGGCCGTGCTTGATCGCGTTGTCGACGAGATTGGCGATGGCATCGAACAAGAGGTCGCGGTCGCCGGTCACCGGCACCTCGCGATCGCTGGCGAGACTGAGCTTTGTGGCGACCTGCTCGGCGGCGGCGTCGTAGAGCTCGACGACCTCGCCGGCGATCTCGGCGAGGTCGAGCCCGCGGAAGGCGCCGGTGCGGGCCCGGGTCTCGATCTCCGATATCCGGGTGATGGAAGCGAACATGCCGAGCACGGCGTCGAGATCGGCGATGGTGTCGCCGATCAGCGCCGCATCCGCCTCGCTGTTGCGCGGGGTGTGATAGGCCTTTTCCAGCCGTCCGCGCATGCGCGTCAGCGGGGTGCGCAGATCGTGGGCGACGTTGTCGCTGACCTGTTTGACCTCCCCCATCAGCGTCTCGATGCGGTCGAGCATTTGGTTGAGGTTTTCCGCGACGCGGTCCCATTCGTCGTTGCTGCCGCGCAAGGGAATGCGCTGGTCGAGGCCGGCGAGCATGATGGCGCGGCTGGTGGCGTTGATTTGCTCGATCCGCCCGACCGTGCGCCGCGTCACCAGCACGGCCGCGAGCCCGGCGAGCACCAGCAGCAGCACGGCGACCGCAGCGATCGCGAGCTCGATCATCTGCGCGAAGGCATCGTGATCGCCGGTCTCGCCGAGCCGGCTCTTCACATAGGCGAGCGTGCCGAAATAGACGTAAGCCATGATCGCTGCGACGATCAGCCCGAACGCCGCGATCGCGATCAGCGCCAGGCGGAAGGTCGAGGAGCGGAGCGTCTTAGCCAGGAGCACGGAGGCAATATCCGATGCCGCGGATGGTGTGGATCAGCGGATAGGCCTGGGCATCGTCGACCTTGCGGCGAACGCGCCCGACATAGACGTCGATGATGTTGGTGGAGGGGTCGAAATGCAGGTCCCAGACGTGCTGGAGCAGCATGGCGCGGGAGACGACGCGGCCCTCGTTACGAACGAGATATTCGAGCAGCTGAAATTCGCGCGGTAGCAGCGGGATCTTACGGCCGCGGCGACTGGCGCTGCGTGCGATCATGTCGATGGCGAGATCCCCGACCCGCAGCAGCGTTTCCTTGGCGATGGTCTCGCTGCGGCGGCCAAGCGCCTCCAAGCGTGCGAGTAGCTCGACGAACGAGAACGGCTTGACGAGATAATCGTCGCCGCCGGCGCGCAGGCCGCGCACGCGATCATCCACCTCGCCAAGCGCGGAAATGATCAGGAACGGCGCAGCGATGCCGTCGTCGCGCAATTGGCGCATCACCGTGATGCCGTCGATATCGGGCAGCATGCGGTCGATAGTGATCACGGCATAGTCGCGGGCGCCGCCCTGGTGAAGCGCTTCGCGTCCCGTGCCGGCGAGATCGACCTCGTAGCCGGAGGTCGTCAGTTCCTCGACGAGCTGGCCTGCGGTCTCCGGATCGTCCTCGACGACCAGGATGCGGCGGTGACCTCCGGTCATGACGAACTCCGCGCGACGATCGCCACCAGACTATCCCGTTCCGGGGCTGAGCGGAACTGCCCGGTGGCGACCGCGACAATGGTGCGGTCCGGCGATGCTAGTACCAATAGTCTCCGCACACATTGACCCATCGCCAGCCATAGGGCGTCCAGCTCCTGCGCCAGCAGCCGTCATAGTAACTGGCATAGATGAAAGGCGCGCCAAAGAAGGCGAAGCGGTGGAAGCGATGATGATGGCGGAAGAAGAAAGCATGCCGGCCAATGAAGGGCCTGCCGTGCCAGCCCGTGCCGGCAAACCGCGGGCCGAAGGCGGTGCGGGTCGCGAATGGCGCACCGGCAAAGCGCGGCCCGATGGCGGCGCGGGCGGCCATTGGTGAACCGGCGAAGCGCGCGCCACCGAAATGAGCGCCGCCCATGCCGCCCACTCGCATGCCCCCGCCACCCATGCCGCCACCACCGACATGCATGCCGCCGCCCCCGAAGTGGCCACCGCCGCCAAACCCGCCATGTCCGCCACCGCCGGCGCGGGCAAGAACGGGCGATGCGACCGCCAGCGTTGCGGCAACTGCCGCTGCGGCGAGGCCTGTGAGAAGCCTGTGTTTCATCGGAAAATCCTCCTTACAGTGCGGTGGTCACACAGCCGCACTCGGAGGTTCAGAAGAGGAGAACGCGCCGTCTCCTTCAACTTACAAATGCGCCAGATTCTGACGCGCGTGTTAGGGAGGCGGCCCACCGCTCTCTCCTCGTCAATTGCAAGCAGCTCTTGCGACGAAGCAAATCCAGACTGTCCAGTGGAGGCAGTCTGGATTGCCTCGCTACTATCCTCGCAATGACGAGGCGATAGAACTCGCTATCCGTGGAGCAGATCACCTCTCCCCGCAAAAGGGCGAGGAGAAGTTGAGACTCACACCCGCTTGCCGCCGTTCTTCTCGGCTGCACGCCGCAACGCCTCCGCAAGCGCGCCGCCGCCGGAGGATTCCTGCTTGCGCGGCGCCGACGAGGTCATGCGCGCGCTGTTGCGCGAATTGTTGTCGCGCTGCATGCCGGGCGCGTCCTTCTTGGCGCCGACCTCGTCATCCAGCCGCAGCGTCAGCGAGATGCGCTTGCGCGCGACCTCGAAGTCCAGCACCTTCACTTTGACGATGTCGCCGGGCTTCACCACCTCGCGCGGATCCTTGATGTAGGTCTTGGACATCGCCGAGATGTGCACGAGGCCATCCTGGTGCACGCCGATGTCGACGAAGGCTCCGAAGGCGGCGACGTTGGTCACGGTGCCCTCGAGGATCATGCCCTTCTTGAGATCCTTGATCTCCTCGACGCCTTCCTTGAACACCGCGGCCTTGAACGCCGGGCGCGGGTCGCGGCCGGGCTTTTCGAGCTCGCGCAGAATGTCGGTGACGGTCGGCAGACCGAAAGTCTCGTCGACGAAATCCTTCGGCTTCAGCGTGCGCACGATCTCGCTGCTGCCGATCAGCGCCTTGATGTCGCTCTTGGTCGCCGCGAGAATCCGGCGCACCACCGGATAAGCTTCCGGATGCACGCCAGAGGCGTCGAGCGGATCCTCGCCGCCGACGATGCGCAGAAAGCCCGCACACTGCTCGAATGCCTTCGGCCCGAGCCGCGGCACGTCCTTGAGCGCCTTGCGCGATTTGAACGGGCCGTTGGCGTCACGGTGCGCCACGATGCTCTGCGCAAGGCCTGTGCCGACGCCCGACACGCGGGCCAGCAGCGGTGCGGAGGCAGTGTTGACGTCGACGCCGACGGCGTTCACGCAATCTTCGACCACGGCATCGAGCGATTTGGCGAGCTTGGCCTGGCCGAGGTCGTGTTGATACTGCCCGACACCGATCGCCTTGGGCTCGATCTTGACCAGCTCGGCGAGCGGGTCCTGGAGCCGCCGCGCGATCGAGACCGCGCCCCGCAGCGTGACGTCGAGGCCCGGCAGCTCTTCCGAGGCGAAGGCGGAGGCCGAATAGACCGACGCGCCCGCTTCGGACACCACGATTTTGGTCATCTTCAGTTCGGGCAGGCCTTTGACGAGGTCGGCCGCGAGCTTGTCGGTCTCGCGCGAGGCGGTGCCGTTGCCGATCGCGATCAGCTCGACGCGATGCTTCAGCGCGAGCCTGCCGAGGGTCGCCAGCGACTCGTTCCATTGCCGCTGCGGCTCGTGCGGATAGATTGCGGTGGTGTCGACCACCTTGCCGGTCGCATCGACCACCGCGACCTTGACGCCGGTGCGGTAGCCGGGATCGAGCCCCATGGTGACGCGGGTGCCGGCGGGCGCGGCGAGCAGGAGGTCGCGCAGGTTCGAGGCGAACACGCGAACGGCCTCGGTCTCGGCCGAATTCCACAACCGCATGCGCAGGTCGATGTTGAGATGCACCTGGATCTTGGTGCGCCAAGCCCAGCGGACGGTGTCGATCAGCCAGCGGTCGCCGGGGCGCTTGAGGTCGGCGATGCCGAACCGCTTCATGATCTTCAGCTCATAGGCGCTCGGCACGCCCGGCGGCGGCGCCTCGGCCTCGGCCTGGATCTGGAGGTCGAGGATCTCTTCCTTTTCGCCGCGGAACATCGCCAGGATGCGGTGCGACGGCAGCTTCGTCAGCGGCTCGGAGAAATCGAAATAATCGGCGAACTTCTCCCCCTCAGTCTTCTTGCCGTTGCGCACCTTGGAGGCCATGCGCGCATTGGTCCACATCTCCTCGCGCAGAGCGCCGATCAGATCGGCGTCCTCGTCGAAACGTTCGACCAGGATGGCGCGGGCGCCGTCGAGCGCGGCAGCGGCATCGGCAACGCCCTTCTCGGCGTTGACAAAGGCCTCGGCCACGACCTTGGGATCATTGCCAGGCTCTGCCATCAGCTGATCGGCGAGCGGCTCGAGGCCGGCTTCCTTGGCGATCTCGGCCTTGGTGCGGCGCTTCGGCTTGAACGGCAGATAGATGTCTTCGAGACGCGCCTTGCTGTCGGCGGCAAGAATGCTGGCTTCGAGAGCCGCGTCGAGCTTACCCTGCTCGCGGACCGATTCGAGGATGGCCTTGCGGCGGTCTTCAAGTTCACGCAGGTAAACCAGGCGCTCCTCCAGGGTGCGCAATTGCGCGTCGTCGAGCGCACCGGTCGCTTCCTTGCGGTAGCGGGCGATGAAGGGAACCGTGGCGCCGCCGTCGAGCAGCGTCACCGCTGCCTCGACCTGCTCGGCACGAACCCCAAGCTCCTGCGCAATTTTCTGGTTGATATTTGCCACGCGAGAATTCCTCTATCCTAGCACGCGACACGGCGGCGAAGCACCGGCCACGGGACGCCGCTTATGAACCAACCGGGGTTGATTCATCAAGGTGCAGCGGACGGCCGTCGACAGAGGATTTTTTGTTGAACCGATGCGATCTCGCCACATTCGTGGAGATGGCGAAGACGGCGCACAAATTCCGCTGTCGTCCTGCCGGAGACCAGGACCCACGGCGAGTCTGTCGATCACGGCCGGAAGCAATACCGAACGACGAATCTTCGCCAAATTGCTCCCTGGGGGTAATGGGTCCTGGCTTTCGCCAGGACGACGACGGGGATTGACAGGCGCCCGGCTTGGACGACTGTTTTGTCTGCCGGACCACCGAACCCCCAAAGAGAAGTGCAATGCAGACGACATCGGTCGACGCCATCAGGATCGCCACCAAGGGCCCCGGCGACGTGTCCGGCCTCATCAGTATGATCAGCTCAGGCGCGATCGATCCAAGCGAGATCCTCGCAATCCTCGGCAAGACCGAGGGCAATGGCGGCGTCAACGATTTCACGCGGGAATATGCTGTGGCCGCGTTGTGCGCGGCGCTTGCGCCGCGGCTCGGCCTGCCTCCAGAGCAGGTCGAGCAGCGCATCGCGTTCGTGATGTCGGGCGGCACCGAAGGCGTGCTCAGCCCACATATCACGGTGTTTACGCGGCGCGACGTCGAGGGGCGGCCGGCGGGCATGTCCGGCAAGCGCCTGAGCATCGGCATGGCACACACCCGTGATTTCCTCCCCGAGGAGCTCGGCCACTCGGCACAGATTACCGAGACGGCGAAAGCCGTCAAGGCGGCGATGGCGGATGCCGGCATCACTGACTCTGCCGACGTTCATTTCGTGCAGATCAAGTGTCCACTGCTCACCAGCGATCGCGTCGAAGCGGCCAACGCTCGCGGCAACAAGACGGCGACGGCCAGCGCCTATGGCTCGATGGCCTATTCGCGCGGCGCCTCCGCGCTCGGTGTCGCGGTCGCGCTCGGCGAGATCGCGCCTGACGTCCGCGACGAGGACGTGCTGCGGCGCGATGATCTGTTCTCGTCCGTTGCCTCCACTTCGGCCGGAATCGAGTTGATGCACAACGTCGTCATCGTGCTCGGCAACTCCTTGTCTTCAGCAAGCGCGTTCGAGATCGGGCATGCCGTAATGACCGACGCGATCGATGCCCCGGCGGTGGTGTCGGCGCTGAACAGCGTCGGGCTCGGCGTGGCGCCGCAGGCAAAGACGGGTCGCGAGCTGGTCAACATCTTCGCCAAAGCCGAGGCTTCGCCGAACGGCAGCGTGCGCGGCTTTCGCCACACCATGCTGGAAGACACCGACATCAGCGCCACCCGCCACGCCCGCGCTGCGGTTGGCGGCCTGATTGCGGGACTCGCCGGCACCGGCGCCATCTACGTCTCCGGCGGGGCCGAGCATCAGGGACCGCCGGGCGGCGGGCCGGTTGCAGTGATCGCGCGACTGTCGGATTGAGACGATCGGCAGCTCTGCGCCTCCACCTCTCCGCCCCATGCAACCCTGCCCCCCGCGCCGGCTCAGTTGATTCACGAAGGTCCTTGCGAAAGGAAAGATGGCGCCGCATCAAGAGGATTTTGCCGACATGACTTTGCCGATGAGCTGGAATGAATGGGCGCAGCACGACGGCGTGGCGCTGGCCGCGCGCGTCCGCAACGGCGAGCTGACGGCGAAGGAACTGGCGCGGCAGGCCGCGGCGGGCGTCGCCAAGGTCAATCCGGCGCTGTCGGGCGTGGTCGAGCTGTTCGAGGACCTGATCGCCGATCCCGCCAAGGACGGCGCCAACCTCTCCGGCCCGTTCGCAGGCCTGCCTTTCCTGATGAAGGATTTGGGACCGACCATGAAGGGCCGCCTCCAGGAGATGGGTTCGCTCCTGATGCGCGGCAATCGCGCAGCCGCCGACACCTTCCTGACCGGCAAATTCCGCCAGGCTGGCCTCAACCTGATCGGACGTACCACGACGCCGGAATTCGGCGTCTGCAGCTCGGCCGACAATCCCGCCGTCTATGTCACGCGCAATCCCTGGAATACCGACTACACCACTTGCGGATCGTCGGCCGGCAGCGCCGCGATGGTCGCGGCCGGCGTGGTGCCGATCGCGCATGCAACCGACGGCGGCGGCTCGATCCGCATTCCCGCCGGCGTCAACGGCAATATCGGGCTCAAAGTGTCGCGTGGCGTGTTCTCGCTCGCACCGCACATGTCCGATCTCACCGGCCTCGTCTCGATCCAGGGCTGCCAGTCGCGCAGCGTGCGCGACACTGCCGCCTTTGTCGATCATGCAAGGGGACCTGCCCCCGGCGAGTTCATGCCGTTCTGGACCACGGCGCAGCCCTATTCCGAGATGATCAAGCGCGATCCCGGCAAGCTCCGCATCGCGCTATCGCACACCTGGGGCGATTACACTGCAACGTCGCACATCGCCACCGAGCTGGAGAAGACCGGCCGCTTCCTCGAAGGGCTCGGCCATCACGTCGATTATGCGCTGCCCGAACTCGATTTCCGCGCTGCGTTCGCGGCGCAGACCACCTGCTACATCTCGAACTTTGCGGTGTTGATCTCCAACATGCTCGCCGCGCGCGGGCTGGAGAAGCCGCCGGAAGATCTGATCGAGCCCATGAACATCCGCATCTGGGAAGCCGGCCGACACACAAGCTTCGCCGAGCGCGCGAAGATGCAAGGCGTCTTCAACACGACCTCCCGCGGCTTCGGCGCTTTCTTCGAGCAGTGGGACGTGATCCTGACGCCGGTCACCGCGCTGCCGACGCCGAAGGTCGGCACCAAGGAATATCTCACGATCTCCGACAATCCCGACGTGCTCGACTGGTTCGGCAATCTCTGGCGCAATTTCGCCTTCACGCCGCTCGCCAATCTCTGCGGCATCCCGGCGATCTCGCTGCCAATGGCGACCCACGAGCACGGCCTGCCGCTCGGCATCCAGGCCATCGCCAAGCAGGCCAATGACGGGCTCTTGCTGCAACTCGCCGCCCAGATCGAGCGCGCGCTCGACGGCAAGTGGAACGGCGGCAAGAAGCCGAAGGTGCATGTGGGCTGAAGGATCGGCGATCGCATTGAGATGCGATCGCCGATGTTGGAGCACTCTTAGCCAACACCTCGCGCGATCGCTTTGTCGGCGCGCGCGCGCGAGACGCCATGCTCCGCGAGCAGACGTGCCGCGGGACTTCGTGTTTCGGCGAACAAGGCAACAAGCGCATTGGCGCGAGTGACCGCCGCATGGCCCACCTCCTGAGCGTGGAATGCGGCACGCCGGTCGACGCGCTTGAACGCGGCGGTGGGCTCGGCGCTTCCGGCCTCGATCACGGTGTGTTTGAGCTCGTTGTCGAGATATTGCACGAGGCTCTGCCTCAGCTTGCCAAGATCGGCGTAGCAGGCGAGCATCACGGCGGACGCGTTCGCATCTTCGATCAGGGCGAGCAGCAAATGCTCAAGCGTCGCGTATTGATGGCGACGCCGGTCAGCGAGATCGAACGCCAGCCGCTTCGTGGCCGCGTAATTTGCCGAAACCGGACGTTGCGACTGGTCAAGCAGCGCTTCGATGCGCTCAAGCCGCGTCATGGGATCGAGCGTCGCCAACAGCTCGTATTTCTCGCTGACAGGCAGCTTCATCCGCGTGGCGACGGTATCGGCGATCTGTCCGGGATCACGGGTTGAATCAAAGAACAGCCAGATGTCCGGCACGAGAATTCCGTGAACCGCCGTGTAATCCTGGAAGCGCTGATAGATCCTTCGGATCAGATCCCGCGCGTCGCGAGTCGCTCCCTCGCTGATGGCAGTGACTTCGGCCTGATACGCGACCGATTCAACGGCAAAGCCGCGTAGCGCGACACGCCTAAGTCCTCGGGTCAACACCCTGAGCGTGCCGTCGCGGAGTGCTTCAAGCTCAAGCAACTGAGCTAGGCGCCGATCTCGTAGACATCCGCAAGGCCCGGCTCGTCGACCGCCGCCTCACGCTGGATCGCCACCACAACCTCCCGCCCACCTTCGAACGCCTGATTCAAGGCCTGGATCGTTCTCTCGCGTCCCACGAACAGCGGGTAGGTCTCGTTCGGAAACGGAACGAGATCGCGCAACGGAATGGCCGGATAGAACGCCGTTGTCGCCGTGAGCTTCGCAGCCGGCGCAACCGTGTCACGGCGCTCGGCCTGAAGCACCGCCGACAACGTGTTCCAGTCGGCGACGCCCAGCATCCTCGACACCAGTTCGAGGCTCTCGCTGTGACTGATGGTGACGGTCTTGGTGGTCAGGGATTCGCGCAGGGTCTGCGCCATAGCCTTGGCATCGCGAAAATCGCGCATGGGTTCGTCCTCTGCATGAGCGATCCAGGTGTGTCAGGTAGTTGCGTTGCTGACCCGGTCGCTCGGGCAAAGGGGGCCGATCAGGGCTCGATACATTCACCGTTCCACGGAGGGCGCAACCGGCAGGTTGTATCAACCTGCGCGAAAGGTGGCGCAAAGACAAATTGATGTCAATCGCGATCTCAATTCTTCACCGCCGGAATCTCCTCCTGCGGCTGCTGCTGGCCCTGCTTGTACATCGCCAGCGCCTTGTCGAGCGCTTCGCGCAGGGCAAGCGCCGCGGCCACGCTGCAACGCAGGTGCGCGGTCTGGACCACGTCGACCCTGACTGCGGCGCCGACCGGCATCAGGAGATTCGCGGCAAGCTCGATCTGGATCGCGCCGTTATGATGGCCGAAGCAGGAGGCGCCGTCGAAATAGATGATCGGGGCCCGCTCCGAGCTGGAGGTCGAAATGGTGACGGGCCCCTGGGCGGTCGAGGGTGTTTCGGGGTCGGTCATGAGCGCTCCTTGCGGATAGGTCGAACGAACGAAGCACCCACCATCGTCGCTTCGGCCGCCTCTGTCGAGACCAAACCGGCCTTGCGGGAGCGTGCGAAGGTTACATGCGGGTTTTGCGCGGTGCGCGGCACTGGTCTAGAACGTCGCTATGCCTAGCTCATCGACCGCGCTTCCCTTCGAGGAACTCGCCGAGGCCATCAAGGGCCGGCGCTCCGATTACGGCCATATCAGCGGGCTCCAGCTCGACCGCTTCGCGCCCGGCGAGGCCTGGTCCAGCCTGCCTTACCGTCCCGTCTTCGTCGGCGACACCGAGACCGGCGTTCTGCATGGCGGCGTCGTCACCGCGATGCTGGACGAGAGCTGCGGCATGGCGGTGCAGCTCGCGCTCGACGGCACGCGCGCGATCGCGACCCTCGACCTGCGGATCGACTATCAGAAGCCGGCAACGCCGGGCCTCGATATCAAGGCGCATTCGGTCTGCTACCGCACCACACGCTCGATCGCCTTCGTCCGCTCCACCGCTTACCAGGAGTCCGAAGACGATCCGGTGGCGACCGCGACCGCCTGCTTCATGATCGGCGCCAACCGCACCAACATGCTCGCCGACCGCAGAATGGATTCGCGCAGCATTCCGACGCTCGAGACGCCCGAGGATTCAGATGGTCCGTTCGCGAACAGCCCGTTCGCGCGCTGCCTCGGCATTCGCGTTAACGGAGACGCCACGCTGACGATGCCGTTCTCGCCGAAGATCGTCGGCAATCCGATCCTGCCCGCGATTCATGGCGGCATGACCGGCGCTTTTCTCGAAACCACCGCGATCGTCGGCGTGGCGCGCGAGCTCGGCATTGCGGCGCCACCCAAACCGATCGGCCTCACCGTCAACTATCTGCGCTCGGGCCGGGCGCTCGACACCTTCGCCGACGTATCGATTGTGAAGCAGGGACGGCGCATCGTCGCCTTCGAGGCGCGGGCCTGGCAGGACTATCCGGACAAGCCGATCGCCACGGCCTTCGGTCATTTCATGTTGCGGCCAACGCCCGGAAGTGACGAGGAATAGGCGTATTTCACTTGACGGGCGGGGCGCAGGACACAACGATATCGCGTTCCCGCGGGAGATATTGAGTTGCGGCATCCGCTCGACATCGTCGCCATGTTCGCCGCACTCTGGCTGCTGGCATCGATGGTGCTCGACGCGCTGACGCCGAAGGAGCTGACGGCGGTGATGATCGCCATTGCGATCGGGCCTGCCATCGTCGTCACTGCCGTGTTCTATTATCTGCGCTGCCCACGGACGGATTTCGCGGTGATGTTCGCCGCGCTCTGGCTGATCTCGGACGTTGCCATTGCCTTCATCTCGCCGAAGGCGCTGCCGCATTTCCTGATCGTGCTCGGCTTCGTGCCGGCGCTGCTGATCGGCACCGTGCTGCACTGGCAGCGCTTCCAGCACCGTCACGAGCGGCTACCGGTGCCGTCAGCCAAGCGCAGTTAACGCGGCAGCAGATTCGTCTTGGCAAGGTCCAGCACCTCGTCGCCACGACCGTTCATCACGGCGCGCAGCACCCAGAGGCTGAAGCCCTTGAGCTGCTCGGGCGTGATGGTCGGCGGCATCGACAGCTCCTGCTTGGCGGTGACTACGTCGAGCAGCGCCGGCCCGTTATAAGCCAGCATCTCCTTCATCGCGCCGGGCAGCTCGCCGGGGTCTTCGACGCGTTGGGCAAAGATACCCATCGCGCGCGCCATCGCTGCGAAATCAGGATTCTCCAGATCGACATTGGTGTCGACGAAGCCCGCGGCCTTCATCTCCAGCGCGACGAAGCCGAGCACGCCGTTGTTGAAGACGACCACTTTCACCGGCAGCTTCATCTGCGTCAGCGTGATCAGATCGCCCATCAGCATGGTGAAGCCGCCGTCGCCCGACAGTGAGATCACCTGGCGGCCGGGCTGGGCGGCCTGCGCGCCGATCGCCTGCGGCATGGCGTTGGCCATCGAGCCGTGCACGAAGGAGCCGATCAGCCGACGCCGGCCGTTCATGTCGAGATAGCGCGCGGCCCACACCGTGGGCGTGCCGACATCGGCGGTGAACACGGCATCGTCGGACGCATGGTCGCTGATGACTTTTGCCAGATATTGCGGATGGATCGGCTTGGCTCCCGGCGTGCCCCTGGCGAGTTGGTCGAGACCCTCGCGCGCCTTCTTGTAGTGCGCGATGGCATCGTCGAGATGCCTGCGCTGCGTCTTGGTCTTCAATAGCGGCAGCAGCGCCTCGATGGTCAGCTTGACGTCGCCGACGAGGCCGAGATCGATCTTGCAGCGCCGGCCGAGATTTTCGGGGCGGATGTCGATCTGCGCGACCTGGCAGTCGGTCGGGAAGAACTGCTTGTAGGGGAAGTCGGTGCCGAGCATAACGAGCGCGTCGCAGGCGTGCATGGCCGCGTAGCCCGAGGAAAACCCGATGAAGCCGGTCATTCCGACGTCGTAGGGATTGTCGTATTCGACATGCTCCTTACCACCGAGCGCGTGCACAATCGGGCTCTTGAGCGTTTCGGCAAGCTGCATCAGCGGCGCATGCGCGCCGGCGCAGCCACGGCCGCAGAACAAGGTGACGCGTTCGGCACCGTTCAAGAGATCCGCGAGCGCTTGCAACTCACCCGTCTGTGGCACGACCTTCGGCGCTGCCGGCGTAAGCCCGCGCGTCGTCGACAGCGCGCGCTTCGGCGGACTGCGGAAAGCGACATCGCCGGGCATGGCGACGACGGCGACACCGCGCAGGCCGACCGCCGCACGGATCGCATTCTCCAGCACGTAAGGAAGCTGGCTGGGATCGGAGACCAGCTCGCCATAATGGCTGCATTCGCGGAACAGGTTTTGCGGATGCGTTTCCTGGAAATAGCCGCCGCCGACCTCGGCCGAGGGGATCTGCGCCGCGATTGCCAGCACCGGAACGCGACTGCGATGCGCGTCGAACAGGCCGTTGATCAGATGCAGATTGCCGGGGCCGCAGGAGCCGGCGCACACCGCAAGGCTTCCCGTCATCTCGGCTTCGCCGGCGGCGGCAAACGCCGCGACCTCTTCGTGCCGGACATGGATCCAGTCGATGGTGCCGCGGCGGCGCAGCGCCTCGGTGAGGCCGTTCAGGCTATCGCCGACGATGCCATAGATGCGCTTGACGCCGGCCTGTTCGAGCGTCGCCACGAACAGATCGGCTACGTTGTTGATTGCCATGTCGGTCTCCTGAACTCGCTGGTGCAGCAAGATAGGATAACGCAGGACCGTGACGGCATCACGGCTTGTTTATTGGCGGCTCAGGCTTGCGCAATCGCCCGATCGTACGCCGCGATCGTCAACTTTGCGCGAGCGGCAACGTCCGTCGCCGTCATGCCGGGCTTGTAGAGGCTTGAGCCGAGCCCGAACGCCGTCACGCCGCCCTTGATATATTCGGCAAAATTCTGGTCGGAGACACCACCGACAGCGGCAATCATCACGCCGGCCGGCAGCACGGCGCGGATCGCGGCGATGCCGGATGCGCCGAGCACGCTCGCCGGAAAGAACTTCAGGCTCGAGGCGCCGGAGCGCGCCGCCAGAAGCGCCTCGGTCGGCGAGAACACGCCGGGCATCGTCACCATGCCGTGCTGATGCGCGCGCGCCAGCACCCCGGTATCGACATTCGGCGAGACCATCAGCTTGCCGCCGACTTCGTTGAGACGATCGACGTCTGCGGCCGTCAGCACAGTGCCGGCGCCAATCAACACGCCGGCGGGCGCGAGCTTCACAGCGGTGGCAATCGAGCGGAACGGATCTGGCGAGTTCAGCGGGATCTCGATTGCGGTCACGCCGGCCTCGATCAGCACGCCGACGATCGCCTCGGTCTCCTCCGGCTTGACGCCGCGCAAGATCGCGACCAGCGGACGCTTCATCGGCGGAAAGGCAACGCTCATTTCAAGATTCCTCTCATTTCATCCAGATCGCGGCGGCCGCCATCGAAAGACCGCGGCGAACCGCTTCATCGGCGTCAATCGGCTGCACGGTGACTGCCAACGCCTCGAAGGCGAGCCGGTACAGCATCGCGAGCCGGCCGGAGGCAATCAGCTTGACGCCAGCTTTCGGGACGGCCCCGGAAAGGCCCGCTGCGAGCTCGACGCCAATGAGGGTACCCGATACCGTTTCGCGGGCCGCGGCCGGCGTGCCGCCGAACAAGAGCTGCCGCGAGCGCGCGGTGAACAGAAGATTGGCGGCGAAGGCCGGTGCCTTGAATGCAGCAACCACCGCCGCCTTGAAGCTTGCGACGTCCTCAACGTCATCGGCGCCGGCGACCGCGAGCGACAGGATCGTCTCGCGCGAGACGACACTGAAGAGCTCGCCGGTCATGAAGGTCGAGAAGTGCTCGACAATGCCACCCTTCACGCGGACCCATTTCGAATGCGTGCCGGGCATGCAGACCAGCGCCTCGCCGGCGGCATCGAGGCCGAGCGCGCCGAGCAACTGCGTCTCCTCGCCGCGCATCACGTCCGGCTTGTTTGCATCGCGCTGCGCGATGCCCGGCAGGATGCGGATGTCGCGCAGCTCGCCGGGCACAAGCGCAGCCTGCTTCAGGATGGCGGCAAGTGGCGCCGGCGTGTCGACATAGCCGGCCTCGACCCAGCCCGTCTTGGCACCGGCCATGC
The DNA here is from genome assembly GCF_023073935.1 of Bradyrhizobium sp. 147. Classification (NCBI taxonomy): domain Bacteria; kingdom Pseudomonadati; phylum Pseudomonadota; class Alphaproteobacteria; order Hyphomicrobiales; family Nitrobacteraceae; genus Bradyrhizobium; species Bradyrhizobium sp. 147. The sequence continues at coordinate 53,623 of NZ_JADPKL010000020.1, read as the reverse complement.
CGCAGACGAGAACCGGCAGATGAGCCGGCGCTTCGAGCGTCGCAAGATGCGATTGCAGCACGGCAGGGAAGCCGGTCTTGGCCGCAGCCAGCATGCCCTCGCCGCTGCGGCGTTCCGCCAGCACCTGACCGGCACGATCGATCAGCCAGAGCCGAAAGCTGCTGGTGCCCCAGTCCACCGCGACGTAGGCGGGTTCGGTCATTCGAAACTGTCCTCGTCTTGCGGCTAAGACGTCGTCTCGCGACATGAGACGACATGTTGCAAGTCTGTGCCGAGATACCGGCTATTGCGAGGGCAAACCAGCCCTTTCTCACTGATTTGAGGCCCCACCGCGCTGGCACACCGCTTGCTGAAGCTTCGCCACTCAGCTCCGCCAACGCGCAACAAGACGCGTCAACATCAGATGAGGAAACCCATGGAGATCGGCTATTTCACGATGCCTTCGCATCCGCCGGAGTGCGGCCTGAAGGAAGGGAACGACTGGGACCTGCAGGTCATGCGCTGGCTCGACGAGCTCGGCTATCAGGAGGCCTGGGTCGGCGAGCACCACACCGCTCCCTGGGAACCCAACCCGACGCCGGATCTTCTAATCGCACAGGCGCTGATGCAGACCAAGAAGCTTCGCATCGGCCCGGGCGGCTTCCTGCTGCCCTACCATCACCCGGCCGAGCTCGCCAACCGCGTCGCGATGCTCGATCATCTCTCCGAGGGCCGTCTCAATTTCGGCGTCGCGGCGAGCGGCCTGCCGAGCGACTGGGCGATGTTCAACGTCGACGGCATGAGCGGACAGAACCGCGACATGACCCGCGAGGCGTTGGAAATCATCCTGAAGCTGTGGACCGAGCCGGCGCCCTTCACCCACAAGGGCAAGTTCTGGACGGTGACCAAGCCTGACACGATGTTCGACTTCCTCAAGCCTCACATCAAGCCGTTCCAGGCGCCGCATCCGCCGATCGGCGTCGCCGGGCTTTCCAAGAATTCCGACACGCTAAAACTGGCAGGCGAGCGCGGATTCATTCCGATGAGCCTCAACCTCAACCCGGCCTATGTCTCGAGCCATTGGGATTCGGTCGAGATCGGCGCCGCCAAGACCGGACGCAAACCGAACCGACAGGACTGGCGGCTGGTGCGAGAGGTGTTCGTTGCCGATACCGACGAGGAAGCCTGGAAGCTCTCGACCGGCGACATGATGGGCCGGATGATGAGCGAATACTTCCTGCCGCTGCTCGGCCATTTCGGCTTCAAGGACTACCTCAAGCACGCGCCTGACGTGCCCGACAGCGACGTCACCGTCGAATATTGCGCCAAGCGGAACTGGATCGTCGGCTCGCCGGCGACCGTCGCCGAGAAGATCGAGAAGATCTACGACGAGGTCGGCGGCTTCGGCGTCCTCTTGGTGTTCGGCTTCGACTACAAGCACAAGGCCGAAGCCTGGCACCGTTCGCTGTCGCTGCTGAAGAACGAGGTGATGCCGCGCCTGACGCATCTCGGCTCCGCGCGCAAGGCGGCTTGACCAGGTATGGGTGCGGCGCGATCGTGCCGCACCCACCCAATCTCGGAGATTTCCGCGTGACGGTCGACGCCAAGGATTTCAAGCAGGCGATGCGCCAATGCGCCGGCGCGGTTGCGCTGGTGACGGTCGGCGCCCAGCACGGCAAGCGCACCGGACTGACCGTGACCTCGGCCTGCTCGCTCTCCGACAATCCGCCGTCGCTGATCGTCTGCGTCAACCGTAGCGCCAGCGCACACGGGCGCATTCGCGAGGAAGGCGCATTTGCAATCAACTTCCTGCACGAGGATCACGCCCTGCTGGCGCTGACTTTCAGCGGCCAGAAAGGCGTCAACGGCGACGACCGCTTCGCTTTCGGACAATGGACGCGAGGCAAGACCGGCGCGCCGGTGCTGACGGACGCGGTCGCGGCGTTCGACTGCGTGCTGGCGCAGGAGTTCGAGACGAAGACGCATTCGATCTTCATCGGCGAGGTGCGCGGCGTGTCGCATGCGGATGGCGCCAAGCCGCTGGTCTATCTGCGCGGTAATTTTCACAGGCCGCAGGAGATCCGCGAGGGCGTGACGATCGGCGACCTCGATGCACGGCATCTGAGCTGGACGGATTTTTCGTGACGGCGGCAGAGGCGGCGTGCTCTCTCGCCCCGCTTGCGGGAGCGACTCGTTTTTTCGACGCTACTGCGTCGTCTCGATCTTCAGCAGCTTGATCTTGCGATAAAGCGTCGCGCGGCTGAGCTTCAGCGCGCGTGCTGCCTCGGTGACGCGACCACCCTGCCTGCGCAGCGCCTCGACGATCGTGGCGCGCTCGGCCGCTTCGAGATCCGGCTCCGCCTTTCCGAACCGCGGCAAATCGAGATCGGCATCGGTGATGACACCGTCCTCCGCGGTGCAGCCGGCAAGCCGCAGCACGTGGCGGAGTTGGCGCATATTGCCGGGGAACGGATAGGCCACGAGCTGCGACCAGGCTTCATCCGAGAGTGGGCAGTTCGGCGCCTCCTCGCGTGCAATATGGCGGATGACGTCGTCGCGGTCGGCGCGCTCGCGCAACGCCGGCAATCGCACCTCCATGCCGCGCAGGCGGAAATAGAGGTCGGCGCGGAAGGCGCCCTCCTCGGCCATGCGGCCGAGATCGCGATGGGTGGCGCTGATCAGGCGGATGTCGACGGCGACAGGCTTGAGCGCGCCGAGCGGCCAGACCTCGCGGTTTTCCAGCACGCGCAGCAAGCGGGTTTGGAGCGCGATCGGCATGTCGCCGATCTCGTCCAGGAACAGCGTGCCGCCATCGGCCTGCACGATCAGGCCTTTCGAGCCGTCGCGCCGCGCACCGGTGAAGGCGCCGGCCTCGTAGCCGAACAGCTCGGCGTCGATCAGGCTCTCCGGCATCGCCGCGCAGTTCAGCGCGACATAATTGTTGCGCGCGCGGTTGCTGGCCGCATGAATGGCGCGCGCGAACACGTCCTTGCCGACGCCGGTCTCGCCATGCAGCAGCACCGGCAGATTGTGGTCACTGATGCGCCTGAGCCGTTTTACGCTTCTGATCAGTCCGGGGTCGCTACCGGCGAGCCGGTGCAACGCGTCGAACCGATCGACGGAGCCGTCGCCGCGCGGGGCCGGCCGACGCGCCCTCGCGCGCAACGGGGGCGCGACACGGCCCCGGCCTAACGGACTGCCGTCGGCGCGGCGCAACTCGACGATCTCGTCCGCGCCGCGCGCTGCGTGACGAACGAACCTGACATAGCGTGATAGATCGATGCCGGACGCGATCATGCCGTCGGTTAGGCCCAGCAGCGCACGCGCAGAACGGCAGGCGCCGACGATGCGCCGATCATCGTCATAGGCGAGCAGGCCGCGGCCGCCGTCTCCAGGCACGGTCGCAACCCAGGCGTCGCGGAAATGACCGCGGAAGATCGCGTCCTCCATTCGCCGCGCCGCAGCCATCGTCACCGCGAGCGCAAGCTGATGCGAGGCGCGGCTGAGGTCATCACGACACGACGTGATGTTGACGGCGCCAGCAATGCGACCCGCTTGGTCGAACAAGGGCGTCACCGCGCAGGAAAAAATGCTCCACTGTTCGCGAAAATGCTCGTCCCGATGCACCAGGATCGATTTCTGCTCCGCAAGGCAGGTGCCGAGTCCGTTGGTGCCTTCGAAGGCCTCCGAAAAGTTGGAGCCGGTGTAGACCTTCCAGCGCAGGAAGATGTCGGCGTCGGCCTCGCCCGGCAACCGGCTTAACAGCATGGTTGCGCTCGCGTCCGCGAGATTGACGCAATAGCCAGCCTCGCGCAGCACCGTGGCGAGATCGTCGAGCTCGGGCGTTGCGAGCCTGATCGTCTCCTCCATCGGCTCGGCAACGTGACGGATCTCGGCTTCGGTCAGCGTCTGCGGCGGCCCGCGGCGGGCGGGATCGAGCTTGTGATTGACCAGGCAGCGCCGCCAGGAATTGGCAATCCGCGAAGAGGCATCGACGTCCGCCAAGCGGTCAGTAGCCTGATTGGCGACGGACAAGACACGGGCGACATGGTTCGAGGCCGAAAGGCTGGCCATCGCGGACGTCTCCACCCTGTATTTTGCGCAAAGTCTGGCACCGCGGGCGGGGATGTCAATCGGGAACCGGGAACGCACGCGGCGCAGTCAAAATTGCTGCACCGCGCTCACCACGTATCGATGCACGGCCGCTTCTTGCCCGTCCGCGCGGGCGGCTTTGGCACTGAGCGCAGGCCCGCCATGATCCAGCGCCGCGTCTCGGCGGGGTCGATGACATTGTCGATCTCGAACACGGAGGCAATCGAAACTGCCTTGCCGTTGGCATAGAGCTCGGCGACCTTGTTGCGGTAGTAGGTCTCGCGCTCTTCGGGATCGGCGATCGCCTCCATCTCCTTGCGGAAGCCGAGACGGACATAGCCCTCCAGCCCCATGCCGCCAAACTCGCCGGTCGGCCAAGCCGCGGTGAAGAACGAGGCGTGGAAGCCGCCGCCGATCATCGACTGCGCGCCGAGCCCGTAGCCCTTGCGCAGCACGATGCCGAATAAAGGCACTGTGAGGCTGGCTCCGGTCACGAACATGCGCGAGACGTGGCGCACGATTGCGGTCTTCTCCGCTTCCGGGCCGACCATGAAGCCGGGTGTGTCGCAGAGCGAGACGACGGGCAGATCGAAAGCGTCGCAGAGCTGGAGGAAACGCGCGGCCTTGTCGCCGGCATCGGCATCGATCGCGCCGCCGAGATGGCGCGGATTGTTGGCAATCAGGCCGAACGGCTTGCCTTCGATGCGGATCAGCGCGGTGATCATGCCGACGCCGTAGTCGCGGCGCAGCTCCAGCATGGAGTCCTTGTCCGCGACGAGCTCGGTCACGCGGCGGATGTCGTAGACGCGAAGACGGTTTTCGGGGATGGCGCGGCGGAGCAGGCGCTGGTCGGCGGCTTCCCAATTCGACACCGCGCCCTGGAAATAGGACAGGTATTTCTGCGCAACGCGCGTTGCCTGCTCTTCGTCTTCGACGAGGATGTCGATGACGCCGTTCGGCGCCTGGAACGAGACCGGCCCGACCTCGGCCGGATGATAGACGCCGAGCCCGCCGCCCTCGATCATTGCCGGGCCGCCCATGCCGATCGAGGCGTTCTTGGTCGCGATGATGACGTCGCAGCAGCCGAGCATCGCAGCATTGCCGGCGAAGCAATAGCCGGAGACGACACCGACTACGGGCACGAGGCCGGACAACCTTGCGAACTGCACGAAGGACGGCCCGTCGAGGCCGGTCATGCCGAGCCGGTCAGTGTCGCCGGGCCGGCCCCCGCCGCCTTCGGCGTAGAACACCAGCGGCACGCGCCAATCCTCCGCCAGCGTCAGCATGCGGTCGATCTTCTTGTGGTTCATGTGGCCCTGCGTACCCGCGAGCACGGTGTAGTCATAAGCCACGACGATGCAGCGCCCGCCTTCCGGGCCGAACTTTTCGGCGTTGACGGTGGCAACGCCCATGACGAGGCCGTCGGCCGGCGTGTTCTTGATGAGATCGTCGAGCTTGCGCCGGCGGCGCTGGGCCGCAATCGCCAGGCTGCCATACTCCATGAACGAGCCGGGGTCGACGAGCTGGGCAACGTTCTCGCGCGCGGTGCGCTGGTTGGTGTTGCGGCGGCGTTCGACCGCGGCAGGGCGGTTCTCGTCGAGCGTATTGGCCTGACGCGCGATCAGCTCCGCGAGGTCGGGACGGATGTGATCGAGATCGATGTCGGCTTCCGCCGCCGTGCTATCCGCCGCAACGTCGAGCGGTTCCAGAAAAAGAATCGGCTCGCCATGCATCAGCGTGACGCCGTCGGCGACAACGAGCTTCATGACCCGGCCGCCTTGCTCGGCCATGACGAGGTGCTCCATCTTCATGGATTCGATCACGGCGAGCTGCTGGCCGGGGCGGACGATCTCGCCTTCCTTCACCTGGATAGTGACGATGGTTCCCTGCAAGGGGGCCGCGACCATCACCGCCCCTTCAGGCACGACTTGCGCGACGTTCGCCTCGGCGCCGTGAGCGCTGCTTCGCTCGGCCGCAGCAAAGTACAGCGGCTTTGCAGCACCGTCGGATGCGTCCACGAGCTTGCCGATATTGCGGTCGATGAAATCGGTCGCGATGCGGTTGGTCCTGAAATCGGGATGCGCAAGCACGGCCTGAAGAAAGGCGATGTTGGCGACGACGCCGTCAATTCGGAACTCGCGCAAGGCACGCGAGGCCTTCGCGACCACGTCGTGCCAGGCATCGACCGGCGTATGCACGATGACCTTCGCCAGCAGCGAGTCGAACGCCGCGCTGGTCTTATAGCCGGCATAGCCAAAGCTATCGACGCGAACGCCGGGCCCTGACGGCGGCTCGAACACGGCGAGCACGCCGCCGGTCGGGTGCGTCGCCCCCGTTTCGTCCAGCGTCTCCATGTTGATGCGAAGCTGCATGGCATAGCCGCGCGGCTTCGGAATATCCACTTGCGCAAAGCCGATCGAGGCGAGCGTCGCACCTGCGGTGACCGCGAGCTGAGCGCGGACGAGGTCGAGGCCGAGCACCTCTTCCGTCACGGTGTGCTCGACCTGGAGCCGCGGATTGGCCTCGATGAAGGCAAAGCTGTCGTCGGCGCTGCCATCGACCAGGAACTCGAACGTGCCGAGATTGTCGTAAGAGGCGGCCGCGGCGAGCTGCTTCGCCGCCTCGATGATGCGGCCGCGCAAGCCATCGCTCAGCGAGGGACTCGGCGCGACCTCTATCAGCTTCTGATGCCGGCGCTGGATGGTGCATTCGCGCTCCCACAGGTGAGAGATCGCGCCGAAGCGGTCGCCGATGATCTGCACCTCGATATGGCGCGCCTGCCGGATCAGCCGCTCGGCATAGACGCCGTCGAAGCCGAACGCCGCCTTGGCTTCGGACTGGCAGCGCGCATAGGCTTCCGCGAGATCGGCGGCGTTGTCCACGACGCGCATGCCGCGACCGCCACCGCCGGCCATCGCCTTAATCACGATCGCCGCGTCGCCGCCGAGCGAGGCGAAGAAGGCTGTGATCTCCTCCAGTGACGACGGCCCGCTGGTGCCCGCGATGATCGGCACACCGCAGCGCTTCGCCAATTGCCGTGCCGCAACCTTGTCGCCGAACAGCTCGAGCGCTGCCGGCTTCGGCCCGACGAAAGCGACGCCCGCGTCAGCGCAGGCTGTTGCGAATGCCGCGTTCTCACTGAGGAAGCCGTAGCCGGGATGCACGGCATCGCAACCGGCCGCTTTCGCCGCCGTCACCACCGCGTCGATGTCGAGATAGGCCCGCGCACCACGGCCGGCGATCTCGATCGCTTCGTCGGCAACACGCACATGCAGCGACAGCGCATCGTCAGCGGGGTGGATCGCAACCGTCATAATGCCGGCATCGGCCGCGGCGCGCGCGATGCGGATGGCGATCTCGCCGCGGTTGGCGATCAGGAGCTTCTTGAACGACATGCAACGGTCTCCTTGCCCGCGAGGCCAGGCGCGGGTCGGCAGGTTCGAAGATCCTGCTTCTTCACTTTAACCGCAGCCGTCAAGAGCGAGAAGGACGGCCGCAATGACCGCTCCCGCAGGCCGGAATTTCGATCTAGTCGCATGCGCCGTGACGAGGCCAATAGTCCACGTCACGGCAGACGGATCGGCGACGATCAGGCCGCCCGCACGCCCGCAACGAAGACGCTGACCTCGTTCTCCAGCGATTGCAGCTTCTGCGTCAGTCGGCCGCTCGATTGCAGCACGAGACCGGCGGCTTGGCCTGTCGCCGCCGTGGCATCGGTGACGCCGGCGATGTTTTGCGAGACCTGGTCGGTACCGGCGGCCGCCTCCTGCACGCTGTGGGCGATCGCCTGGGTCGCAGCGCCCTGCTCCTCGACCGCGGCTGCGATCGACGAGGAGATCTCGTTGACTTCCATGATGGTTTTGCGAATGCTCTCGATGTTGCCGACCACCTGGTTGGTCTCGGCCTGGATCGCGGTGATCTGCGCTCCGATCTCGTCGGTCGCCTTCGCGGTCTGGCTCGCCAGCGATTTCACTTCGCTCGCGACCACCGCAAAGCCCTTGCCGGCTTCGCCGGCCCGCGCTGCCTCGATGGTGGCGTTGAGCGCGAGCAGATTGGTCTGCGAGGCGATCTGATTGATGAGGTCGATGACCTCGCCGATCTTGTGCGCGGCAGCGGCCAGTCCCTGCACGGTGTCGTTGGTGCGCTGACCATCGGCGGCGGCCTTGTCGGCCACGCTGGCGGCCTGCGCGACGCGCTGGCTGATTTCGGCGATCGAGGACGACAGTTCGCCGGCGGCCGAGGCCACCGTCTGCACGTTGCTCGAGGCCTGCTGGCAGGCGGTGGCGACGAAGCTCGCGCGGTCGGTCGCCTTGTTCGCGGTCTCCGACATGCCCTGCGCAGCCTGCTGCATCGCGCGCGCCTCGTTGAAGACATCGCGCACGACGGCCTGAACGCTTGCCTCGAACTTGCCGGCAAGATCGGCCATCGCCCTGCGCTTCTCGTCGTCGGCCTTCTGCTTCAACTCTTCCTGCTCGGCATGCATCCGGCTGACCGCCGACGCATTGTCCTTGAATATGGCGAGCGCCTTGGCGAGCCCGCCAACCTCGTCGCGGCGATCGGTGTAGGGCACATCGAATGAGCTATCGCCGGCGGCGAGCCGCTCGGTCAGCCCGGTGATCCTGGCCAGCGGCCGGGTGACGCTTCGCCCGATCAGGAAGGAGGCGCCGAGGACCAGGACCAGCACGGCGAGACATAAATAGCCGAAGGTCATCGCATTCTGGCGGAAGACGGCGTCGACATCGTCGAGATAGATGCCGGTCCCGATGATCCAGCCCCAGGGCGCAAAGCCCTTCACATAGGAGATTTTCCCGACCGGCTGGTCGAACCCGGGCTTCGGCCAGAGATAGCCGTAGAAGCCCGCGCCCTGCTTGTTGACGACGTCGACGAAGCCCATGAACAGGGCGTTGCCCGCGGGATCCTTCATCCCGGAGAGGTCCTTGCCGTCGAGCTCGGGCTTGATCGGGTGCATGACCATCTTGGGGGCCATGTCGTTGATCCAGAAATACTCGACCTTGTCGTAGCGCAGGCTCTTGATTTCAGCCATTGCCCCGGCCTGGGCCTGCTCGCGCGAGAGTTTTCCTTCGCTCTCGAGCTTCTGGTAATGCGCCAGGATGCCGTAGCCGACATCCACCATGTGCTGCGTCTTGGCCTGGCGGTCGGCGATCATCTGCGCGCGCAGGGTGGATAGCGCGAGCGGCACCAGCGCGACCATGCCGAGGAGGCTGATGCCGACAATCAGGACCAGCTTGAAACTGATGCGGGAGAAAATCATCGGTGCTCGCAGGAATTGGAAGGGCAGATATGCCAGTTTATCCTGCGCTCCTTAGCAAAGCTTTAAGCATTGGTTTCCCAAGTCCCCGCAAAATTGCGTAGGGACGAGTGCAGGTGCACCGCCCGGCTTCGCGGGCCTGCAAAGCTGGCTGCATCCGAGATTGAAGCTTCTCAAATCTAGAAGACCTCGATATCGCCCCTGCGAACGTTGACTTGCAGAGGGCTCTGGCAGAACCATCGGCGCAGATGATCAACGCCAGCCATGGCGTGAGCACAGCCGAAGGCCGGAGTCTCAATGCATCAATCGACATATACCGGGTCCCTCAACCTTCCCGCGCTGAGCGCGGCGGAGCGGCTCTTCATCTGGGGATTTCGGGCGAAAGCACGCAGCGGAAGCGCCGTCCCGACTGCGGCCGAGATCAAGCAGGTGTACGACCATTTTCGCGTCGGCGATGCGGTGCCCTCACTGGAATCCATCATCGAGATCTTTGCGTGCATGGCGCATACGGCGATCGAAGTGCATTGCCCCACCTGCCCGCGCATGTCCGATAGTGAGCACGGAATCCTGCGGGCGATTGCCGCGACCCAGCAGGAGCGCATCGACGTCGCGCGCGAGCAGTTCGAGTGCTGGCTGCCGCCGGAGGGAGCCGATTGGGCGCTGGCGCCGGTGCGCGGGCTTGCAACGATCTTCCGCATGGCAGGTCTCATCCTGCCCGACCGGCACGTCCGCTCATTCGCGCATGATCGGACGATGGCTATGAAAAGCTGGTTTGTGGGCAGTCCGACGCTGCACTGACGTTGTGCTGACATTTTGACGGCTTCTAGTCGCATCCGGAGCGGCCTTGCGCTATCAACGTCGCCATGGAGAGGCGGAGCTCGACGCCTTCCATAAAACCTCCAGACGATCCCGGCGCGACCACCGCTGGGATCGTCGTTTGTCGCATATCCACCTAGCCACACTTCTTACCCAGCACGAGGTCGATTGTGTGGGCGGCGATCTTGCGCAATTGCGGCTCGTCGCCGAATGCACGTTCGAGCACGGCGAGACCGCGCGTCACCGTAACGATGTGCAGGGCTGCGGCGGCGGGGTTGCCGCTGAACTCGCCACGTTCGGCGCCCGCTGACAGCGTATCCTGGACCAGAGCAGTGATGCGCGAGACGAGGCTTGCAAAAGCCTGACGCGCCTCCTCATCCAGCCCTTCGCCTTCGGCCGCGCCGAGCTCCATCAAGCCACGCGTGGTCGGACATCCCCGCGGGGGAGAGCCCGAGCGGAAGTTGCTGATGGTCAAGTCGAAGAACGCGGCGAGGCGTTTGCGCAATGAGCCCGCGCCGAGCGCCTTTTGCAGGACGAGGAGATAATCGCCTGCGTAGCGTTCATAGGCTTGCAAGAACAGCGCCTCCTTGCTGCCGAACGCATTGTAGAGGCTGCCGCGCTGGACGCCGGCATCACGCGCGATGTCCGACAGCGATGTGCCGCGCACACCCTTGCGCCAGAACTGCTCGAACGCGATGCGCAGGACGTCGTCGTGGTCGAACTCGCGCGGTCTCAATGGCGATCCTCTTTCACTGCCGGTCCTGACTTGGCCGATAGTATTTGACAAGGTGTCAAGAACGTGATTTTTTGACACTACGTCAAAAACAAATTGATCGCCAGCTTCGTCTATGCGCGGCCCGCTAGCAGGCGGTCGCGCCGAAACCAAAAAGGGAATCCCCATGCCTCTGCTCCACATCTCGATGCGCGCCGGCAAGCCGGAAGCCTATCGGCAGGCGATCCTCGACGGCCTCTACCGCGCGATGCGCGAGACGCTGAACGTGCCCGAGGGCGACCAATTCATGACCATCAGCGAGCTCGCGCCCGCGAATTTCCGCTGCGGCAACGCCTACGGCGTCCAGCGCAGCGATGACGCCGTGCTGATCCAGATCACGGTGTTCGCCTCGCGCACCGCAGAGCAGAAGACGGCGCTGTATCGCCGCATCGCGGACCTGCTCGGAGAAAGCCCGGGCATCCGGCCCGCGGACGTGTTCGTGAACGTGCTCGATGCGCCCAAGGAGAATTGGTCGGTCGGAAACGGCATCGCGCAATTCGCCTGATGTGGTACGAGCTGCAGCTTCAGCCTGCAACGCACGCCTCCATGATTCCATCCAGCTCCGCCTTCGTGAGCACCCCGAGCTCGGCGATGAAAACGATCCGTGCTCGCGGCGCGCCTGGGGCCGGCGCTTCACCCGGCGCCAGCGTGGCGCGGCCGGCGGCGAATTGAAACACCATCAGGCGGCCGGGCTGCTCGATGGTCTCGAACAGACCTTTGGCGCGCGCCAGCTTTGGCGCAAGGCGGCTGATGGCCTGCTGCAAACGCGGCAGCGAGATGGGCTGCTCCGAGGTCCAGCTCAGCGTCTCGAAGCGCTCCTCGGCGGGACGTTTCGGCCCTGGCTCGCGCAGCGCAGGCGCGCGATCTACGTTCGCGGGGAACAGCAGCGCGGCAGGAATCTCGCCATGGTTCGCATCGACCACCGCGGCAGGGACGCGCTGTGCCCGGATGGCCTCGCGCATGCGCAGCCCTGCGCCGGCATCCGCCAGATCCAGCTTGCTCAGCGCCACGATATCGGCAACGCGCAACTGCGACCGCTGGAGCGCATCCTCCAGGGCGGCCGGCGGCGCCGTCGCATCCAGCACGCAGAGCACCGTCTCCAGCGGCGCCTCGCGCAGGATCACCGGATCCATCAGATTGCGCACAATGTCGGCGGGATCGGCGACGCCGCTGGTCTCGATGACGATATATTCGGGCTTAGGATCGCGCCGCAGCAACGTCGACAGCGTGCGCAAGAGATCTCCTTCGAGCGAGCAGCAGATGCAGCCGTTGGCGAGGCTGACCACGCCGTCGCTCGCACCGGCGATCAACTCCGCATCGATGTTGATCGCGCCGAAATCGTTGATAACGGCGGCGATGCGTCGCCCGTCCGCATGCGCCAGCAGATGGTTGACGACCGTGGTCTTGCCCGCCCCCAGAAAGCCCGTCACCAGGAGGATGGGGACCGGCATGAATCAGCTCCCGATGGCGGGCCGGCGCACGGGGCGGCCAGGCCGCGCCGCCACGTCCAGCACGCCATCACTGATCAGCGGCTCGCCGCTGACGATCAGATGCCGCACGCCCTCGGAGGGGCGGTTCATCGCCGTGAAGGTCGCGCGGTCCGAGAGCTTCTCGTAGTCGAACACGACGATGTCGGCATCCGCGCCCCTATCGAGCCGGCCCTTGGCGCGCATCGCCGGCGTGCTCTGCGACAATATCTCCGCGGGGATCAGCGCGCATTTGCGCACGCCTTCGAGCAGCGACACCGTCTTGCGCTCACGCACCCATTCGCGGATGAATTTCGTGAAGCAGCCGGCCGAGCGTGGATGCGAGGTGGCATCATCCGGCAGGGGCCAGGCATCGCCGGTGTAGGTCGAGCCGTCAGGCAGCGTCCACGGCATCGCGTCGGAGGCGATCGCGCCGCCGGGATACAGCACCGAGAGGTCGAGCAGGTCGCGGTGATGCGCATTGTTCTCGGTGTCGAGGATGTGCCAGAGCACCAGCGAGGACGGCTCTTCGGCCTGCGCCTTGAGCAACTCCTCGCGGTCGCGAAAGCGATGGCCATCAGTCACCCGCTGTACCGAATCATAGCCGGTGCCGTTGCGCTCGACGAACTCGGGATCGCTGAAGAAGGCGGCGGCGAGCACGGTCGAGCCGGTGCCGTAAGGATAGGCCTCAACCGTGATCGGCAGGCCCTGCACCTGCGCCTTCTCGACCAGCACGCGGCAGCGCTCGATGTCGGTCTTGCTCGATGAATTAAAATGGCAGATGTGCATGTGCGCGCCGGTGGCGCCGGCATAGCCGATCAGGCGGATATAGGCTTCCGCCGCGCTCTCAGGATCGATGCGCGACATAAAGGCGACGTGGGTGAAGGTCGGCACGTCCTTTGCAGCCGCGAGCTGGCAGACCGCAGTGAGCTCCTGCACCCCGGCGCCGGGCGCATAAGCGTTCAAGATGCCGATGCCGATGCCGCCCTCGTTGAGGCCGCGCGAAAGGCGATCGAGGATGCCGGCGACCTCCGCATCGGTCGCGACGTTGTCGATCCAGCGGCGGTCGCGCATGGCATTGCCGAAAGCCTCCAGCGAACTCTCCGCATTAGAGCCCGTCATCGCGCCGATGCGCGCAAATGCCCAGTTAGCGGCGGCGCCGTAATTCAGCACGCGCCCCTTCCTGGCCTGGCGTTCATACCAGGATGCGACCGGCAGCACGCCCGCCTCGAGATCGAGCGTCGTCGTCACGCCGTCGAAGGCCTGCATGCGGTCGGCCGGGACCGACTGGCCATGCGCGTGCAGATCGATGAAGCCGGGCGCGACCACGAGGCCGGTCGCGTCGATCACCCGCTCGGCGCTGCCGAGCGAGGCGCCGACCGCGGCGATCCTGCCGTCCACCACCGCAACGTCGCCGATGGCGTCCATTCCGCTGGCGGGATCCACCACCCGACCGCCAGAGATCACCAAGCCGCTCATGTCGAAACTCCTCCGCGCTGATATCGCATCAAGGCAGATTCCGCGGGCAACGACCACCTCCACCGAGGCCGACGCATCATGCTTCCACGGAAGGTCGTTGACAGGAGATCACGGACGCGCGCTTGCAGCCGCGCGGCATGTTGTGCCCGAGCTGTGCTCTCCTCTTCAACCCTCTCGGAGGAAAGGGCGCAGGGAAGACCGGGCGCCGGCTGGCACCCATAAGACCCCTGCGCTGAACGAATGCACACGCAATGCACAGGGGAGACACAGGGCAGCCGAAACCAGGCCTTCCCTGCGCGATGGTTTGACGGCCTATGCCGCGCTCTCCCGGGAGCCGAATTCGTTCTGGCCTCCCTCGCCCTCGCAGAAGTCACGGACACCGCGCCGGTTGACGCCAACGCCGCATCCGCAAGAGCTTGACCGTAGCAACGACGGCCAGGACCACACGGTTTCGCCGTACGCGAGCCATCCGGCTCCGCCAAAAGGCCTCGCCGGACATGGGCGCCGTCCGTCTTCGCAGGACGTGCCATGCTCACGAGGTTCATCTCGCCCTGCACGCACAAGCCCGCCTTTAACGCCGCCCGCGTCCACCGCAACTCCAGCCCGCGTTCGTGACGACGTACGACCGCCCCTTTGGTGGGCTGGAATGGGCGACACATACGACAAATCCGAATTTCGGTAAAGTGGAATATTTTTGCAAGGAAGGCTTGACGCCAATTTCGCTGTTTTGCCCGACGTCAGTGGGTCCCATCCGAGCCGCCGCCGATACCGCGCGACGGCCCGGCAATTTTTACGACCGGCGCTAGGTTGCTATGCCGCAAGGGTGTCGGCCGGTCATCATTGAAACGACGCCAGCCGGTTCCAGAACTTCACGGGACGGCTCGCACGTCCTGCGGCGGCGGACGCGAACGCCATGATCATACAGCCAATCGCGAAGCGGCTCCGCCGTCTTCTCGCCTCCATTGTCATTCAGGGAGCTAGCCGGGGCGGCGTTACGGTGGGCAAAGTTCCCAAAGGTTCCTGTGATCATCCGACGTCTCCTGCAACGCGACTCGCATCATGCTGTTTCCCGCCGCGCTCTGCTCGGCGGATTTGTGTCGGCAGGGAGTGCCCTCGCGCTCGGCGGATGCGCCGGCTTGGGTGCGACCGGCGCGCGCTTCGACGCCTCGTCCCTTTCTATCGACCCCACATTGCTTGTTACCACCACGCGCAAGCCCGTGAGCGGCGGTCGCACGAAACCCTGGTTCGGGCCGGAGCGCGCGACCAGCATGACGGTCGCGCGGGCGAAGCTGGTGGCGCCGGACGAAAGCCGTCTTTCTCTTGCCTCTGTTGGACTTGGCGATTGGCGCGTGGATCGGGTCGAGCCGGTGTCGGCCGACCTTGCCGATCTCGTTGCGCAGGCCGGCGGAGGAGACGTGCTGATCTATGTGCACGGCTTCAAGCAGACATTCGAGACGGCGGTGCTGGACGGCGCCCATCTCTCCGATGGGATCAAGTTCCGCGGCCGGACCATGGTGTTCTCCTGGCCCTCCAAGGCAGGATTGTTCGACTATGCCTATGACCGCGACAGCGCGATGTGGTCTCGCGACGATTTCGAACGCGTGCTCTCTGCGCTGGTGTCGGCTCCAAGCGCCGGTCGAGTGCACATCGTTGCGCACAGCATGGGAACCATGCTGACGCTCGAAAGCCTGCGTCAGCTCTATGCCCGCTACGGCGACACCGTTGCGAGCAAGATCGGCTCGGTCGTGTTTGCCGCGCCTGATATCGACATGGACGTATTCTCGTCGGCGATCCAGCGCATCGGCCCGCTCGCCGGCAAGATCACCGTGATTGCTGCGACGAACGATCGCGCATTGGCGCTGTCGGGACAAATCGCAGGTGGAATGACGAGGGTCGGCGCCGCCGAAAAGGCCGCCATCGCGCGGCTTGGTGTGCGCGTGATCGATGCCTCCCAGGAAGGCTGGGGCATCGTCAACCACGACCTGTTTCTATCGAATGCGGAAGTGCAGCGGGTGATCCGCCGCTCGATCGACGGCACGACCGCGTAAGGGCGCGCCGTGCCAAGCCACATGAAGAGCTTGCTCAAGCGCTCGTTGCGGCTTCGAGCCGTAAAAACGGCCGATTTTGGAGTGCCCAGCTCGTAGGCAAATGGCGCTCCCTAGGGGAATCGAACCCCTGTTTCAGCCTTGAGAGGGCCGCGTCCTAACCGCTAGACGAAGGGAGCGTGAGGGTTAGCCAATAACCTCGAAATTTGTCCGCCGCAAGGACCCAGCAGCCGTTTTAGGGCTCATTGGCAAATTTCAACATTCCGGCCGGTTTCAAGGTGTGGGCATCGAAGGTGCGGAGCTCGGTGACGCCGCCGATGTCCAGTGTGACCACGAGGCGATCGCCCGCCACGCCGGTCGAGACGATCCTGGCGCCTTTCGGCAGGGTAGCGATGACGTCGCCGGCCACCTCGACCGCCCTTCCCTCCGACTTGAAAAGACGGTAGCCCACCGCGATCAGGACGGCGCAGATCGCCAGCGCCGTGGTCAACCCCGCGATCAGCATCATCCGCCGCACCCGCGCGAACAGCGCGGCCTGCTCGGGGGTCGGTTCGGGAACAGCGGTTTCGGTCGTCATGGAAAGCTCGGGCTCTGCGCAAAGGTTGGAGGTTGTCGTCGCCGGCGACGAGGGCTCGGCCCGGCTCGACCGCGTGCTGGCGGCGCACCTTACCGAACTGTCGCGATCGAGGCTGAAAGCCCTGATCCTGGCGGGCGCAGTACACCTGAAGGCCTCCGCGGTCCGCGACCCCGCTTATCACGTCAGTCCCGGCGATACGATCACAATCGACGTGCCGGAGGCGGCGCCGGCGGAGCCGAAAGGCGAGGATATCGCCCTCGATATCGTGTTCGAGGACGACGACATCATCGTCATCAACAAGCCGAAGGGCCTGGTCGTGCACCCCGCGGCCGGGCACGAGACCGGCACGCTGGTGAACGCACTGATCGCCCATTGCGGCGCCTCCCTATCCGGCATCGGCGGGGTGCGCAGGCCCGGCATCGTGCACCGGCTCGACAAGGACACGACAGGGCTGATGGTGGTCGCCAAGAACGACCTCGCCCATGCCTCGCTGTCCGCGCAATTCGCCGACCACGGCCGCACCGGCGAGATGCGGCGCGGCTACATGGCCTTCGCCTGGGGCGTGCCGAACCGGCATCGCGGCACGGTGGACGCGCCGATCGACCGCCATCCGCATGCACGCGAAAAGATGGCGGTGCGCCAGGGCGGCCGCGAGGCAGTGACGCATTGGGAAATCCTGGAGAGCTTTGCCGGCCGCGATGGCAAACCCGTCGCTGCCCTGCTCGCCTGCGAGCTCGAGACCGGACGCACCCACCAGATCCGCGTCCACCTCGCCCATATCGGCCATCCCCTGCTGGGCGACGCGGTCTATGGTCCGCATTTCAAGACCAAGGCGAACCAGCTCGGGCCTGAGTCGCAGGCGGCCTTGACGGCGCTGGGGCGACAGGCCTTACACGCTTACCTGCTCGTATTTGAGCACCCAAGAACCGGAGAATTACTGCACTGGGAGGCACCGCTGCCGGAGGATTTGCTTCTCCTTCAAAGCTGCCTCAAAGCGGCGCTATGACGCAGGCCCCTTCAGAAAGCCTTTACATTACAAAAAGTTATAGCTGCCACACGGGGACGTGACGTCAGCAATCCTTCCCTTTTCGAGCCCCGATAGGCTATATTGCGCCTGCGTTGAAATTGACCCAACGCGGAACATCGCAGCTACGGCCGGCTTTAACACAGCGGTCGTCTGCCTGGCCCGCCGCTATCGGGGGCCTGAACCTTTTGGAGGGCGCACTATGGCCCGTACCGCTGCTTTGCCGGTCCTCAATGGAGAATCCGGCCTTTCTCGCTACCTCGCCGAGATCCGCAAGTTTCCGATGCTGGAACCCCAGCAGGAATACATGCTCGCCAAGCGTTGGCGCGAGCATGACGATCGCGACGCGGCGCACCAACTCGTCACCAGCCATCTCCGCCTCGTGGCCAAGATTGCCATGGGCTATCGCGGCTACGGCCTGCCGATCTCCGAGGTCGTCTCGGAAGGCAATGTCGGCCTGATGCAGGCGGTGAAGCGATTCGAACCCGAGAAGGGGTTCCGTCTCGCCACCTACGCGATGTGGTGGATCAAGGCGTCGATTCAAGAGTACATCCTGCGTTCCTGGTCACTCGTGAAGATGGGCACCACCGCGAACCAGAAGAAGCTGTTCTTCAACCTGCGCAAGGCGAAGAGCAAGATCAACGCGCTGGACGAAGGCGATCTCCGCCCCGACCAGGTCGCGACCATTGCCAAGCGGCTGGGCGTGACGGATCAGGACGTGATCGACATGAACCGCCGTCTCGGCGGCGACGCCTCGCTCAACGCGCCGATCCGCGACGACGGCGAAGCCGGCGAATGGCAGGACTGGCTGGTCGACAATACGCCCAACCAGGAAGCCATGATGGCGGAGCACGAGGAGTATGATCACCGCCGTGACGCGCTGAACGGCGCCATGGGCGTGCTCAACCCGCGCGAACGCCGCATCTTCGAGGCCCGCCGCCTCGCCGATGAGCCGATGACGCTGGAAGACCTTGCCGCCGAGTTCGGCGTGTCGCGCGAGCGCGTCCGCCAGATCGAGGTCCGCGCCTTCGAGAAGGTGCAGTCCGCGGTCAAGGGCACGATCGCAAGACAGGAACAGGCTGCGCTGGAAGCCGCGCATTAAGCGGGCTTTGTCGGCGCCAGGAATTGGCGGGTCGAAGAGAGACAAAAGCCGGCGGCAACGCCGGCTTTTTTGTTTGGGGCGGTGCCTTGTTGAGCGGTGCGAAGTGCAGCATCACGCGCGCTGTCATGCGCCGCGCGTGCTGGCGGCAGACGGGCCGGCGGAAGTGCCGCAGCGAGCGGGATTGATGCACGATCGGGCGCTCACTCCCCCCAAACCCTCGCCAGCGTCGCGAGCCAGCAGCCTTCGCAATAGCGGGCGTCCTTGTAGTCGATCCAATTGTGCGCGTAGACGCGATCGGCCGGGATGCCGTAGCGCGTGCGCAGCACCCTAACCAGGATCTTCCAGGCTGCGACCTGTGCCTCGGTCGGCCCGGCCGCAACGTCAGGATAATTGCCGGCGAACTCGACGCCGATCGAATTGTCGCGCACGATCTGGCGATAGGTCGACCTGTTATCGATGTATTTGTTGTCGTTGCGGTTGGCGCCGTCGCCATGGGTCGGCACCAAATTCTCCGCCACCGCCCAATAGACCGTGCCGTCGGTCTCGACCCACACCGTGACCCCGCGCCGGGTCGGGTTCTTCGCCTGCGCCAGCGCGCCGCCCCGCGCCGAACCGGCGGGCCCCTCGGTCTGGTGCACGATGATGTTGCGCCAACGGTTTGCGCTGTCGACGTCGCGCCATGGCGCAAGCCACACGATCTTCAGGCCGGGAATCTCGGGCGTGCCGGAGGCGCGCGCGAGTTTTTCCAGCTCGGCATTCTCAGCGGCGGCGGGGACGGTCAGGTACAGGGCGGCAAGAACGACCGCGAGCAGGCGGGACATCGTGATGCGGGTCCAATGCGACCCCTGATGTAGCACGCCCTTACGCGAAGTGGTGCGCGGCCTCACCGGGACCGATCGGCTCGGGCGAGAGCGGCGGGGCCGGATCGTAGACGGCAAGATCGTTCTTGCCGTTCTTCTTGGCAGCGTAGAGGGCGTGGTCGGCATGCGCGATCAGGCGGTCCGGGAATTGACCGACGCCGCGGTCCCACTGTGCAACCCCAATCGAGATCGCGATCGGAATGTCGCGGCCGGTGCAGGCCGCGGCGTCCTGACGGCAGACCTCGAGCACGCGGCGAGCGATCGCGGCAGCCTCGCGCAGCGACGACGACGGCAGCACGATGCAGAACTCGTCGCCGCCGGTACGAGCCAGCATGTCGCCGGGCCTTAGGCGCGTCTGCGCCATCAGCGTGAAGTGCTTCAGGCAGGCGTCGCCCGCGGCATGGCCATGCGTGTCGTTGATGGTCTTGAAGCCGTCGAGATCGATCACCAGCAGCGAGAACGGCGCGCCGCCGCGCTCCGAGCGGGCGCATTCCTCGGTCAGGCGCTGCAGCAGATGCCGCCTGTTGGCGACGCCGGTGAGATCGTCGAGCAGCGCGAGGTCGGCAACCTCGTTGCGCAAGCTGTCCATTGCCAGCAGCAGGAAACCGAAATTCAGCGTCATCGACAGGAACAGCAGCCCCAGCACCATGACGGCATGGGTCTGGCCGCCGGCCCGCGCCGAGAGATCGTGGCCGAGCAGATTGCCCACCATACGGGCGAACAGGATCGCGATGATGCCGAGGATGACGATGCCGGACAGCCGCGCGCCGGGGCTGACACGCCCCTCCGGCGACAGCAGGAGGCGCAGCGCCAGCACCAGCGGCAAGGCCTGGCCGAGCGTGTAGCTGAGCATGCGCAGCTGCATGTGCTCGAAGCTGACTGTAAAGACCATGACGCCGGTGAGGCTCAAGCCTCCCGTTGCGGTCATGAGACGCCACGAGACCGGCCGGTCATAGAAGCGCTGAATGCCCATGGCGGCGAGGCAGCTCGCGGCAATGACGCCGGCTGCGCCGAGCAGAAGCGGCAGGGGCGAGGCGACGAACAGACGGATCAGGGCCGTCATCGCGCCGGCGGCGCCGACGAAGGACGAGGCCATCCAGAATCGCGCGGCTGCGAATTTCGGATAGGAGCGCGTCACGTAGGCCCAGATCACACCGAGCGCCAGGAAGTTGACGACGAAGACCGTCCACAATGTCGGTACGTTCAGCATGGCGCGTGCGGCACGCGCAGCGTCGCGCCCCCCGTCCCTGGCAGCCGTCCGTCCATCACCCATCCCCGTTTTCTTCCGGCGACAATGCGCGAGTTGCGCTTAATGGAGTCTCACTGCGACTCTTGAAAACGCGCCTTTGGTTTTGGATTCATGAACGGCGCCTGGCTGTTGTCGGATCGTTAAGCCTGTCGCAAGCGACGGTGCGCCGACGCGGCGATGCGGATTCGCGCAGCAAAATCACCTGAAAATGCATCTGAGCTGTGGATAACACGATGACACAGATGTGACGGCACGGGGCAGAGGAGCGCGAATCTGCTGAGTTTGTCGTCGAGGATGTTGCGAGGCTGGCCCTCCGCCGAGCATCCCTCGTGTCGCGTTCCCACCATTAAACCCTAAGAGGATACTATGGCTAAGAAAGCGAAGAAGGCGGCGAAGAAGAAGGCGAAGAAGGCCAAGAAGGCGAAGAAGAAGTAACGCAGCTTCTTTTTCTTTGCCCGGGTGGAGCCTCGCTCCGCCCGGGCGTCGGGCAAGATCGAGAGTTTGAAGGTGGCGGGCGCAAGGCCCGCTTTTTTATTGGGAGAAAGAAAGACTACCGCTCCGCGAACGCCAGCTTGGCGCCGAGTGCGGCAAAGCCGGCGGCGAAGCTGCGGCGCAGCCAGGCCATGACGCGGGGCCGGGAGATGACGCGCTCGCGCACCGAGGCGGCGCAGAGGCCATAGACGACGAACACCGCAAAGGTCATCGCCATGAAGGCGCCGCTCAATTCCAGCATCCGCGCCAGCACATGGGCCTCGTCGAGCGCGATGAACTGCGGCAGGAAGGCGAGGAAGAAGATCGACAGTTTGGGATTGAGGATGTTGATCAGGAAGCCGGTGACGATGACGCGGCCGCTCGACCGCTCCTTGATTTTGCCCTCGACCGCGAGCGCACCTCGCTCGCGCAGCGCCTGCCAGGACATGTAGAGCAGATAGGCGACGCCACACCATTTCAGCGCGGCGAAGGCAAGCGCGCTGGTGTGGAGCACCGCGGCAAGGCCGAGCATCGCCGCCATCATGTGCGGCACAATCCCCAGCGTGCAGCCGAAGGCCGCGGCGATGCTGGCGCGCGAGCCGCGGGTGAGCGCCGCCGCCAGCGTGTAGAGCACGCCGGTGCCGGGCGAGGCGACCACCATGAGCGAGGTGAGCAGGAACGACCAGGTCATGATTGGACCTTATCACCGCGCCTTACGTCGGAAAAGCGATGGTCGGCGACCGCCCTCAGGACAGCTGCGCGATCTCGGCCTCGCGCAACACGTCGAGCGGCGCCCACGGCTTGGCCCAGAACTTGGCACCGTCAGGCAGCGGCTGCATCAGGGGCCGCCCGGAGGTGACGACGACGTCGAGCTTCGGATTATGGCCCTTGGCGAGGTGAGCGAGTTCGACCCCGTTCATGCGGCCAGCGAGCTGAACGTCCGTCAGCATCAGGCAGAGTGCGCGCGCATTCTTCTCCAGCACGCGTTCGGCCGCCTCCGCACTCTCGCACTGGATCACGTCGTACCCACTTTCCTCGAGGAGAACGCAAAGCATCTCCCGCTGCATGTGGTCGTCTTCGACAATCAGCGCTGTTGCACGAAATGGCTGTGCCTGTCCCATGGAGCGGCTCCCAATGCTTGCTTCGTATCGTATGTTAAAAGCCCAAATCGGCCGTGGTTCAGTTCCATTCTGAAAAAATGTAAATCATAGTTCCCGCTTTCCGGACTGACGGGGAGATCCATGTCTGCGATTCGCGGCGCCGCCGCCATGACCCGAGAACGCGGCGAAGACCACGCCGAAGGATGCCGCCCTGCGCATGAGCCGAGGCATCGAGAGGAACGAGCCCCGCATCCTGATCGGCAACGACGCCCGCTTCATGGATCTGCTCCAGCGCTTCCGCCCGGGCGCGGCGCGACAGCAGCGCGACGCCCCCCGTCACTTGCGAGCGTTAGCCGTGCGCCCCCTCACTGCCCCATCAGCCGATCCGCGAAATACCCGATCGTCTTGCGATAGACCACCGCCCTGTTCCACTCGCGCATTGCCTCGAAATTCGGCGTGCCTTCACCGTAGGGCTGGCCCATCTTGAAGCCGCTGGTGTGGAGCAGGTTCGCAGTCGAGGCGAGCACGTCGGGGACGCTGTGGCGGAGGTCGACGTGGCCGTCGCCGTCGAAATCGACGCCGTATTTGATGTAGGACGACGGCAGGAACTGGGTCTGGCCGATCTCGCCGGCATAGGCGCCGATGAGATCGCGCAGCGGCAGGTCGCCGCGCTGCACGATCTTGAGCGCGGCGAGCAGTTCGCCCTGGAACAGATCGGTACGGCGGCAGTCATGCGCCAGGGTCGCCAGCGTGCGGATCACCGGCAGCTTGCCGGTATCGCCCTTGCCGAAATCGCTCTCCAGCCCCCAGATCGCGACCAGGATGTAGCGGGGCACGCCGAACTTCTGCTCGATCCGCGAGAGCAGCGCGGCATGGCGCTGGAGCAGCGCCCGCCCGCCATTGATGCGGCCGGGGCCGACGCGGGTCGAGACGTACTGTTCGAAGCTCTTATTGAAGGTGTGGCGCTGGCGCCGATCGAAGGCAAGCACGGCGCCATCCTGGGTCACACCGCTGAGCGCCGCATTGGTCACGCTCGCCGAGACGCCGGAGGCTTGCGCCTCCGCGGCCATGCTGGCGACGAAAGCGTTGAAGTCGCCGCCGCAGCGCGCGGCCTGCGCCGACCCACCGGCCAGACAGACGATGGAGGCGGTGGCCAAAGCGTGTCTCAACATACCGGAGAATCCTCTAATCCTCTGAAGAATGAGCGCGGAAAGCAGCGCGCGATCATGCCCGGGAACCGAATTCGCGTCAAAGCAGCAAAGCCTCGCCGTGAAGGCGCGCGAGCTTGATCCGCCTCGACATCGTATCCAAGCGACGCGAGATGGACGATTCCGACACTCTCCTCTCGTCTTCCGGGCGGCGTTTAACGAGACGCGCGCAGCGGCCCGGTGACCGCATGATTTATCGCGATAGTGGACCTCGATTCGGCGCTCGCGATCACACATTGCAGGCAGGCGGGAAGACATACAGCCTGGCGCGCCTCGCTGCGAGCCAGTCGCGCTGCATTGCGACGGCCCGAACAATGAACAAAGTGATTTGGTGATCCAAACGATTGTTGCGACGCGCATCAAGTCGGCATGCCGCGGCCAACGCATATCTGATCCGCCCGCTGCGACCTCAACGCCGCCACGATTTGCCTTGCCATCGCATGGCGCCTTCGATAGTCTTCTATTTTAGGTTGTCACCCCGCCAGCCCCGGGCGACACCGAAGACCAAAGATAACTGAAGACTAAAGATCAACGGCGGGCTTCGCGGCCCGCCGTTGATTGGGAGTTCACATCACGCCTGGCACTCCGAGGCAACGACATCTGATCCGGCAGCCGCGGCGGGCACCCTCGCCTTCAATGCATCGCCAACGTCGATAACCGCCGAAGTCATTTGACTGCGGCGCCCTGATCGACGACAAGCCGCCATGGCCAAGAAACCCGGAACCAATCCCAAAGGCGAGTTCGCCTTCTTCAACGTCGTCTATGAGGACGATACCCAGCGCTCCAACCGCCGCGTGCCCACCGAGCTGCTCGGCGGCCTCGACGGCGACGAGCCCGCGCGCGGCTTCATCATGGAGCAGGACCGCGAGATCGCCGAAAAGAGCGGTCGGCCACCGCTCGAGATCAAGCGGATTGAGCGGGTCGGGGTGAAGAAGAAATAGGCAAACATCGCCAGCGCCCCATCTTGCAGACAAGCAGCTGACAGAAGCAGATGACGCTTCTTGGCTGAACGCTGCTGGCAGACAGGCACGAACAAAAACGGCGGGCTTGCGCCCGCCGTTTCGTTCGGATAGATGCCCGGGTCAGGCTGGGGCATGACGATCAGAATTAATTATCCAAGAAGCTCCGCAGCTTCCTCGACCGCGACGGATGCTTCAGCTTGCGCAGCGCCTTCGCCTCGATCTGACGAATGCGTTCGCGCGTCACGCTGAACTGCTGGCCGACTTCTTCCAGCGTGTGGTCGGTGTTCATGCCGATGCCGAAGCGCATGCGCAGGACGCGCTCTTCGCGCGGCGTCAGAGATGCCAGCACGCGCGTGGTGGTCTCGCGCAGGTTGGACTGGATCGCGGCATCGATGGGGAGGATCGCATTCTTGTCCTCGATGAAATCGCCGAGGTGCGAATCCTCTTCGTCACCGACCGGCGTCTCCAACGACAGCGGCTCCTTGGCGATCTTGAGGACCTTGCGGACCTTTTCGAGCGGCATGCCGAGCTTCTCGGCGAGTTCTTCCGGCGTCGGCTCGCGTCCGATCTCGTTGAGCATCTGGCGCGAGGTGCGCACGATCTTGTTGATCGTCTCGATCATGTGCACGGGGATGCGGATGGTGCGCGCCTGGTCGGCGATCGAGCGGGTGATCGCCTGCCGGATCCACCACGTGGCGTAGGTCGAGAACTTGTAGCCGCGGCGATACTCGAACTTGTCGACCGCCTTCATCAGGCCGATGTTGCCTTCCTGGATCAGGTCGAGGAATTGCAGGCCGCGGTTGGTGTACTTCTTGGCGATCGAGATCACCAGACGGAGATTGGCTTCCACCATCTCCTTCTTGGCCTGGCGTGCCTCGCGCTCGCCCTTCTGCACGGAGTGCACGATCTTGCGGAACTCGACGATCTCGAGGCCGGTGAGGGCGGCGAGCTGATGCACTTCGTGACGAAGGTCCTTGATGCGGTCCTTCTCGTGATGAACGAAATTCTTCCAGCCCTTGGCCGAGAGTTTCGAGACGCGGTTGAGCCAACGCGGATCGAGCTCCGAGCCGGTGTAGTTGCGTAAAAAGTCCTCGCGCGCGACGCCGTGGCTGTCGGCAAGACGCATCAGGCGGCCCTCGTAGGAGACGAGGCGCTTGTTGATGTCGTAGAGCTGCTCGACCAGCGAGTCGATACGGGCCTGGTTGAGGCGGAGCGACTTCACCTCGACGATGATCTCGTCCTTCAGCTTCTTGTACTTGCGCTCCTGGTGCGGCGAGAGCGACTCGTTCTGGAGCTGGTTCTGGATGTCCTGCTCCTGAAGCTTGCGCAGCTTCTTATAGCTGTCGGCGATCTTGTCGAAGATCTCGACCACCTTCGGCTTGAGCTCGGCCTCGATTGCCGCGAGCGACATCTGGTTCTCGAACTCGTCGTCGTCCATGTCGGACTCGGCGGCGGACTCGGCTGGATCCTTGTCCTCGCCGGCCTCAGTGGCACCGGGCGCAGGCGCGGCGCGGAACGGGGTGGGCGACGGCGGCGCGGCGGGCGGCGCGACATGCGCGGGGGCAGCGGCGGACGCGGTGGCTTCGCCACCCTCGGCCGACGCTTCGCCGTTCGGGCCGGCGATCATCGCGGTGTTCATGCCGCCCTTGGCGTCGGGGCCGGCATAGGTCGCTTCGAGATCGATGATGTCGCGGAGGAAGATCTTGCCTTCGTTGAGCTCGTCCCGCCAGATGATGATGGCCTGGAATGTCAGCGGGCTTTCGCACAGACCCGCGATCATCGCCTCGCGGCCGGCCTCGATGCGCTTTGCGATGGCGATTTCGCCTTCGCGGGACAGCAGCTCGACCGTGCCCATCTCGCGCAGATACATGCGCACCGGATCGTCGGTGCGCTCGCCCGGCTCGCTCTTCTTGACCTCGGTGACGGCCTTCTGGGTGACCTCGACGAGCTCGTTGTCGGTCTCGTCCTCGCCCTCGTCCTTGTCTTCCTCGCCTTCGGTGTCGTCGGCTTCGGTGACGTTGATGCCCATGTCCGAGAGCATCGACATGATGTCCTCGATCTGTTCGGGCGAGGTCTGGTCGGACGGCAGGACCTCGTTGAGCTGATCAAAGGTGACGAAGCCGCGCTTCTTGGCCTGCTTGATCATCTTCTTCACGGCGGCGTCGGACAGGTCGAGCAAGGGCGAGGGCGCGTCCTGGGAGTCCTTCTCCGGCGCATCCGCTGCCTTGTCGTCCTTTTCCTTGTCCTTCGCCTGCAGCGTCTTTGCCTTGGTGGCCATCCATTGCTCCTCAACGCGCTTCAATGCAGACGGCGCGCCCCGCCTGCCTGAATTCACATGAACCTGTTGCTCGACGCTCTCGCTTCGGCAGCTCTCGACACGGAAAGGGCGGCGCACAAACTTCTCGCCACCCCCAACTTTCTCTCGCCGGATTTGCCTAACGCTTCGTGAGCCTCTTTGTCGCAGCGGATGCAGGTGTAGTGCCAACAGCGGTTGCGCGGATTCATTCCTGACGCATCTGTTCTGCCTGCGGCCGCCTTCGGGCCAAAGTGCTACAAGACCGTTAAGCCTCGATTAACCCTGTTTCTGCCGCCAAACCAAGGATTTGGCGAGTCTTTTAGCGGTTCCGACCCCGGCCGTCCGCATGATTCTTTCATTACATGCTCTTCTGGAGCCGACCCGACAGTTCGCCAAAACCCTCGATCAGAGCCTCGGTACCGTCGACTTCGCCTATCCGAGCCTTGACGTCACGCAGCCACGCCAAATTGGCCTCGCTGGGGTCCTCCCCCAGGGCCAGCTCAGCGTCTTTCAGCTCTCTAAGTAGTGAATGCCATTGCCGATGCAAGGCAACCAGCTGATGCCAAGTGGCAAGAACGTCATCCCGCGCCGCGCCCTCCCGGGCGCCCCACACCGCCACGGTGGTGATGCCGTTCTCAACCCTTTGAAGAACTTGCGAAAACCCGCCCTTCTCAAGGTCGCCCCGCATCTTCTCGGCCTGCTCGCCCGGGTCCGGTGAGTGGTGATGATCGTTGGCGAAGGCGGCGATGATGCCGGCCCTGAGCTTATGGGCCTCGGGATGGGCCAGCTCCAGGGCGGCCACCTCCTCCAAGTGCTCATGGAGCAGCCAGGGGTGGTTGATCAGGCATTGCAGGATCAAGGCCTCCCGGCGGGAGATGGCACTGCGCTGGCCGCGCATGATCGGGCTTGCCGCCAGCTGGGGGCTCGCCGCCTGGTATGGACCGGACGGCAGCGGGACGGGACCGGGCGGGCCGCGGCGGGCGCCGCCAAATCCATGGCCACCGAATCGATTCGCGCCTCCCCCAGCCCTGGGCTGGAATGGCCGACCGCCGCCACCTTGGCGGAAACTGCCCCGGCCGCCAAAGCCGCCGCGCCCGCCTTCGGGGGCAAAGGCGCGCTGGAGCCGATTGGCAAAGTCGTCGCGGTAATAGCGCCGCACCACCTCGTCGCGGATGCCGTTGGAGAGCTCCTTGATGCGCGCCTCCAGAGCGGCGCGGCGCTCGGGCGTGGCAAAATTGCCGCCTTCGAGCTCGCGCGACCAGATCATCTCCGCGAGCGGTCGCGCCGCCG
Organism: Bradyrhizobium sp. 147; assembly: GCF_023073935.1. NCBI lineage: Bacteria > Pseudomonadati > Pseudomonadota > Alphaproteobacteria > Hyphomicrobiales > Nitrobacteraceae > Bradyrhizobium > Bradyrhizobium sp. 147. The sequence continues at coordinate 25,566 of NZ_JADPKL010000020.1, read as the reverse complement.
CGATCACGTCCTCGATCGCGCCGCGGCCACCCGAGCGAACGAGATCGTCGGGGTCCTGCCCCTCCGGCAGCAGCGCAAAGCGCAGGCTCTTGCCCGGCGCGAGGAACGGCAAGGCAAGGTCCGCGGCGCGGTAAGCCGCCTTCTGGCCGGCGCGGTCGCCGTCGAAGCAGAGGATCGGCTCGTCCGCCATCTTCCACAGCAGCCCGAGCTGGCTTTCGGTGAGCGCGGTGCCGAGCGGCGCGACGGTGCCTGCGAAGCCCGCGGCGACCATGGCGATGACGTCAACATAGCCTTCGACCACGATCAGGGCGCCGCCGTCATGGGTGGCTTTGCGCGCGGTCTGGTGGTTGTAGAGATTGTCGCCCTTGTGGAAGAGCGGCGTCTCCGGCGAGTTCAGATATTTGGCCGGAACGTCCTTCTCCAGCGCGCGCCCACCGAAGGCGATGACGCGGCCGCGCAAATCCGTGATCGGAAACATCACGCGGTCGCGGAAGCGGTCGTACGGCACCGGAATATCGTCGCCGGCGACGAGCAGTCCGGTCTCGACCATGTCGTCAACGGACACGCCGAGCTTGCCGAGATGCTCCTTCAGCGCGAAGCGGTCGGGCGGCGCATAGCCGAGGCGGAACTGCAGTTGCGTCGCCGGCGAAATGGCGCGGTCGGCCAGATAGCCGCGCGCTTTGGCACCTAAGCGCGAGGCCAGCGTCTCGGCGAAGAATTTTGCCGCAAGATCCATGACGTCATGCAGCGATTTGCGCCGCTGCTCATGCCGGGCCGCATCCGGCGTCACGGCCGGCAGCGGCAGGCCCGCCATGCCCGCGAGCCGCTCGACGGCCTCGGCGAACGGCACGCCGTCCGTCTCCATCACGAAGCTGATGATGTCGCCGTGCTTGCCGGAGGAGAAGTCGTGGTAAAAGCCCTTCTGGTCGTTGACGTAGAAGGACGGCGTCTTCTCCTGCTGGAACGGCGACAACCCCTTCCACTCCCGCCCCGCCTTCTTCAGCTTGACGCGCTTGCCGACGACTTCGGAGACCGAAAGCCGGGCACGAAGCTCGTCGAGGAATTGGGGCGTGAAGCGCATGAGATCCAGTCTTGCCCGAGCGAGATGAGCCGGGCCAAGATCAGGCATATAGGTGCCGCCTGCACAAAAGTCAGGTTTGTCGGGATTATACGCGCTGTTCACAGCCCGCGTCATTCCGGGGCGCGCAGAGCGCGACCCTGGAATCCATCGCGCCACCGGACCGCTGGCGGAAATGGATTTCCGGGCTCGCGCTTCGAACGCCCCGCAAATGACTTGGAGAGAGGCCTTGAACCGCGCCCGGTTCCACGCTTCCATACCCCCATGTTCAGGACCTTTCGAGGCGGCCAGAGCGGGGGCTGGCGCGTGACGTCGATCTCGCCCGTGCGGGCGAGCCCCTGCCCTTCGTGCCGGCACTGTCGGTGACCGACAGTGAGGCCGTCTCGTTGCCGCTGGTGCCCTCGCGCAACGCGTGGCGGCTGGTCGGCGTCGCGAGCAGCTTGCGTTACACCGAGCGGCCTGAGAAGCAGCAGCTCGTCGCCGTGCAGGCCGGCCTCGGCCGGTTAGAGGCGACCAGCGCAGCGCTGATCCCGATCCGCAAGTCGCAGGCCTGGTGGGAGCTGACGCAGGAAGAGCGCCGCAAGATCTTCGAGGACAGATCGCACCACATCGCGAGCAGCCTGCGCTACCTGCCCGCCATCGCGCGCCAGCTCTATCATTGCCGCGACCTCGGCGGGCCTTTCGACTTTCTGACCTGGTTCGAATTCGCACCGGTTGATGCCGCGTTGTTCGAAGAGCTGGTGGCGATGCTGCGGCAGACCGAGGAGTGGACCTATGTCGAGCGCGAGGTTGACATCCGCATGGTGAAGGAGGTGCTGTCGGCCTAATGCTCCAGGAAACGGCCGGACTCGATGCGCGGAAGATCGGTGACGGGCCAGTTGTAGACATAGGTCCAGGCCTTGCTGCTGGTGCCGTCCGGCAGCGACACGTCGATCAGCTGCCGCAGATATTCGGTCGGCTCCGGAAAGCCTTCGCCGCAGGCCTCGTACATGTCGAGCTCGCGCAGCAGCTCGTCGCCCGCGCGTAAGTGAAACAGCTCGCCATGGACGATGTCGGACGGGGCGTCCGACAGCAATAGCCCCGGATAATGCTTCACCAGGACCAGCCGACCGCGGCAGGTCGCATCGCCAAGGAAATCCGCATGTGCCGCGAGCAGCCGCGCCATCGGATGATCGAAGCCGCGCATCAGGGTGCCGTAGACGAAGAGACGATCGCAGGTCATCCGGTGTGTATAGCTGGCAATGGCGCGGAACGACAACGTCGCATATTCGCTGTCGTCCTGGCGAAAGCCAGTAGGACGATGTGCAGGCAATGACGCTCTCAGCGGCATCCTCGGTCAAGCATGGTGATTTGAAGCGAACCAATCTATACCGATTTTCTTCGAACTTCAGGGCGACAGCTTTTCCATAGGCAATCAGGATGGCTTTAGATACGGCCGACGCGACCGATCAACTCCTCGGCGAGGGCGACATTGCGCCAGTGCATGAGGTGAATGCGGCAGGCCAATCACCCTTCCTGCTCACCGCGGATCACTACGGGCGGGTGCTGCCGCGCACGCTCGGCAATCTTGGCGTCGCGGAAAACGAGCTTGTCAGGCACATCGCTTGGGACATCGGCATCGCCGGCGTCGCCGAGCGGCTCGCAAAAATGCTCGACGTGCATCTGATCGCGCAGCGCTATTCGCGGCTCGTGATCGACTGCAACCGCCCGCCCGCGGCTGTGAGCTCGATTCCCGTGATCTCCGAAGCCACCGCGATTCCGCGCAACGAGGGCATTTCGGAATGGGAGCGCGAGGCGCGGCGGCGCGAGATCTTCGCGCCCTATCATCATCGCATCGACGCCGCGATCAACCGCCGCCTGCGCGACAAGCGGCCGACAGTACTGGTGTCGCTGCACAGCTTTACGCCGGTCTATGCCGGCGTCGCGCGGCCCTGGCACGTCGGCGCCCTCTATAACCGCGACACCGTGCTGCCGCAGCTCCTCTTGAAACATCTCCGCGCTGAAAGCGATCTCGTCGTCGGCGACAACGAGCCCTATGCGGTGAACGACCTCACCGACTACACCATCCCCGTGCACGGCGAGGCGCGCGGCCTCGTCAACACCGGCATCGAGATCCGCCAGGATCTGATCGCCGACCAGTCCGGCCAGCAGCAATGGGCGGAACGGCTGGCGCGGATCCTTGCCGAGATCGAGGTTGAGCTGAAGACTCAGATGTTGGTGTGAGCCTCACTTCGCCCTGGTCAGCGCCAGCCAGATGCCGCCGCCGATCATGAAGCCGCCGGAAATGCGCGACATCATCCGCGTGCGGCGGGCCGAGAAGAATTTTCGGGCGCGGCCGGCGGCGATGGCGTAGAGCGCGTCGGTCATGACCGCCGTGACCATGAAGGTGGCACCAAGCAGCGCGACTTGCGGAAAGTGCGGCTGGTTCATGTCCATGAACTGCGGAATGAAGGCGCCGAAGAACACCAGCACTTTCGGGTTCGACAGCAGCACCAGGAATCCTTGCAGGAAGAAGCCGCCGCGCGGCGGCGGAGGCGGCGCGTCGACGTCGACGCCGTCGACCGGCGTCCAGATCAACTTGATGCCGAGCCACACCAAATAGGCGGCGCCGGCAAAGCGCACCCAGTCGAACCAGTACCCCATGGTCGCCATCAGCGAGGTCAGACCGACCGCGACGATGCCGATCACGATGGCAAGACCCGCTTGCGCGCCGGCAACGTTGGTGAGCGCCGCGCGGGTGCCGTGCCGCAGGCCGTTGGCAATGACGAGGGTGACGATCGGCCCCGGCAGCAACGCCAGCGCGATGCAGGCGGCGACGAAGGCGAGATAGGCTTGCATGGACATCATGGGGAGGACTCGCTGCGGTTTGTACGCATTAATGCATGGCGGAGGCGGGAACGGAAGCTCGCAGATCTCGTGTTCCCGCTTGCGGGAAGCTCTTCGCCTCGTCCCGCACGCGGAGAGACTGCACGCGACCAACATGATTTCTCGAGCCCGCTTGACATGCAACCATTTGGTTGCCTATCATCATAACCATGGATGAGGTCTTCAAAGCGCTCGCCGATGCGTCACGACGGTCGCTGCTGGACAGGCTTCACGCCCGGAACGGCCAGACGCTGAACGAGCTCTGCGAAGGCCTTGCCATGACGCGTCAGGCGGTGACCAAGCACCTTGGCATTCTGGAGGAGGCCAATCTCGTCACCACCATCAGGCATGGCCGCGAGAAGCTGCACTATCTCAACCCCGTGCCGATCCATCAGATCGGCGAACGCTGGATCAGGAAATTCGAGCGCGGCAAGCTCGCCGCACTCAGCGAATTGAAACGTCAGCTGGAGAAACGCGATGAGTAAGCCGGAATTCGTCTACGTCACCTACATCGAGACCACGCCGGAAAAAGCTTGGGAGGCGCTAACCAACAGCGCGTTTACGCGGCAATACTGGTTCGGCGCCGAGGTCAGATCCGACTGGAAGGTAGGCTCTTCCTTCGCCCTCACGCTCGACGGCGAGATCACCGATTCCGGCGAAATCCTCGAAGCCGATCCGCCGCGGCGATTGTCCTACAGTTTCAAGCACCAGAAATACGAGGAGCTGCGCGGCGAGCCGATATCGCGCGTCGTCTTCACCATCGAACCGTTCGGCTCGCTGGTGCGTTTGACCGTGCTGCATGACGGGTTTGTCGAGGGCGGCAAGTATCTCGGCGCCGTCTCCAATGGCTGGCCGGCGATCCTGTCCGGGCTCAAGAGCCTGCTGGAGAGAGGCAAAGTACTCGCCATCCCGCGCACGGCGCTCAACAAGGGATTCGACGCAAAATGAAGCTCGAGCAGTTCACGCCGCTGACCGTCTACACCATCTACATCGCCTCCACGCCCGAGAAGGTGTGGGAGGCGCTGACCTCGGCGGAGTTCAGCCGACAGTATTTCTTCGGCAATGCCGTCGAGGTCGAGCCACGGCTCGGCGGCACCTTCATCGTGCGCACGCCCGACGGCGCCGTGCACATCAGCGGCGAGGTTCTCGCCTACGATCCGCCGCGCAAGCTCGCGGTCACGTTCAACGTGAACTGGCCCGATCTGATCGAGAAGCTCGGCCCGACCCTCGTCACCTACGAGATCGCACAGGCCGGCGATGCGGTCCGGCTCACCATGAGCGAAGGCCACGACCGCCCGCTCAGCGACGACATACTCGCAGGCGGGCGCTCCGGCTGGCCGGCGATCCTGTCCAGCCTCAAGAGCCTGCTCGAGACCGGCAAGCCGCTGGTCGTCAAGCCGGGCCCGCCACAGCGGATGCTCGATGCGCTGAAGGCGATGGGCATCAAGACGCCGTAGGTGCGACGGTTTCCGTGTTCGTCCCAGACAAGCGCGCCTCAGCGGGCGCCGATCCGGGCGCCATAGCGAAGAGTGAAGTTTTGGCGAAGACTCGTGGTTACGGCTTCGCGCCCACAACATCTCGTACGGTTATGGGCCCCGGGGGCTTGAGGCGTCTTTGCCATTGTCAGAGGCTAACCTTTCGCCCGCAGCTCGCGCCGCAGCACCTTGCCGGTGGCGGTCATCGGCAGCGTCTCCGCGAAGGCGACGAAGCGGGGATATTCGTGGGCGGCAAGCTGCACCTTGACGAACTCCTGGATCTCGCGCGCGAGTGCGTCGCTGCGGGTGAAGCCGGGGCGCAACACGATCCAAGCCTTGATCGATTCGGTTCGGATCGGATCGGGAATGCCGACCACCGCGGCCATCGCCACCGACGGATGCTTCATCAGCGTATGCTCGATCTCGGACGGGCCGACGCGATAGCCGGCGGTGGTGATGACGTCGTCCTCGCGGCTGACATACCAGAAATAGCCGTCCTCATCCTGCACGCCGAGGTCGCCGGTGAGCAGGAATTCGCCGGCATATTTCTTCGCCGTCGCCTCCGGATTGCGCCAATATTCGAGCATGGTGACGGGACATGGCTGGCGCACACCGATGATGCCGCGCTGACCGCGCGCCAATTCCTCGCCCTTGTCGTTGACGATGCGGACGTCGAAGCCTGGCGTTGCCTTGCCCATCGCGCCGGGGCGGATCGGAAACAGGTTGGAATTGCTGCCGATCACCAGGTTGCACTCGGTCTGGCCGAACACTTCGTGCGCATCGATGCCGAAGGTCTCGCGCACCCAGCCGAGCAATTCGCCACCCAGAGATTCACCGCCGGTAAAAATGCTGCGCAGCTTGACGCCGGGGTGCTTCACGCCGGCCTGTCGCATCAGCTTCAGTGCCGTCGGCGGCAGGAAGACATTGCGCACGCCGAGATCGGCCATCATCTGCATCGCTGCCTGCGGCTCGAATTTGCGCGCGCGATGACCGACCAGGGGAATGCCGTGATACCAGAACGCCAAGAGGCCGTTGACGAGGCCGCCGATCCAGGCCCAGTCCGCCGGCGTCCACATAAGATCGCCGGCGCGCGGCAGGAAGTTGTGGCACATCTCCACATTCGGCAGATGGCCGAGCACGACGCGGTGCGCATGCAGGGCGCCTTTGGGATTGCCGGTCGTGCCAGAGGTATAGATGATCAGTGCGGGATCATCGGCGGAGGTGTCGACCCGCATGAAGTCGGGTGAGGCCGCTTTCACCGAATCCCAGAACGATTTCGCGCCTGCCGGAACGCGCTCGCCGACGACATAGACGTTCGTCAGCTCCGGCAGGCGATCGCGGATCCTCGCCAGCTTCTCCCAGCCTCCTTCGTCAGTCACGATGGCCTTGGCCTCGGAATTCGACAGGCGGAATTCCAGCGCGTCCTCGCCGAACAGCGCGAATAGCGGAATCGAGATCAGGCCCGTGCGGAACGCAGCCATGTGTACGATCGGCAGCTCCAATGACTGCGACAGGAACACCGCGACGCGGTCACCGCGCGACAGCCCATCCGCCTTCAGCACGTTGGCGAAGCGGCGCGACATCTCGGCGATCTCGTCAAAGGACGTGCGCGTGGTCAGGCCGTTCTCGTCGACATAGATCAGCGCGAGCCGGCCGCTGCCGTCGGCGTGGCGATCGCAGCACGCCTCCGCGATGTTGAATCGCGCCGGAATGTCCCAGCGGAAATTGCGATAGAGCTCGTCGTAAGTTGCGGCTTCGGTCAGCATGGCAGCACGTTTCCAGGGGAGTTGTCGCCCAGTCTAGAGCCGTGGATGCTCGGGACAAGCCCCACGCGGTCATTGCGGGCCGACACCAGCTTCGAACCCGGAATCCATCATGCGGCATTTCCCGTGGCGCGATAGATTCCGGGCTCGCCCTTCCGCCCTCGCTCATCAAGCTTCGGCGGACAAGCCGGGGCGCCCCGGCATGACGGTGAGACTTACCGCACCGTCGCAAAAAACGTCCGGACATCGCGCACGAACAGCTCGGGCTGCTCGAAGGCGGCGAAATGGCCGCCCTTCTCCATCTCGCTCCAATGCGTGATGTTGAGGAAGTTGGGCTCCATCCAGCGTCGCACCGGCGTGATGATCTCCTTGGGAAACACCGCGACGCCCGTCGGCAGCTTGACGACAGGCGTGGCGCGGCGCTTGCCGAAACTTTCCCAATAGAGCCGCGCAGAGGACGTCGCAGTCTCCGTCGCCCAGTACAGCATGACGTTGTCAAGCAGCTCGTCCTTGGTGAAGATGTTCTCGGGATGGCCGTTGCAATCGGTCCAGGCCCAGAATTTTTCCAGTATCCAGGCCGCCTGCCCGCTCGGCGAATCCGTCAGGCCATAGCCGAGCGTCTGCGGCCGCGTCGACTGCTGCTTGGAATAGCCGGAATCGAGATCGACATAATGCTTGAGCCCGGCGAGCGCGCGCTTCTCTTCCGCCGTCGGCTGGCCCTCGATGCGTGGCGGCGAGTTGAAGGACAATGTGATGTGGATGCCAGCGCAATGCTCGGCGTCCTGCGCGCCGAGCGAGCTCGTCACCGCCGAGCCCCAGTCGCCGCCCTGCGCGCCGTATCGCGCGTAGCCCAGCCGGTCCATCAGCTTCGCCCAGGTCGCCGCGATGCGGTCGACGCCCCAGCCCGTGGTCTTCGGCTTGGCCGAGAAGCCGAAGCCCGGCAGCGAGGGACAGACGACATGAAACGCATCAGCCGGATTGCCGCCATGCCCGGCAGGATCGACCAGCGGCGCGATCACTTTCTGGAATTCGACGATCGAGCCGGGCCAGCCATGGGTGATGATCAGCGGCAGCGCGGACGGCTGCGTCGAGCGCACATGCAGGAAATGGATGTCGAGTCCGTCGATCTCGGTGGTGAACTGCTCGAAGCGGTTCAGCTTTGCTTCGCGGGCGCGCCAGTCGTAGCCATCAGCCCAATAGCTGCAGATCTCCCGGATCCATTGCAGCGGCGCGCCCTGGCTCCAATCATCGACCAGCTCCGCCTCCGGCCAGCGGGTGCGGGCGAGGCGCGACTTGAGGTCGGCGAGGACGTCGTCGCTGATGGCGATGCGGAACGGTTTGATGGCGCCGGTCATCATGCCTCCCCATTTTCGTTTTGAGAGAATAGACCGAACTGATGCGGCATCAAAGCGAGCCACCCTCGTCCAGAAGGGAGAGGGAAAAGCCTAGCCCGACAATGCGGCCTTCACCAAGCCGCTGGCTTTACCGAAATCCATCTGTCCCGCGTACTTCGCCCGCAACGCTGCGATCACCTTGCCCATGTCTTTCATGCCGGCCGCGCCGGTTTCAGTGATCGCATCCGAGATCGCTTTCTTCACCTCGTCGTCCGACATCTGCTTCGGCAAATACGCCGAGATCACCGCGATCTCCTCGCGCTCCTGGGCGGCGAGCTCGGCGCGGCCGCCCTTGTCGTAAAGCTCAACGGCCTCCTGGCGCTGCTTGATCATCTTCTGCAGCACCGCAAGGATGTCGGCGTCCGACAGCGGCGGCTTGCCGCTGCCACGAGCATCGATGTCGGCATTCTTGATGGTCGAATTGACCATGCGCAGCGTGGACAGCTTGCGCTCGTCCTTGGCCTTCATGGCCTCCTTGACCGCATTGTTGATGTCGTCGCGCAGCATTGGTCGGGTCCTCTCAATCTGTCGCGCCTGATCTAAGCCGTTCGCGGGCAAGAGGCCATACCGGACCGGCCCTCCGGTGCATTGTTTCCTTGCCGGGGCTCGAAATGGCGCAAAGTTGCCAGTTCCGCCTTAAGTGCCCGAAGCCGCCCGTCAAATATGCAAAAACGCATGTGAATCCGGCCTGTCCCGCTTTGACGGCGGCGCCCGCGCAGACTATGAAACGCGCTCATGACACAACATGACAACGATCCCGCCTGGCCGGACCACAAACCGACCGCGCTCCTCGTGCTTGCCGACGGCACGGTGCTTGAAGGCTTCGGTCTCGGCGCCGAAGGCCACGCCGTCGGCGAGGTCTGCTTCAACACCGCGATGACCGGCTATGAGGAGATTTTGACCGATCCCTCCTATGCCGGCCAGCTCATCACCTTCACCTTCCCGCATATCGGCAATGTCGGGACCAACGAGGAAGATATCGAGACGGTGAACATGGCGGCAACGCCCGGGGCGCGCGGCGTGATCTTGCGCACCGCGATCACCGATCCCTCGAACTACCGCGCCACCAAGCACCTCGACCAGTGGCTGAGGGCCCGCGGCATCATCGGCCTCTCCGGCATCGACACCCGCGCGCTGACCGCGCTGATCCGCTCCAACGGCATGCCCAACGCCGTGATCGCGCATTCCAAGAAGGGCGAGTTCGATCTGCACGGTCTCAAGGAAGAGGCGCGCGAGTGGCCGGGCCTCGAAGGCATGGACCTCGTGCCGATGGTCACCTCCGGCCAGCGCTTCACCTGGGACGAGACTCCCTGGCTGTGGGACAAGGGTTTCGGCCGCCAGGACAAGCCGGAGTTCAACGTGGTGGCGATCGATTACGGCATCAAGCGCAACATCTTGCGCCTGCTCGCCGGTGTCGGCTGCAAGGTGACGGTGGTGCCGGCAACGACTTCATCTGAGGATATCCTTGCGATGAAGCCGGACGGCGTCTTTCTGTCGAACGGCCCGGGCGATCCGGCCGCAACCGGCAAATATGCCGTTCCTGTGATCCGGGACGTGATCAAGTCGGGCACGCCGACCTTCGGCATTTGCCTCGGTCACCAGATGCTCGGTCTCGCCGTCGGCGCCAAGACCAAGAAGATGCACCAGGGCCATCACGGCGCCAACCATCCCGTCAAGGACGAGACCACCGGCAAGGTCGAGATCACCTCGATGAACCACGGCTTTGCCGTGGACGAGACGACTTTGCCGAAGGGTGCGACGCAGACCCACATCTCGCTGTTCGACGGCTCAAATTGCGGCATCCAGCTCGACGGCAAGCCGGTGTTTTCGGTGCAGTACCACCCGGAGGCTTCGCCCGGCCCGCGTGACTCGCACTATCTGTTCCAGCGCTTTGCCGATCTGATGCGGCAGAAGAAGAGCGCGTAAGGCGCGCTATCGCCTTTGCGGCGTGATCCGCTGCTGAACCGGGGCCTATAGACACGGCGTTTCGTGTCCGGGCTCAGCGACGCATCGCGTCCGGGACACGAGACCTATCGAGGAACGCCTGCACAGGGTGAAATGTTGTCCGGGCACTCTCGTGTAGCAGGAGCCCGCCATGTCCGTCGTCCGCGACAAGGCCGAGCCGCTCGCCATCGTGTTCGAAGATGACGGGCTCGTGCCAAACAACATCCTCCCGTTCCTGGTTTACCAGGGCGCGGTGAAGCTCGATCCGGAGCAGCCGGAAGAGACTATCGAAGAGCTGTTCGAAGCGAACGGCTGGGGCGGCACGTGGCGCAACGGCATCTACGATTATCTGCACTATCATTCGACCGTGCATGAGGTGCTCGGCGTTGCGCGCGGCAGCGCTCGCGTCCGCTTCGGCGGCGACCATGGCCAGGAGCTTCAGATCAAGGCGGGCGACGTCGCGATCCTGCCGGCCGGTACCGGCCACCAATGCATCAAGGCGAGCGACGATTTCTGCGTGATCGGAGCTTATCCGCCAGGCGCCAAGATGGAGATCACGCGGGCGACGGCTGAAAATCACGCCAAGGCGCTGAAGACGATTCCGCAAGTCGCGATGCCACCGGCCGATCCGGTGACGGGCAAGGAAGGCGCGCTGATGAGGTTGTGGCACTCGTGAATCGAGCGCGTAGGGCGGGTTAGCCGAAGGCGTAACCCACCATCTCTGTCATCGCGGATGCAAGAGCGGTGGGTTACGCCCAGCGACTGCGCTTCGCGCAACCGCAAGGCTAACCCACCCTACAAGCAAGCCCTACAAGCTCGCCCTATGCCGCGTTGCTGCCCTCCTGCCTTGTGGCTTCGAACAGGAACCAGGTGCGGCGCTCGGTCTCGTCGATGAAGTTTTCGAGGATGCTGGCGCTGGCGACATCGCCGGCTTCGTCGCAGACCTCGTGCGCCTTACGCATCGCCGCCGCGACATGCTTGTTGTCCTGCATCAGCTCGCGCAGCATCTCGCGCGGCGGAACGTAGTCCTCGTTGTTGTCCTTGATGGTCTGGAGTTTTGCGACCTGGCCGATCGACCTCAGCGTGGTGCCGCCGATCTTGCGGACGCGCTCGGCGAGCTGGTCGGTGGTGGCGAAGATCTGGTCGGACTGCTCGTCGAGCAGCAAATGATAATCGCGGAAATGCCGGCCGCTGATGTGCCAGTGGAAATTCTTGGTTTTCAGATACAGCGCGAATGCGTCGGCCAGAAGCACGTTGAGCGCCTCCGAGACCTTCTTGACCCCATCGGGCGGCAGATCGGTGGGGGTGTCGAGATCGGGCGAGACCTTGTTGTTGGTTTTGCTCACGGGAGACCTTCCTGTTAGGACGCGGACATTGACGGCGCGCCGTCGCACCCCTAACGCAAGGCGGGCAGCGCCGGTTCCGTTGGCGGAACCGTTTGGCCGGGACCTTCGAATAGCATGGACGATTGGATCGATTATTACGACTCCACGCATACGATCTATGTCAGCAAGCTGCATCGCGACTTGCACTTCCAGATCATTGCGCGGGACATCATCGGCTATATCCCCTCGTCCGACGCCGTGGTGCTGGACTATGCCTGCGGCGAGGCGCTGTCGGCGAACCAGGTGGCCGCCGCCTGTGGCAAGCTGATCCTCGCGGAGCCCGCGCCGGGAGTGCGCGGCCGGCTGATCGCGCGGTTCGCTCCGAACACCAAGATCCGCGTCCGTTCGCTCGATGACGTCCGCAAGATGCAGGACCAGTCGATCGATCTCGTCGTGATGAACTCGGTCGCGCAATACATGACGCCGGACGAGCTGGATGGCGCTCTCCTCAACATCCGCCGGATCCTAAAACCCTCCGGCAAGCTGGTGCTCGGGGATATCCTCCAGCCCAATGTCGGCATGGTCAGGGACGTGATGGCGCTGCTCAGCTTCGGCCGGCGGCACGGCTTCCTGAAGGACGCGCTGATCGGGCTGATCAGCACCGCGCTCTCGGACTATCGCCAGCTGCGCTCGCGCATCGGGCTCCAGCGCTACAGCGAGGCGGAGATCACCGCGAAGCTGACGGCGGCCGGGTTCGTGGTCCAGCGCGCGCACACCAATATCGGCCATAATCGCTGGCGCATGACCTTCATCGTGCGGCAATCTCTGATCCGTTAAGCATCATCTCTGATCCGTTAAGCATAACGACCAGCCGAGGTGGCCTGCCGCGCCTCCGATCGGTAATGATCGATGCGGCCCGGTGGCGGAAGCGTCTACGCGAGGGCGGTGCAACGCTCTTCATCCTGGTTCAAATCCAGGCCGGGTCTCCACGCTTCGCCCCTGCGGGGCTACGCGTGGCGCGGCCACGCACGACGCGTAGGGGCGAAGCGTGTCCGGCGTAGCTGGAGCGCAGCGGAAGAGAAGACAGGCTGGCGCTCCAATCGCGCAATCCGCTCACTTGCGATCCGCGCTGACCACTTCGCACTCCGGCAGCAATTGAAGCCGATCCGCATCTTTAGCCGCCGACTTGATCACGGCATCGAGCAGGCCCGGGAAGCGCGCATCCAGATCCTCCCGGCGCAGCCGCATGAAACGGTTGGTGCCGGCCACGCGGGTCTGCATCAGGCCGCATTCGCGCAGCTTGGCAAAGTGATAGGCGAGGTTGGACTTGCCGCCGAGGCCGCTGAAATCGCCACAGCAGAGCTCGCTGCTGACACGTTCTTGCTGCGCGAGCTGGTAGACGATCGCCAATCGGATCGGATCGCTTAGGCAATCCAGGACCATCGGCAGCTCGATCTGCTCGCGGGTCGGGTGAAGCGGCATGCGGCTCATGGGTCCATCATAGCGACAAGGCCGCAATGTTCAATAGTTCTTGAACCAATTGACACCTCGACCGGCCCAACCGATAGTTCAATAAACGTTGAACATAAGGATCTCTCTCATGAGCGTGTTCTGGCTGGCCTTGGCGGCTTTCGCGATCGGCACTGAAGGCTTTGTCATTGCAGGACTTTTACCCGCGATCGCCACTGAGCTCTCGATTTCGGTCTCGGCCGCCGGGCAGCTGGTCACGGCTTACGCCCTCACCTATGCCGTGGGCTCGCCAATCCTGGCGGTGGCGCTCAACAATATCGACCGCCGCACCGTGCTGGCTCTGGCGCTGACGACCTTCGTCGCCGGCAACCTCGCCGCAATGGTGGCATCCAGCTACACCCTGCTGCTGGCCTCGCGCATGCTGATGGCGCTGGGCTCGGGACTGTGCATGCCGACCGCGCTGGCGGTGTCCGTGGCGGTCGCCTCGCCCGAACGGCGCGGACGTGCGGTGGCCCTCGTCACCTCGGGCCTTACGGTCGCAACCGTCATCGGCGTCCCCCTTGGCAATCTCGTCGGCAGCCTGCTCGGCTGGCGCGCCACCTTTGCCATGGTCGCCCTGATCGGCACGCTGGCACTCGCCGGCCTTCTGCTTGGGCTTCCCAAAGGCCTGCCGCGCAACACTGCCTCGCTGAGCGAGCGGCTGGCGGTGGCGCGTCACAGCAATGTCTTGATCGCGCTTGTGATCACAATTTTATGGGCGCTTGGCGGCTTCACCGTGTTCACCTATTTCGCCGTTCCCCTGCGCAGCCTCGGCTTTGACGCCTCGCAGATCAGTCTGGCACTGCTGGTGTTCGGCGGCGCCGCCGCGATCGGCAACATGCTCGGCGGCGTCCTGGCCGACCGGCTCGGCACGCTCGCCACCGCCGCGCTCGGGCTCGCCGGCATGGCGAGTGCGCTGATCCTGCATTCGCTGGTGCTGAAGCTGATGCCCGGACAGGCGCATTATGCGGTGCTGGGCGCGATCTTCCTCTGGGGCGTCTCGGGCTGGGCGTTCTATCCAGCCCAGATCGCCAGCATCATCCGGATCGAGCCGCAGGCCTCGATGATCGCGCTCTCGCTCAACGCCTCGGCAATGTATCTCGGCTTCGCCATCGGGGGCGCCTTGGGCGGCGCGGTGCTGGCCACTCTCTCGCCCAATGACCTCGGCTGGATCGGCGGTATGAGCGTTGCGGCCTCGCTTCTGGTGCACCTCGGCCGCGGCTGGCAGGCGCGGCCAAAACCGGTCAAAATTGCCGGTTGATGGGCGTTTTTCGGGGTTTCGCCGCCCCGAAAACTGGTCTAAGACCCACCCGCGCGCGAGGGAGACCACCGCGCTCTCGGCCACAGGGACGCGCGGTAGCGCGCCCTTTTTTTTGCCCAAATCCCAGTCCGGCGAGAGTTGATGCCCAAACGTACAGACATCACCACCATCCTGATCATCGGCGCCGGTCCCATCGTGATCGGCCAGGCCTGCGAATTCGACTATTCCGGCACGCAGGCGGTGAAGACGCTGAAGGAAGAGGGCTATCGCATCGTCCTCGTCAATTCCAACCCGGCCACCATCATGACCGACCCGGAATTGGCCGATGCGACCTATATCGAGCCGATCACGCCCGAGATCGTCGCCAAGATCATCGAGAAGGAGCGCCACGTCGTTCCCGGCGGCTTCGCGCTGCTGCCGACCATGGGCGGCCAGACAGCGCTGAACTGCGCGCTATCGCTGCGCCGGCAGGGCACGCTGGAAAAGTTCGACGTCGAGATGATCGGCGCGACCGCGGATGCGATCGACAAGGCCGAGGACCGCCAGTTGTTCCGCAACGCCATGGAGAAGATCGGTCTGCAGACGCCGAAGTCGCGGCTCGCCAACGCGTCCGAGCTGAAGAAGTCGTTCCGCGACAAATACCATGCCGAACGCGAGAAGCTGTCGGGCGCGGCGCTCGAAGAGCTCGACCGGCAATGGACGCTTGGCGAAAGCGACCGCCGCAAGCGCTATCAGGAATATGCGCTGGGCCAGGCGATGATGGCGCTCTCCGAGATCGGCCTGCCCGCAATCATCCGGCCCTCCTTCACGATGGGCGGCACCGGCGGCGGCATCGCCTACAATAAGGAAGAGTTCCTCGACATCATCGAGCGCGGCCTTGATGCATCGCCCACCAACGAAGTGCTGATCGAAGAATCCGTGCTCGGCTGGAAAGAGTACGAGATGGAGGTGGTGCGCGACAAGAAGGACAATTGCATCATCGTCTGCTCGATCGAGAACCTCGATCCGATGGGCGTGCATACCGGCGATTCCATCACCGTGGCGCCCGCCCTGACGCTGACCGACAAGGAATACCAGATCATGCGCGACGCCTCGCTGGCGGTGCTGCGCGAGATCGGGGTCGAGACCGGCGGCTCCAACGTGCAGTTCGGCGTCAATCCCGAAGACGGCCGCATGGTCGTCATCGAGATGAATCCGCGCGTGTCGCGCTCATCCGCACTGGCCTCGAAGGCCACCGGCTTTCCGATCGCGAAGGTCGCTGCCAAGCTCGCGGTCGGCTACACCCTCGACGAGATCGCCAATGACATCACCGGCGGCGCCACGCCGGCCTCGTTCGAGCCGACGATCGACTACGTCGTCACCAAGGTGCCGCGCTTCGCCTTCGAGAAATTTCCGGGTGCCTCGACCACGCTGACGACCTCGATGAAGTCGGTCGGCGAAGTCATGGCGATCGGCCGCACCTTCCAGGAAAGTCTTCAGAAGGCCTTGCGCGGGCTCGAAACCGGATTGACCGGCCTCGATGAGATCGAGATCGAGGGTCTCGGCCGCGACGACGACAAGAATGCGATCCGCGCCGCGCTCGGCACGCCGACGCCGAACCGGCTGCTCCAGGTCGCCCAGGCCATGCGGCTCGGCTGGTCCAACGAGGACATCTTCAACTCCTGCAAGATCGATCCGTGGTTCCTCGGCGAGATGCGCGGCATCGTCGACATGGAGGAGAAGGTTCGCAAGAACGGCCTGCCGGGCAATGCCTTCGGCATGCGCACGCTCAAGTCCATGGGCTTCTCCGATGCGCGCCTCGCAGTGCTCGCCGGGACGACGGAAGCCGAGGTGACGGCGAAGCGCCACGCGCTCGGCGTTCGTCCCGTCTACAAGCGCATCGACACCTGTGCGGCCGAGTTCGCCTCTCCCACCGCCTATATGTATTCGACCTATGAGGCGCCGTTTGCGGGTGCGCCTGCGGACGAGAGCACTCCGTCCGACAAGAAGAAGGTCATCATCCTCGGCGGCGGACCGAACCGCATCGGCCAGGGCATCGAGTTCGACTATTGCTGCTGTCACGCCTGCTTCGCGCTGCACGATGCCGGCTACGAATCCATCATGGTCAACTGCAATCCGGAGACCGTATCGACCGATTACGACACTGCCGACCGGCTCTATTTCGAGCCGCTCACCGCCGAGGACGTGCTGGAGATCATCGCCAAGGAGCGCAGCAAGGGCACGCTGCACGGCGTGATCGTGCAGTTTGGCGGCCAGACCCCGCTGAAGCTGGCGCGCGCGCTGGAAGCGGCCGAAGTGCCGATCCTCGGCACCTCGCCCGATGCCATCGATCTTGCCGAGGATCGCGACCGCTTCAAGCGCGTGCTCGACAAGCTGCGGCTCAAGCAGCCGAAGAACGGTATCGCCTATTCGGTCGAGCAGGCGAGGCTCGTCTCCGCCGATCTCGGCCTGCCGCTGGTGGTGCGTCCGTCCTATGTGCTCGGCGGCCGCGCCATGCAGATCATCCGCGAGGAGAACCAGCTCAACGACTATCTGCTCGGCACGCTGCCGGAGCTGGTGCCCGCCGACGTCAAGGCGCGCTATCCCAACGACAAGACCGGGCAGATCAACACCGTGCTCGGCAAGAACCCGCTGCTGTTCGACCGCTATCTCTCGGACGCGACCGAAATCGACGTCGACTGCCTCTGTGACGGCAAGGACACTTTCATCGTCGGCATCATGGAGCACATCGAGGAAGCCGGCATCCATTCCGGCGATAGCGCCTGCTCGCTGCCGCCGCATTCGCTCGATGCCGGGATGATCGAGGAGCTGGAGCGGCAGACCCGCGAACTCGCGCTCGGCCTCGACGTGGTCGGCCTGATGAACGTGCAATACGCCATCAAGGACGGCGAGATCTACGTGCTCGAAGTCAATCCGCGCGCCTCGCGCACGGTGCCGTTCGTCGCCAAGGTGATCGGCACGCCGGTCGCGAAGATCGCCGCGCGCATCATGGCCGGCGAGAAGCTCGCCGATTTCAAGCTAAAGAAGGCGGAGCTCAAGCACGTTGGCGTCAAGGAATCGGTGTTCCCGTTCGCGCGCTTCCCCGGCGTCGACACGGTGCTCGGCCCGGAGATGCGCTCGACGGGCGAGGTCATGGGCATCGACCGCTCGTTTGCGGTGGCGTTCGCCAAGAGCCAGCTCGGCGGCGGCACGCGGGTGCCGCGCAAGGGCACGGTGTTCGTCTCGGTGCGCGAGAGCGACAAGACACGCATCGCCGAGGCTGTGCGCGAACTGCATTCGCTCGGCTTCAAGGTGCTGGCGACCTCGGGCACCCAGCGCTTCCTGACCGGTCAGGGCATCCCGACCGAGAAGGTGAACAAGGTGCTGGAGGGCCGGCCGCATATCGTCGATGCCATCACCAATGGCGACGTCCAGCTCGTCTTCAACACCACCGAAGGCCCGCAGGCGCTCGCCGACAGCCGCTCGCTGCGGCGCGCGGCCCTCTTGCATAAAGTGCCGTATTACACCACTCTTTCCGGGGCCGTGGCGGCCGCGCAGGGCATCCGCGCCTATCTGGGCGGGGACCTTGAGGTTCGGACCCTGCAGAGCTACTTTTCGGAAACCTGATTGCTAGCGGGGCTGGGCCTTGAGGGCTCAGCCTTCCGCTAAGTGATTGGCAAGGAAGCCACAATGGCGGGAGGAACTGTCCGGCCATGTGAGTGTTCTGTTCCGGCGCCAGACCCGAAATAATATCCCGGTGGGCGCATGTTCAGCCCCGGGAACACCGACGCATCAAGGTTGCCGCGCCCACCCTTTATGGGCGCGCAGCTGGAGGACGAGAGAAGAGATGGAAAAGGTTCCGATGACCCAGGCCGGCTTTGTCGCGCTCGGGGAAGAATTGAAGCAGCGCCAGTCTGTAGACCGTCCGCGGATCATCGAGCATATCGCGGAGGCGCGCTCGCACGGAGACCTGTCGGAGAACGCGGAATATCATGCCGCGAAGGAAGAGCAGTCCCACAATGAGGGCCGCATCGCCGAGCTCGAGGACAAGCTCGCGCGCGCCGACATCATCGACATCTCGAAGCTCTCCGGCGACACCATCAAGTTCGGCGCCACCGTGACGCTGGTCGACGAGGACACCGACAAGAAGACGGTGTGGCAGATCGTCGGCGAGGTCGAGGCCGACGCCAAGAAGGGCCGCATCTCCATCACCTCGCCGCTCGCCCGCGCCCTGATCGGCAAGAAGAAGGGCGCCTCCGTCGAGGTCAACACGCCGGGCGGCGCCAAGGCATATGAGATCACCAAGGTGGAGTGGCGGTAGAGATTTGCCGCTGCCCGTGACGCCATTGCGAAAAGGCCGCGCAATGCGCGGCGGCCTTCTCGTTTGTGGCCCTCGGTCATCTCCCGGCGCTGCAGCGCATCGCTGAAGATGCGCTGCGCTTCATCCGGGGCATGCGATCACCCCAGCTACCGTCGCCCCTTCACCTCGAGCGGCACCGCCGCCTCATATTTCGAATTGTGCAGCACCAGCGACGTCCGCACGTTGCGCACATGGGGCGCAGCGGTCAGGTGCGTGACGAAATCCTGGAACGTCGCCATGTCGGGGGCGACGCATTTCAGGATGAAATCGACCTCGCCCGACAGCATCCAGCATTCCCGCACCAAGGGCTCGGCGCGGACGAATTCCTCGAAGGCGCGCAAATCCGCTTCGGCCTGGCTGGACAGGTGCACGGCGGCAAATACGGTGACGTCGAAGCCGAGCTTGCGGGCGTCCAGCAGGCCTCGATAGCCATGGATATAGCCCTCCTCCTCCAGCGCCCGGACGCGGCGCAGGCAGGGTGGCGGCGAGATGCCGACGCGTTTTGCCAGCTCGACATTCGTGATTCGACCGTCGGCCTGAATCTCGGTGAGAATTTTCAGGTCGATCTCGTCTAGGCTCCGCGACACGTGATTGGAACTCCTGGCCTCGGCGGCGGTATTGGGTGGCTTGTCGCAATCCTCATACCCAGTCCACACGCCCAGCGCAATTTTATTGCGCGTGCAGCGCAATCGACTTTTGTTCCTTGTTGGAAAAATCCGCCGATAGGGAATGCAATTCTTGCATAGCTCACCAGAAGGCTTAGATTAGCTCTGATATTTCAGCGCCTCCGCGAGGCCTCCCGGCACGTTCCGCGCCCGCGCTGCAAATCCCCCGTGAAAGGCGTCCACCGAAATGTCCGCTCCTGTTCATGCCAAGGTCGTCATCATCGGCTCCGGCCCCGCCGGTTACACGGCGGCGATCTACGCCGCGCGTGCGATGCTCGAGCCGATCCTGATCCAGGGCATCCAGCCGGGCGGCCAGCTCACCATCACCACCGACGTCGAGAACTATCCAGGCTTCGCCGACGTGATCCAGGGCCCCTGGCTGATGGAGCAGATGGAGAAGCAGGCGGTCCATGTCGGCACCAAGATCGTCTCCGACCTAGTCACCAAGCTGGAAACTGCGCAGCGGCCGTTCCGCCTCACCTGTGACAGCGGTGACGTCTATCTTGCCGACACCGTCATCCTCGCCACAGGCGCGCAGGCGCGCTGGCTCGGGCTGCCGTCCGAAGCAAAATTCCAGGGCGGCGGCGTGTCGGCCTGTGCCACGTGCGATGGCTTCTTCTACCGCAACAAGGAGGTCGTGGTGGTCGGCGGCGGCAATACCGCGGTCGAGGAAGCCCTGTACCTCACCAACCATGCCTCCCAGGTCACCATCGTGCATCGTCGCGATCACTTCCGCGCCGAGCGCATCCTGCAGGAGCGTCTGTTCAAGCACCCCAAAATCAAGGTGATCTGGGACTCAGCCGTCGACGAGATCTGCGGCACCGAGAACCCGAACAAGGTCACCCATGTGCGCCTCAAGAACGTCAAGACCGGCGCGCTCACGAACGTGAAGACCGACGGCATCTTCATCGCCATCGGCCACGCCCCGGCGACCGAGCTCGTCAAGGGCCAGGTCAAGCTCAAGCCGTCGGGCTACGTCGAGGTTGCCCCGAACTCGACCGCGACCTCGGTGCCCGGCCTATTCGCCGCCGGCGATGTGGCCGACGAGACTTATCGCCAGGCCGTGACGGCCGCCGGCCTCGGCTGCATGGCCGCACTCGAAGCCGAACGTTTCTTGGCCCTTCGCGCCAGCGAGCGCGCGGCAGCGGAATAGAATCATGCCCCGAACACGCGACGGATTTACGGATATGGACTGGGACAAGCTGAAGGTGTTTCACGCGGCGGCGGAAGCGGGCAGCTTCACGCATGCGGGCGAGCAGCTCGGCCTGTCGCAATCGGCGGTATCGCGCCAGGTCTCGGCGCTGGAGCAGGAGCTCTCGGTCTCGCTGTTCCACCGCCACGCCCGCGGCCTGATCCTGACCGAGCAGGGCGACCTGCTGTTCCGCACCGCGCATGACGTGTTCATGCAGCTGCAGGCGGCGCGCGCCAAGCTGACCGACAGCCGCGAGCGGCCGAGCGGCGACCTCAAGATCACCACCACGCCTGGCGTCGGCATCAACTGGCTGATCCCGCGGCTCGGCGAGTTCACCGCGCTCTATCCGGAGATCCGGATCTCCTTGATCGTCACCGACGAGGAGCTCGACCTGTCGATGCGCGAGGCGGACGTCGCGATCCGCACCCGCAAGCCGACCCAGCCAGATCTGATCCAGCGCAAGCTGTTCGCGATGGGCTTCCACGCCTATTGCTCGCCGGAATACATCAAGCGCTTCGGCACGCCGCGCACGCTGGAGGAGCTCGACTCCCACCGCATCATCACGTTGTCGGACGGCAACTTCGCCCCGCATCTTCAGAACCGCAATTGGCTGATCGAAGCCGGTCGCAACGGCTCGGGTCCGCGCGAAGCCTACTTCAAGGTCAACAACATCCTCGGCCTCGTGCGCGCCTGTCAGCAGGGCCTCGGCATCGCCGCCCTGCCCGACTACCTCGTCGAGGAACAGAACAAACTGGTGCAGCTGTTCGGTGAATCGGATTCGATCCAGCTCGACACCTATTTCGTCTATCCCGAGGAGTTGAAGACGGTTGCACGCGTGCAAGTGTTCCGCGACTTCGTGGTCAGCAAGGCGCAGCGCTGGCCGTCCTGATTTCCGCATGACTGACATGCGGCCTCGGCTGTTGCTGGACGGCGCTCGTCAAGCCCATACTGTTTGCGCGCTGAGCCTTCGCGTTGCGCATTTGTCCCCCTCCTCCAGTGGCGCGGGAGTTCAGTAATCCCTCTTGGAAGGTGATTGTGTCGGCCTCACGTGGCCAATACCTAAGCCGGGCCTTCGGGTCCGGCTTTTTTTCGTCAAAATTGCCTTTCGCCTTCCGCGTGTATTGACAGGCTTGGGCATACCCCGCATCATTTGCGGATGATCACGAAGTCGTGCGCAGTCATCTCGAAAAAAGGTCCCCATGCGGGGACCTCGGATTTTTGCGCGCGCTAATACCGGCTTCCTCATCGCAGCAAATCCCGAAACCCCGCCGCCTGGACGGGGTTTTTTCATGTGCCCTCCGTCTCAGGCCTTTTTCCCGAGAAGGAGATGGAAACATGACCGAACTACGAGACCAATTGCACGGGCTGTGGCTGCCGCTGGTGACGCCGTTTCGCGACGGCCGTCTCGACGAGACGTCACTGCGGCGGCTGACGCGGCACTACGGCGCACAGGCCATCGACGGCCTCATCCTGGGGGCGACTTCGGGTGAAGGCATGACGCTGCGCGACACTGAACTCGAGCGCCTCGTCGCCGTCGTCCGCGACGAGGTGGCGGCGGGCCGCCGCACCTTGCCGATCTGCCTCGGGCTGTCGGGCGCGGACACCTCGCGGCTGAAGGATCGCCTCGACGAGACCGCGGACTGGCCGATCGACGGTTATCTGATCGCGAGTCCATACTATGTGCGGCCGTCGCAGCGCGGGCTGCTGGCGCATTTCGAGTCGCTCGCCGATCACGCCGCCTGGCCGATTGCGCTCTACAACATTCCCTACCGCTGCGCGGTCAACGTCACCAACCAGACCATGCTGCGGCTTGCCGAACACAAGAACATCGTCGGCCTGAAGGATTGCGGCGCGAGCCGCGAACAATCGATCGCGCTGCTGCGCGACAGGCCGAAGGATTTTCGCGTGCTCACCGGCGAGGACGCAAATTATTTCGAGGCGCTCACCGACGGCGCCGACGGCGGCATCGTGCTGTCAGCCCATGTCGAGACCGCGACATTTGCGGCGGTGTATGCGGAACTCAAGCGCGGCAATCACGATGCCGCGATGGCGCGCTGGCAGGAGGTCGCCGAGCTCACACGGCTGCTGTTCGCCGAACCGAGCCCTGCGCCGGCGAAGTACTGGCTGTGGCGCAGCGGCCTCATCGACAGCCCCGAAGTGCGCCTGCCGATGGTGGAAGTGAGCAGCGAGCTCGCCGCCACGATCGATCGCGAGATCGAGCGACGGATGAAAGCCGCGGCCTAGCGCTTACCCTCCGCCTTCGGAGGAGGGTAAGAACGCCTGCATGGTTAACCGCGCGCCAACCGCCTTCGCGTCTGCCGCATGGTGCATCCACGCCTCGTTTACGCAATCGCGCCTATCGTTTCCGCCAAGACTTTCAAACGGGGGAATGACCATGGGACATCGCACCCGGCCGACGGCCGCGAGCCAATTCGCGCCGGCCGATCTCTTGCAGGGAATTCTGGTGGTGTCGTCGTTCGGGTTCTGGGCGGTGATGCTCGGCCTGATGCCGGTGCTGCTGTTTCGCGTTTGGCTGGCGGGCTGACAGCGCCACGCGGATGGTTAACCCGTGGTAGCACCTGTGTTCAAAATGCACGGCCAGCTGCGACCCGGAATTTTAAAACATCCCGCGTATCACTGGCGCCCATAAGCGAAGAAATCGCGGAGGCGTTTGTGAATAGTCAGAATGAAATGGCGTCGCATTACGACGCCGGACAGCAGAGCTTTACCACGGAGGACATTCTCTGGGCCGTCGGCATCTGGTCGGTGATCCTCACCCTGTCGCCGGTGATCGTGTTCTACATGCTGATGGTGGCGTAGCTCAGCTCGTCATTCCGGATCGACCGAAGGGCGAATCCGGACTCGCGAGATTCCGGGTCTGGCGCTTGCGCGCCATCGCGGAAAGACAGGTGACGGCAGAAACGCAAAACGCGCGGCTCGTCCGCGCGTTTTTTCGTCGGGGGAAATGAATAATGAAATTATGCCGCCTGCTTGTGCATTGCGCCGGAAGCCGACGCCGTGCCGCGAATAGCCTTCACTGAACGCTCGATCGCCGCCCACAGTCTTGCAATTTCCTGAGCCGCGCGGCTCTCGGCCTGATACTCGCGCGCGCCTTCGCCGTGGCTGAGCGCCATCAGGAGATCCGAACGGTTGGTGATCTGGCCGCCCCACACCGGGGCGCGGAATTTCGCCAGCGCCTCGCGGGCGATGGTGACGATCGGGCTTTCGGTCTCGTCGCGGCGCGCCGGCGCACCGTTGAGCACGACCGCATAGGGCTTGCGCGCGGCGCGGCACATCTGGATGGTTTCCTGCACCGCGTTGACGTCGAACACGCCGGGACGCGCCGGAATGATCACCATCGTCGCGTTCCTGATCGCGTCGTCGACGACGGCCGACAGGTTCGGCGGCGTGTCGATCAACACCCATTCATAACCGTCGCGCCTGGCCGCGGAGACGATGCCGCTGACGGAGTTCACGGCCGCCTTGATCGACGGCTCGTTGGTGCCGCGCAGCTTGTGCCAGAGCGTGAGCGAGCCTTGCGGATCGGCGTCCACCAGCATGACCTGCTTGCTCGCCTTGATCTGCGCGGCGAGATGGGCAGCGAGGGTACTCTTGCCCGAACCGCCTTTACGTGATGCAAAAACAATAACGTTCATACCTTCGGCCTCCAGATTGACCCCGTGGCTCGAAAATGAATCAGCGCGCTGATTCGTGAAAGAAAAATTTATCGAGAGTTGCGTTGCCGCCACGAAATAACAAGGCGTGTTGGCTTTTGAGTCACACTGCCTGGTGCGACGCCCGATACAATCGCAATGAAATGCGGCCTGCGCGAGCGATCATGCGCTTTTTGAGCAGCGAAGCGGGACAAAGCGGAACGCAACCTTGCCGCGCAAACTGATTCGCGACTCTTCTTTTGTCGTGTGCGCTTGGAATTGCCGCAAGCCGGCGCGCCGGTCGCGCGAACAAAACGAGTCCAGGGGAGGAAACGCGGCTGCCGAACTTCAGGGAAGAAAGCGCGCTGTCGCGCTCAGCCCTGCTCGGATTTCTTCTTCTTGGCTTTCGGCGCCGGCTTGGTGCTCTTCCTCGCGGCCTTGGGCGCGATGTTGGTCGGCTTGCCGGCACGGACCTCGCCCGGCTCGGGTCCTGGCCGGAAGAACACCCGGCATTGCGGCGAGAGCTGCGACTTCTTCGCGATCATGCAGGCGGTGATGGCATCGACGTTCGGCACGAACTCGCCGCACAGCCGCATCGCGTCGGGCGAGCAGGCCTGCTGCTCTTCCTGGGTGTAGGCGAAGCCGGCGCGCGGCAGGGCCAGGACGGCCAGGGCAATGCCGAGGCTGGCAACGGCCAAGGGTTTTGCAAAGGACTTCTTCGAGCGAAACGCCGGCATCGATCCCCCCACATGTCGAACAGGTGAGATAGTGGGTGAACGGCGGTTGATTGGCAACCGGAGGGGGATGCGAAAGGCGCAACGTGTGCGGTCTCGGCAACAGGCGGTGAGGGCCTGCAGTTCCCACGGGCGAAAGCGGCCTACAGCGTGCTGGTTCAGCAGGCCCCAAACAAAAACCGCGAAAACAACCCCATGCACAGTAGGCAAGTCACGGCAATCCCTCAGCATTTCCAGTATTAGGATTTCACGAATTCGAATTTGACTCGTCGAGGCTGGGCAAGAATTACTCGTTAGCGGAGTGAGGCGGGTGCGTGCCGGCCGATTGCGAGCGGAGGCTGTATATTTGTCCAGAAGGCCCCTAGGGCA
>NZ_JADPKL010000112.1:0-1178 GCF_023073935.1 Bradyrhizobium sp. 147 | reverse complement strand
CGGCACTTCATCGGGACCCGAATGGTTGAACGAACTTTAGGTTCGCATAACAAGGGAGGGATCGACGAAGATGGCCAAGCATAGCACGATCTGTGCCGGGATCGATACCGGCAAACGGAAGCTTGATGTGGCGATCGAAGGCAGCCGCGAGCAGTTGCAGGTGAAGAACACGGCGGAAGGCCATGAGGCTTTGCTGACGTGGCTGCGACAGCATCGCGTCAAACGCGTCGGCATCGAGGCGAGCGGCGGTTACGAACAGCCTGTCGTCGCCGAACTGCGACGCAAAGGGTTTGTGGTTGTGGTGTTTCAACCGGCTCAGGTCCGGGCCTATGCCACATTCCACCTGCAGCGGGCCAAGAACGATAAGGTCGATGCCGCTCTTATCGCAGCCTGCACCGCTGCAGTGCGGAAGATCCATGCCGCTCCCGATCCTCGGTTGCTGCCGTTCGCCGAGCAACTGACCATGATCGATCAGATCGGTGAGGATATTGCGCGCCTCAAGAACAGGATCGAGAGCTGCCGCAATGCGGCGATGAACCAGCTCTGGCGCGAGGATATCGCTCGCCTGGAGCAACGTGAGAGGGCCGCACTCAAGGCCCTGGTCGCCGCGATTCGCAAGCATCCCGACCTTGCCAAGAGGCTTGCGCTGATCAACAGCGTCGACGGCATCGGGCTGCCGACCGCCGTGGCCATCCTGGTGCGTCTGCCTGAGATCGGCCGGATCACGCGGGAGCAAGCTGTCGCTCTCGCCGGCCTTGCGCCCTATGACGACGACAGCGGCGAGCGGTCAGGCGTTCGGCATATCGAGGGCGGACGCAAGCGGCTGCGTCGCGCGCTTTATACGGCTTCACTGGCCGCATCGTTTCGCTGGAACCCGCAGCTCATCCAGCTCTACCAGAGGCTGACCAAGGCCGGAAAGGAACACAAACAGGCGCTCGTTGCCTGCGCCAGGAAGATGCTCATCTTCGCCAACACAGTGGTGGCCCGCGGCACGCCGTGGTGCGGCGAACCGCCGGTCGGATCACTTTCTGCTTCTTAGTTCGACCGGGACGCGCTTCTTCGTCCCGACCTACGGCCCCTCATGACGTCGCGCGCAGCGTCCGTCAAGGATGGCCGTCGCTCGCTCGAACCTCACGTGGTCTGTTGCCAGGCCACGCCTTGACGGACGCGAGCACGGC
>NZ_JADPKL010000073.1:0-1201 GCF_023073935.1 Bradyrhizobium sp. 147 | reverse complement strand
GCAGGGGAATCGCATATGGATTTCTCTGGCCTATTGCATTGGAGAGCAAGAGAGATTCTGAAGACGACTCCCAGAGCATGGAGGGGGTCGGATGCGGAGGTTCACGAAGGTTTTTGGTCGGCTGCCGGATCCGCGAGCGGCCAATGCCAGGCACGATCTTTTGGAGGTGTTGGTCATCGCGCTGGCGGCGACGCTGTGTGGAGCAGAGTCGTGCTCGGACATGGCGGACTTCGGCGAGGCGAAGCAAGAACTGCTGCGGCTCTTCCTGCGCCTGGACCATGGCGTGCCGAGCCACGACACGTTCAGTCGGGTATTCCGCTTGCTCGAGCCGGACGCCTTCGAGAAGGCATTCCGTCGCTTCATGGCGGCCTTCGCCAAGGTCAATGGGCTCAAGCTCACGGGGGTGGTGGCCGTCGATGGCAAGGCGTTGCGCGGCGCCTACGAGCGTGGTGGGAAGGCCATGCCGCTGCATCTGGTCAACGTCTTCGCGGTGGAAGCCCGCATGGCCTTGGCTCAGCGGAAAGCGCCCGGCCGGAACGAGACCGCAGGCGCCTTGGAGGTGTTGGAGCTTCTCAGTCTGGAGGGCTGTATCGTCACAGCTGATGCGCTGCATTGCAGCCGCGCCTTTGCCAGTGCCGTGCTGCAGCGGGGTGGCGACTATGCACTGGCGATCAAGGCCAACCGTGGCCCTTTGTTCAAAGCGGTCACGCAGCAGTTTGCACGATCGGGCAAGCGCAGCAGCGCCGCACAGATCGACCCCTCCAGTCACGATCGGCACGAAGCGCGGCGTGCCACCGTCATGCGCAACACCAGCCTGGCGGCACGCCATGGCTTTCCCGGCGTTGTCGCGCTGGGGCGCGTCACCTCGCGCAGGCGCCCCCGGGCGAAGCCGCCCGATGCGCCGCTCGTGCGCCACTATCTCCTCTCCAAATACATCTCTCCCAAGCGGCTGCTGCACGTCACCCGAAGCCACTGGGGCATCGAGAACCAGCTCCACTGGGTGCTCGATGTTCACTTCGCCGAGGATGGCAACCGTGCCCGGAAGGACAACGCTCCCGAGAACCTTGCCACCCTGCGCAGGCTCGCCCTCAATATCTTGCGATCTCATCCCGACACCGCCTCGATTCGACGCAAAATCAAGCGCGCGGGCTGGGATGATGCCTTCCTCCTCAGTATGCTTCGCCATATGCGATAGCCCTGC
>NZ_JADPKL010000101.1:0-1202 GCF_023073935.1 Bradyrhizobium sp. 147 | reverse complement strand
GCCCGACGTCACCAACCAGATCACGCCGAAGCTGAAGGCGATCAAGGACCACCTCGAGCCGGCCTACCGGATCGAGCCGGGCGGCGCCTTCGAGGAATCTGCCAAGGGCAATGCCTCGATCTTCATCCTCTTCCCGCTGATGGTGCACATTGAAGTCGACGATGGTGTGCATTTCTCGGTGTTCGACGCGCTCTTCCGCATCGATCCTCAAGGCGTCATTAAGCCAAACCTTGCCATAGAAGTGCCCAACCAAAAGAACGGCGGCATTTCTGAGGACGGCCTCAAATGGCGCATTCGCCTGCGTGACGATGTCCGCTGGCACGACGGCCAGCCGTTCAGCGCCGAGGACGTCAAGTTCACGCTCGAACTGATCACCAACCCCAATTTCCGGAGTTGGCGCACGGCGGGCCATGCCCTCGTGCGCGACATCACGGTGGTCTCGCCCACAGAGATTTCGTGGCGGATGGAAGAGGCGTTTGCGCCGTATTTGTCGTTCCTGACCGAAACTTTCATCGTGCCTAAGCACATCCTCGAGAAGGAAGCCAATCCAAACAACGCGGCCTTCAATCAGGCGCCGTCCAGTCGGCACCGGGGCGTTCAAGTGGGGCCAGCGGGTCGCCGGCGATCATCTCGAGCTCATCGCCAACACTGAGTATTTCGGTGAAGGCCCGCACATCGAGAAGTTGGTCTTCAAATACATTCCCGATCTCACCGTCCTCTACACTCAATTCAAGAGCGGTGACATTGATCTCGTGGGGCAGCCCTACATTACTCCGGATCACTACGGCGAGGCCAAGACGCTGCCGAACCGTGTGGTGACGCTCGTCCCGAGGACCTCGTTCGAATCCTTCTACCTGAATCTCGAGCGTCCGCAGTTCAAGGAGCTTGCGTGCGTGAGGCGCTCTATGCGGCAATTGATAAGGAAGCGATCATCCAGGGGCTCTATTATGGGGTGCCGATGCCGACAAGAGACTTTCATGCCGCGGCAGTCCTTCTTCTTCAATCCCAATCTGCCACTGCACCAGTTCGACCTCAATCGCGCGAGCAAAATTCTCGATCAGGCCGGTTGGGCGCGGGGAGGGGACGGCATTCGTACCAAGAACTGTCAATCGGCGTTCGACTGGGACCCCCTATCGGCATCCAAAAGGGACCCCTTTGATCGGCGTGCTCTGCTGGGAGCGCTCGGGTCGTCGGAGCTGGTC